>JBGMRN010000336.1:0-3032 GCA_048061535.1 Thermoanaerobaculales bacterium | reverse complement strand
CCTGGTGGTGCTGGTCGGGGTGCTGGTACCCGACGATCGCCTGCTCGCGGTCGCGAAGGATGCTGCGTCGGCGGGCGTCGCGGTCGAGTGGCAGCTGCGCGGTCGCACGGCCGAGCTGATCGAGGGGGTCGACCGCGCGCTGGCTGCGAGTGCGGCGGCGGGCCTCACGGATTTTCTCGTCTCCGCGTATGCCGAGCTACCCGTCCACGCGGCGCGCATCGTCGCCGCCCGGCTGCGCGCGGCCGGTGCGGCCGATACGCCCATCGTGTTGCACCACCGCCGCGACCCGAGCAGCGACGACGAGGCCGCGCTCATCGGCGCCGCGGTCGACCTCGGGGCGCCGCTCTGCGACGGCATCGGGGACGCCGTGGTGCTGGCGGGCGATGACGACCCCGCGCGCCGCGTCGAACTCGGCTACCGGATCCTCCAGGGTGCGCGCCTGCGGACCTCCTGGACGGAATTCATCTCCTGCCCGTCGTGCGGCCGCACGCTATTCGACCTCGAAACCACCACCGCGCGCATCAAGGCGCGCACGCAGCACCTCCGGGGCGTGAAGATCGCCATCATGGGCTGCATCGTGAACGGCCCGGGCGAGATGGCGGATGCGGACTTCGGCTACGTGGGCGCGGGGCCGGGCGTGGTGAATCTCTACGTGGGTCGCGAACTGGTGGCGCGCAGCGTGCCCGCCGCCACGGCGGACGATCGCCTGGTCGAGCTGATCCGCGAGCACGGCCGCTGGCTCGACCCGGCCTGACTGCGAGGCCTGGGTTAGGCGGAAGTTCCCCCGGCCGCTGACCCGTAACCCCTGAAGATTGCTTGGAAAAGGGTCGTTTGCGGGCAGTCTTTCGTAGGCATGTATAACGTTAGATAGTTGTTGTATTGGTGACTTCATGTGGTATACAGGTAGGCATGTACATCACGCGCATCCCCAACCGAAGCTCGCCCCCCGCCGTGCTGCTGCGGGAGTCCTACCGCGAAGATGGCAAGGTCAAGTCCCGAACCCTCGCCAACCTCTCCCACTTGCCGGATCCGCAGATCGAACTGATGCGACGCGTGCTCAAGGGCGAGGCTCTCGTCGCCCCCGAAGAGGCCTTCGAGATCGTGCGCAGCCGACCGCATGGACACGTGGCCGCCGTCCTCGGCACCCTGCGCCGCTTGGGACTCCACACCTGGCTGTCCAGGACGCCAACGCGCGTGCGCCGCGTCGTAGAGGCCATGATCGTCGCCCGCATCCTGGATCCGCGCTCCAAGCTCGCCACCGCGCGTGGCCTCGGGAGCGAAACCCAGTTCAGCTCCCTCGGCGAGCGGCTCGATCTCCACGACCTCGAGATCGACGAGCTGTACGAAGCGATGGACTGGCTGCTCACTCGACAAGCCCGCATGGAAAAGGCGCTGGCCAAGCGGCATCTCCAAGACGGCACCCTGGTGCTCTACGACCTGACCTCGAGTTACTTCGAAGGACGCACTTGCCCGCTGGCCAAACGCGGGCACTCGCGCGACCGGAAGAAGGGCACGCTGCAAATTGTCTTCGGCCTGCTCTGTAGCCCGGACGGCTGTCCCATTGCCGTGGAGGTCTTCGAAGGCAACACCGGGGACCCCAAGACCGTCGCTTCGCAAGTCGACAAGCTCCGCAAGCGCTTTGGCTTGACCCGGCTCGTGATGGTCGGCGATCGAGGCATGCTCACCGAGGCTCGGCTCCGCGAAGACGTGAGGCCCATCGAGGGACTCTCGTGGATCAGTGCCTTGCGCAACCCAGCCATTCGCCAGCTTGTCGAACGAGGATCTCTCCAGTTGTCTCTGTTCGACGAGAAGGATCTCGCCGAGATCGAAGATCCCGACTACCCCGGCGAGCGGCTCATCGTGTGCCGCAACCCGTTGCTCGCGAAGGAGCGTGCCCGCAAGCGAGAGGATCTACTCCAAGCCACCGAAAAGGAACTCGACAAGATCGTCGCAGCCACGATGCGCCCCAAGCGCACGTTCCGGGGCAAGGACAAGATCGGGGTCCGGGTGGGCAAGGTGATCGACAAGTACAAGATGGCCAAGCACTTCGATCTCACGATCACCGAAGATCGTTTCCACTACCAACGCAAAGTCGAGAACATCGAAAACGAGGCCGCCCTCGACGGAATCTATGTGATCCGAACCGATGTGCCCCGCGACACACTCAGCGCCGAAGACACGGTGCGCTCCTATAAGGGCCTCTCCGTGGTCGAACGTGCCTTTCGGAGCTTCAAGAGCGTCGACCTCAAGGTGCGTCCGATCCATCATCGGCTGGCGGACCGGGTTCGCGCCCACGTCTTCCTTTGCATGCTCGCCTACTACGTGGAGTGGCACATGCGCCAGGCACTCGCGCCGATCCTGTTCGACGACAACGACAAGGCGTCCGCGGAAGCGAAACGCAAGTCGGTCGTGCAGCCCGCCCAGCGCTCGGCCAAGGCACTCAAGAAAGCCCGGACGAAACGAACCGAAGACGATCTACCGGTTCACAGCTTCCAGACGCTGCTACAAGACCTCGCGACCCTGGTCATCGACCGGGTCCAGCCGAAACCCGACGGCCTGCCCGCATTCGACAAGCTCACCACGCCGACACCCGTTCAACAACGCGCCCTCGACCTGCTCGGTGTCACGCTCGACGTGTAGGCAGAGCCGGCCTCGATAATCTCACCATTTCCATCGCAAGTTCAGGGACTTGTGTGCAGTGCGGCCGGGGTAACTTCCGGCTAAACGACGACCGCCGCCCGGGCAGAGGCCCGGACGGCAGTTCGATTCGATTCGGTGTGGCGTGCAACGCTTCGCGTCGCAGAGCTCCTAGAGATCCTGGAGCTGCTAGGGCTCGAGGATCGGGTGCAGGCTCTGGGCCGGCACCGTCTCGCGCAGCTTCTTGAGGGCCCGCGCCTCGAGCTGTCGCACGCGTTCGCGCGACAGGCCCAGCGACTGGCCGATCTGCTCGAGTGTGTGCTCTTCCTCGCCACCGAGTCCGTAGCGCAGCCGCAGGATCAGCTGCTCGCGTGCGGTCAGCACGCCGATCAGGT
>JBGMRN010000335.1:0-3037 GCA_048061535.1 Thermoanaerobaculales bacterium | reverse complement strand
CGGAGTCGGAGGATCTCCCTCACTCCGGTGTCGCGCTTCTGGTAGGTGACGCGATTTTCTGTCGTCGCGCTCTCCGAGAGGATGCCAGACACGCCGATGCGACGACGAGGACCTCGTCACATCGGGATGCCAGGCACCTCCGGTCGTTGCGCTTTCCAGGGCTCCGGGTTTGGGCTACTGGCAGGTGACGCGATCTGCTCCGGTCGCGCTACCCGAGAGAGCCCCCTCGAACAATCTTGGGACTCGGCGGGTCAGGTCACCGCAGCGCCCACGAGCCCAAGATTGATTCGAGACGGCACGTCCGAAGGAATGCGCCCGGGCGCGGGCAGAACGCTTCCAGCTGCCCGATCGTCACCCCGCGCCGATAACTAAGAACTAAAAACTGAGAACTAAAAACTATAAACTTCTCACCCACGCCTCGACCTTGCCGAAAACCCGCTCCTTTTCCGGTTCGTTGAACATCTCGTGGTAGAAGCCCTCCCACTCGACGTAGTCCACCAGATCGGCCGGGGCGGCGCGGACCCAGGCGCGAGTCGCCGCCGGGTCCGCGAGGCGGTCGGCGCCCGACTGCATCACCAGAGCAGGTACCTGAAGCTCGCCCGCTCGTTTGAGGGTATCGCGGTGTGCGGCCACTACCTCGGTGAACCAGCGCGCCGAGACTGAACGGCTGACCAGGGGGTCGGCGAGGTATGCCTCGCCGACCTTCGGGTCACGGCTGAGGAGGCTCGCGTCCGGCGGTTTGGCGAGCATGAACCGTGGCGCGACCGCGGACAGCAGTCGCGCTCCCGCCCGCAGCAGCGCGTTCGGCCGGGTGTCGGGGTGGAGTCCGAGAAAGGGCGACGAGACGATAATCGCCGTGAGATCCTCCGGGTGGGCTAGGGCATAGCGGAGGGTGATGAGTCCCCCCTGGGAGTGGCCGATCATGAAGAGCGGCCGCCCGGGGCACGCATTCCGAACCAGTCGGTGAACGGCGCCCAGATCCGTCAGGAACTCGTCGAAGCGATCCACGTGGACTCCGGAAATCCGGACCGAGCGCCCGTTGCCCGCCGCCGGCCGGGGGTGCGAGCCGCCCACAGCGGGACTTCGGCCGTGTCCCCGGTAGTCGAGGGCCCAGCAGTCGAATCCTCGCCCGGCGAAGTGCTCCATCACGTGGCGGTATCGTCCGGAGTGCTCGGCGAGTCCGTGCACGAAGAGCAACACCGCCGTCGCTTCGGAGTCGGTCGAGGACCGCCGCCAGTAGAGGCTGTTGCCGTCGGCGCTCTCGGTCCAACCTTCGTCATTTGTCACGAAGAGCCTCCGGCGTGATCGTGGACACCTGCGCTACCGCCCTCTTCCAGCCGGCGTAAAGCTCCTCCCGCTCCGCCGGATCCATCTCGGGGGTGAACGTTCGATCTCGCTGACAGGCGTTTTCGAGCTCTTCAGGACCCCGCCAGAAACCTGACCCGAGGCCCGCGAGGAAGGCGGCGCCGGCGGCGGTGGTCTCCAGCAGCTTCGGGCGCACGACCGGGATTCCGAGGAGGTCGGCCTGGAACTGCATCAGGTGGTTGTTGGCGGAGGCGCCGCCGTCCGTGCGGAGCTGGGTCACCGGCGCGCAGGCGTCGCAGTTCATCGCCTCGATCACATCCCGGGTCTGGTAGGCGATGCTGTCGAGGGTGGCGCGGATGATCTGGTCGCGACCGCTGCCTCGGGTCAGTCCGACGATAGCCCCTCGGGCGTGCATATCCCAATAGGGGGCGCCGAGTCCGGTGAAAGCCGGGACCACGTATACCCCCTGGGTATCGCGGACACGGGCGGCCACCTCTTCGGTTTCGACCGCACTTCCGATCAAACCGAGCTCGTCGCGCAGCCACTGAATGGCGGCGCCGGTGGTGAAGATCGAGCCCTCGAGGGCGTACGCCGGTTGGCCGTGGGCGTCGCAGCAGATCGTGGTGAGCAGGCCGCAGCCGCTCGTGCGCGGCTCGCCGCCGGTGTTGACCATCACGAAGCACCCGGTGCCGTAAGTATTCTTCGACATTCCCGGGTGCCAGCATCCCTGGCCGTACAGGGCTGCCTGTTGATCGCCGGCGATGCCGGCGATGGGCACCCCGCCCGGCACTCCACCCTGGGCGACGCTGAGGCCGAATACCCCGGCGCTCGGTCGGACTTCCGGCAGCATGGCTTCGGGCACGCCGAAGATCTCCAGCAGCTCGGGATCCCACCGTTGGGCGCGGATGTCGAAGAGCAGGGTGCGCGAGGCGTTGGTGGGGTCGGTGGCGTGGACCTTGCCCCCGGTGAGCCGGAAGAGCAGCCAGCTGTCGATCGTGCCGAAGAGGAGCTCACCCGCTGCGGCCTTCTGACGGGCGTCCGGATAGCGATCGAGGATCCAGCGAGCCTTGGAGCCCGAGAAGTACGGGTCCATCACCAGGCCCGTTCGATCGCGAATCAGGGGCTCGAGGCCGTCTGCCCGGATCTGCTCGCAGATGTCGGAACTCTGGCGGCTCTGCCACACGACCGCCCGGTGGAGAGGCGTTCCGCTGGCCCGGTCCCAGATGACGGTCGTTTCACGCTGGTTGGTGATGCCGATGGCCTTCAGGGCGTTTCCCGATATGCCCGCCGCCTCCAGGGACTGTCCCATCACCTCGAGGCTCACCGACCAGATCTCCTCCGGATCGTGCTCGACCCAGCCCGGTTCGGGATAGTGCTGGTTGATCTCGGCGTAGGCCCGCCCGAGGACATCACCGTCGTGACCGAGCACCATCGCCGTGCACCCGGTGGTTCCCTGGTCGATTGCCATCACTGCTCCGGGCATCGGTCCACCTTTCTCGCGGACCAGTGTAGTCAATCAGAGTCGAGAGCGTGTCTCGAACCCCCGGGCCCATGCTGCCCACGAGGTCGCGCCGCGAGAATGGCGAAGCGCCGCGTTTCGCTGGCGCCTGCCGAGCCACAGTCCGACCCCCAACTAGCCCGTACTTCTGACCAGCTTTCTGCTGCGGAGCACAATGCCCAGTGCGTGTCTGCGCTTTCTCGATTTGCTCGTTCTCCCCGCCGACAGCAGCGC
>JBGMRN010000334.1:0-3064 GCA_048061535.1 Thermoanaerobaculales bacterium | reverse complement strand
CGGGGGATCGAGGGAGCTTTCCGACGAAGAGCTGGCTGCCGAGTTTGGGAAATCGTGAGGTGGGATCAGTCATTGGTATCGGCGGGGGACGGCCAGGCGTGCGGAGGACGCGGACTTCGCGGCTGCTGCCCAGGCCCTTGGTCAAGCCGCCAGCGAGGAGCCTTGAGTCGGGCAATTGGCCAAAGAGGTGCCTGGCACGGTTAGGCGGCGAAGGGGTGGCGGACGTTGAGCGACTCGATCCGCACGCAACCAGGCTGCTCGATTCGGCACGAGTACGGCAGCGTCTCGAATTCGGCGAATAGGGGCACGGAGTGGTTCCCGGCCGCACTCATTGCCTTCTCGAACAGCAGGCTGCCGGCGTAGCCCGGGTTAAGCACGACGCACTGGTCCCGGTGCAGGTGGGGCGCCAGACGCTCGGCGACCACCGGGTGATAGTTCGCGACGTAGTAGACCAGCACCAGCTCGGCCTCGGGAATCGCCTCGCCTGGGGGTCGTTGGTTACCTTGCCCAGGGCGAACTCACCCTCTCCTTCCTTCCCCAGGAGCCTGATTCTCCTGTCCTGCTGCAGGGTCGAACAATTCTCGTTGCGAATGGCCGAGCTCAACTTGATGATGTTGACCCTGTGCCCGCGCATCGCCTGCACGGCAGCCATTGCGCAACCTCCGTGTCCGCTGCCTACAATCGCGATTTCCATGGTTTCTCCTCTCGTGTCATGGGATGAGGCGCTCGTATCAGCCTTCTGGGGCGCCTGTGACCGCGATGCTTGCGACTATTGGCGAGAATCACCCTCGTGCCTGAAACACGGCGAAGCTCAGCAGGGGATCCGTTTCTCAGCGACTTCACCGGCTAACGCCACCTCGCTCGCGTGGACCTCGGTCTCGAGACCGAATGTCTTGACTCCGAGGCTATCTGGACCATCATCCACCCCGCTGGCGTCTCAGGCCGTTACCGTGCGTCGCTTGAACTCGTAGCCAAAGGTGGCCAACTCCTCGAGCACCGGCTTGTGAAGTTCCGGCAGGTTCGGCGGCATCCTCGCCCCCGAGGCTTGGATCTCACCCTCCAGCACCAGTCGCGCGGCGATCGCCGCGGGCAGGGCGACGGCACGCGACATCGCGCTCTCGCCGTTGGGAATCCCCTCGACGCGCATAGTGGCCAGCCGTCGTTCCCTGCGGCCGCCAGGGAACTCCGCCAAGACGTCGACGTGGAGGAGAATCATGTCGCGCTCGTGGGGCTCGTAGGACATCCTTGCCAGCATCCGGCCCAGCAGCACATCAAGACAGGTCCCGTTCGAGATGGCAATCGGGCGGTCCTCGAACAAACCCAACCAGTTCAGGCGATGGATGATGTCCGCCAGGCTGTCGAGCCCCAGGTACTGCGCCACCGCTGACTCGACATCGTCGGCCGGGGCAGCCCCGACGAGAGAGGCCATGAGCTGGCGGTAGCTCATCCCCTGAAAGCTCCGCTCGCGTTCCGAGTCGAACAGTCCCAGCGCCAGCATGTGGCGCATGTTGTTGCAGTAGCCTGAGAAGCGAAGGAGTCCGCGGTAGAACGAGACGTTCTCCCTGTCGAGTCCGAAGGGTTCGACATACTTCTCAACGTCCTTGTTGGGATAGGATTCAAAGCTCCCCAGCCCCTCGATGTCCACCAGCCAGAAGTGCTCGAACAGCTTGTCCCCCGGTACTTCGATCTTCTTTCCCTTCTCGAGGTAGGCGCCGGGCGTCTGGGCGGCCGCGAACACCGTCCGCGGGTCCCAGGAGAACTTGTACCCCATGGGATTGCGATTGAACTCGAAGGCGGGCAATCCGCTGCCATACGAGTTCAGCCGGATCACACGTCCCTCCTCCTGCCGGATCTCGTCGAGGACCATCTGGGTTCCCATGTGGTCCATTCCCGGCACCTCGCCCAACTCGTTGAGGATCAGGACGCCCTTCTGCCTGGCCTCCTCGTCCAAGGCCACCAGCTCGGGAATCTCGTAGGCGGTGGTCAACATGTGTTTGCCGTGCCGTAGGCACGCCCGCGCGACGTGAATGTGCACCGGTTTCGGAACCATGCTGATGGCCAGATCCGCCTCGCGGACGACCTCGTCGAGGATTCTGGGCTCGTCCGTCGACCATCGAACCGCCTTGCCCCCCGACCGGCCCGCAATGACGTCCTCTGCCTTGGAGGGCGTGCGGTTCGCGACAATCACGAAGTAGCCGCACCTCTCCATGAGGTAGTCGACAAGTGGCTTCGTCATCCAACCAGCGCCAACGATCGCAACTTTCTTCATCCCGCTCCTCCTGTTGAGGGATAGTCACTTGCTTTTCCCAGGGTTGAGCGTACCACCCCCGGAACACGCGGTGCAGGGCTTCCGGGGGGCACGGAGGGTGTGAGCTTAACCGTAACCGTGCCAGGCACCTCTTTGAATACTTGATATAGTTGATGTGGAGAAACGGATGGCGAGAGCGGGGCGAAGTTTCGAGGAAGGCAGGATCTACCATGTCTACAACCGAGTAGGCGGGGGATCGAGGGAGTTTTCCGACGAAGAGCTGGCGGCCACATTCGTCACATTGCTGCGGTTAGCGATGGGGCGGGATGAGGCGGCGGTCTTGGCGTGGAGCCTGCTGGGGAATCATTACCACCTCGTCGTTCGTCAGGGCCCGGTGCCGTTGTCTCGGCCGATGAAAACCCTGCAGCAAGGAGTCGCGCGGGCCCGGAATCTCCGTTGCCAGGTCTTTGGTCCGCTGTGGCAGGGGAGGTTCAAGGCCAAGGAGGTTGTCGACGAGAGGTACTTGATGCAGCTCATCGCGTACGTTCATTTGAATCCGGTGAAGGCCGGTCTGGCGGAGGACGTGGGAGGTTACCGATGGAGCGGGCACCGGGACATCGTGGACGGGCGGCGAGACCCCATCGTGGCGGTTGACGACGTTCTGCTGCTATATGGAGAGACGAGGCGGCGGGCGCTGCGGGCATACCGCTCGGCGATGGCAAGGGTGGTCGGCGAGGAGTGGAGCGACGCTGCGCCGGGGAAGCTGCCGTGGTGGCGAATGGGAAGGCAAGGCGGGAATTCCGGACCGTGGCGCAC
>JBGMRN010000333.1:1517-3082 GCA_048061535.1 Thermoanaerobaculales bacterium | reverse complement strand
TCCTTGTTTTCCTTGACCTTGCAGAAAAATCGCTCGTTTCCGCATCGAGAACCGCGCTGTCCCCTCCGGAGTTTCTGGATGGGAACGGGCGAACCCTACTCATCCTCGAGGACGACTGCCGTGCCGTAGGCGAGAAGCTCCGCGGCGCCCTGCATCAGCATCGAGGTCATGAAGCGGACGTTGATGACCCCGTTCGCTCCGAGTTCCCGTGCGTCTTCGACCATCCGGTCGAGGGCCTGCTCACGGGCCTCGGCCATCATCTTGGTGTACTCGGAGACCTCACCACCGACGATGTTGCGAAGAAGCGCGATGATGTCCTTGCCGAGATGACGGGCGCGAATCGTGTTGCCGCGCGCCAATCCGAGAGTGCGCACAACGCACTTGCCGGCTATTTCTCCAGTGGTGACGACAATCATTTTTCAATCTCCCGATAGGGGTCGGTCCGAGCCGACTTGATGCGGTCGAGGAGCACGGAAACGAAGAGCAGCGTCAGTGCGCTGAGTCCGCCGACGACGAGCAGTCGCTCGACGGGGTGGGTGGGCGCCCGCCAAAACTCCCAGAGGGCGTAGGCGGCTACCGTCACCGCCCAAAATGCGGTGAGGATCCATCCGGTACCGCGCGCCAATCGGCTGACGGTTCCGCGGGGGCGCTCGTTCCACTGGGTGTCGTCTGGATTGCGGAACTCGGTGGACATGGTTGCCTCCCTCAGTTTTTTCAGTTCGTCGAGCAGGGAACGACAGTCGGCACAATCCTCGAGATGAACACGGACCTTCTGGTCGGCGGCCTGCGTGAGCTCGGCATCGAGGTATCCCGAGATCAAGGTCTCGTCGAAAGCACAGGGGCAACGCTTAGCCTGCATCTCTCACCCCCCGGCGACGCGCAGGTGCTGCTGCACGACTTCCTGCAGGCGACGGCGGGCCCGGTGCAGCCGGGACATGACCGTTCCCCTCGGAATCTTCAGCGCGACCGCGATTTCGCTGTAAGCCAGGTCCTGGTAGTCGCGCAGGACCAGCACCTCCCGGAAGCGGGTTGGCAGCTCCCGCAGACACTTCCAGACCAACGTTTGCAGCTCCCGGCGCGCGGCCCTTGATTCGGGACTCGGCGCGGTGTCCCGGGGCTCGAAGCGAAGCACCTCGCCGGCCGGCTCCAGGGATTCGGTGCGCCGTATCCGCCGCCTCCGGGCGCGGTCCCGCACCAGGTTGCGGACGATGCGCAACAGCCATGGCCGTACGGGCCGTGACGCGTCGAATCGACCCAGCGACCGGAAGAACCGCAGCATGGCATCCTGAGCTACGTCGAGGGCATCGTCGGGATTCCTGGTGAGCTGAAGAGCAAAGAGATAGGCCTGGCGGCGGCAGAGCATCGCCAGCTCTTCGCAGGCTGATTCGTCGCCCTGCTGGGCGAGGATCACCGTTTGCGCCTCACTCGGGAGCAGGGTGGCCGTAGCGGACGGCGCGTGATGGGTCTCGGTCACTGCATAGCTCACGTCCTACCCTTACGCACCGTCCGGGGTCGAATTCCAAGGGTTGCCGTTCCACGTGCATTCGAGCATCTCAACGATCATT
>JBGMRN010000333.1:0-1417 GCA_048061535.1 Thermoanaerobaculales bacterium | reverse complement strand
GAATTCGGAATTCTCGCCCACTCGCTCTCCAGATCGGGAGAAGCATCCCGATCCTCGGGATCGGGGCATCAATGGGCCCAACGGGCGCCTGGCTGATCGAGTTCTCCGACGCCGAGTACCGTGCAATCCGCTTTATCATTCGGTCTCAACTCCCTTTTCGTCAATTCTCAATTGGCCGTTCCCACCGGCCGATTCCGAATTTCCAGTTATCCTAATTCCTAATTCCTTACAATATTCCCTACATTTCCGCGGGGATGGGTATCCCCAAAAGCTCCTCGAGCAGCACCTTCATTTCACTGTAGAAGAGGGTGAAAACGGCCCGCCGGAGGCGGCGCAGATTCGAGTCCTCTTCGGGAACGACCGGGTGGGCGTGGTACAGGCGGTGGAAGAGCTGGGACATCTCGTGGACGTGCTGGGCGAGCAGGGAGAACTCGAGGTTGTCGATCGCCTGTTCGATCACCTCACGGCGGCGGGCGCACTGCAGTACCAGCTCCCAAAGGTCGTCGGCGATCTCAGACCCTTCGAGCGCTCCGATCTCGTCGGTGGTAACCCGGCCCTCTCCGCGTCGAGCTTCCAACTTGTCGAAGATCTTTTGTGCGCGCACTGCGGAGTACTGGAGATAGGGCCCGGTGTCCCCTTCGAAGGCGAGGGCCTCTTTGAAGTCAAAGGCGAGGACCCGGTTGCGGGACTGGCGCGCCATCAGGTAACGCAGGGCGCCCACTGCGATCGCCCGCGCTCGATCGGAGGGGTCGGTCACAGCGTCGCCGTCTCGAGCACGATCGGCGATGGCCTCACCGGCCGCACCGGTGAGGATGTCGAGGAACTCGTCCGCCTTGACACCAATGCCCTTTCGCCCCGACATCTCGACGTAGGCCTTGTCCATCTGTTCCTCGGAGAGGTTGAAGGAGGCGCCGCTGCGCTCCTCGATCAGTCTGACCGCAGCCGGTGTCAGCGCCACCATCTCGTAGGCGAAGTGGATCGAGGCGTCGGCGGCGTCGGGGTGACCGAGAACGCGCACCGCCTCCTTGACGACCTTCTGGGGATAGGCTTGGCGGACGTCGATGACGTTGTAGACGCGGTCGCCCCCCCCGAAGGTCAGCCCGGAAACCGTTTCGGCGCGGTCCGATATCGTGCAGACCAGCGTCCGGTTGCCTCGATTGTAACGAACCGGGAGGGCTGGGCCTTCCTGTTCCCACGATGTGAAATTTCGGTAGCCGAAGTCGTGCCGGGTGGCGTCAGAGGCGCTCAGCAGACCGAGTTTCCACAGCTGGTACGCGATATCCTTGCCGGTGTAGGTGACGGTTCCGTTGGAACGTACCAGGATCTTGTCCGGGTCGTCCATGTCCTGAAACTCCGGGCTCGCGGCCAGCGACATGACCCAACAACCGGCGTTCTTGCCCTTCTCCTCGAGGCGGAT
>JBGMRN010000332.1:0-3139 GCA_048061535.1 Thermoanaerobaculales bacterium | reverse complement strand
TTAAAGCGGTACGTGAGCTGGGTTTAGAACGTCGCGAGACAGTTCGGTCCCTATCTACCGTGGGCGTAGGAGACTTGAGGAGATCTGTCCCTAGTACGAGAGGACCGGGATGGACGAGCCTCTGGTGCACCAGTTGTCGTGCCAACGGCATAGCTGGGTAGCTAAGCTCGGAAAGGATAACCGCTGAAAGCATCTAAGCGGGAAGCCCACTCCAAGATAAGGTCTCCCGAGCCGTGAGGCTCCTTAAGACCCCAGGTAGACCACCTGGTTGATAGGCGGGGTGTGGAAGCGTGGCAACACGTGAAGCTAACCCGTACTAATCGGTCGTGCGGCTTGACCACACGTTTTTTTAGCTTGAGTTGAAGTGCGAGGCTCGGTGGAGGTTGTGATTTTTTTCCGGTGGTTATACCGGGGGGGAAACGCCCGATTCCATTCCGAACTCGGCAGCTAAGCCCCTCAGGGCCGATGGTACTGCATCCTTGTGGTGTGGGAGAGTAGGTCGCCGCCGGGAAGTTTTGAGCGAGAAAGCCCCGCAACTGCGGGGCTTTTCTTTTCCGCAATTAGCGCAGCGAATTGCCGGATGACGTCGGCTGTCGGCAGGAGTAAGATAAACCACCCGTTTTTGGGGGAGGGAGGATACGCGATGCGTCACAAGGGTACGATCTTACTATTCACATTCATTCTGGCGCTTCTGATTGCGCCTCTGGGCGAGGCCCAGCTCAGTGACGAGTACGCCAAGTGGGCGGATGGTCCCGAGCGATTTCTGCTGACCAAAAAAGAAAAAAAGGAGTGGTCCAAGATCACGACCGATGCGGCGGCGGAGCGCTTCATCGAGCTCTTTTGGGCGCGCCGAAATCCCGAGGAAAACAACCCGTTCAACGCCTTCAAGGCAGAGTTCGAGGCCCGGGTGCGTTACGCCGACGAGCATTTCGCCTACCGGGGAACCCGGGGAGCGCTGAGCGATCGCGGCAAGGTGCTGCTTCTGATGGGCGGCCCGCAGGCCTCGGAGCGCCGGGCGCCGAATGAGCCTGTGGTGGGGGCCAGCTCCGGCGCGGCGGCCACCGATGCGGTGCGGGGGCGCCTGGAGCAGTGGGCGTACGACTCGGCTCTCCTCCCCGAAGAATTCAAGGTCAAAGGCGCCCGCGTCTACTTCACCTTCTATGAGGAGAGAATCGACTCCAACCGATTCCTGCTCGATCGTTCGAACCGTGAGGCAATGAAGGCGGTGCACATTTTGGCCGAGGCGCCGGAGGTACTCCTCCTCCATCCGGATCTCCAGCAGGTACCGAAGCCGATTTCGGTCCCCGGAGCTCGACCCGCTTCGCCCGCGCACCTCGGCTGGCTCGGTCAGCCGGATGCTCCGATGAACGACATCGCCAAGGTGCTCGCCGAGCTGGGTGTCATGGACACCGTCAGTCGCCCGCTGTGGGTCCACATCGAGCTGCCGCCGGACGCGCCGACGCTCGAGGTTCTTGCGGGCCGGGTGACTACCGCCGACGGCGAGGTGGTCAGCACCTTCGAGGTCGACGCCGAGCCGCTGGAAGGCCAGGCAGGCGCCGCCTATCACCTTTGGTTTCCCCTTGCCCCGGGCGCCTACACCGTGCAGGTGGCGGGCGGGACCGCAGCAGGCCCTCAGTTCACCAGAGACTTCGAGGTGGAGATCTCCTCGATTCCCGAGGACGGGCCGTGGATGTCGCCCCTGTGGGTGGGAGTTTCAGCGGAGGCGGACGCCGACGCCCCTCTCGGTTCCCCGTTCCGCATCGGCGGATGGCACGTGATGCCGGTCACGAGCCCCGAGATGACCCGGGAGGCCGAGCTCGTCTACTTCGGCTTTCTGGTCCGACCGGGCGCCGACGAGGAAGGGAAGGTCAAGCTCAGGGCGCGCATCAAGGTAAAGAAGGACGGAAAGCCGTTTGGAAGACCCTTCAGCATGCCGCTGGAGATTTCCCCGATCGCGGGGGACTTGTATATGTACGGCAACTCGATCCAGCTCTCCGGCCTGCCGGAGACGGGCGCCTATGAGATGGACTTCAAGATCGTCGAAAGCATTTCCGGCACGGTTTCCGAGAGAACTTTGGCTCTCGAAATCTCTGCCGGAAATGCTGTATTGGCTAACGGGGATCGTGATTTCGCTTACAGCAACGTCTCGGTTCGAAGAACTTCTGCTGGTTACTTTGAGGCCATTGGTGAAGTCACCAATAACTCGGGCAAGAGTTACCAGACGGCCAAGTTCACGATTAGTCTGTTTGATGGTGAGAGAAACCTCCTGGACGTGCAGGAGTTCTTTGTATCAAATCTGACAGCGGGCGAGACAAAGTCATTCGATGTGATTGTGGAACGCCCATTCGCTGAGATTGAGAACTACAAGATAGACTTCAATTTAGGGCAGTGACGCACAGTTGCTCTTACTTGCCGTCGCCTTCGGGCGGCGGCGTTCTTTTTGCGGCCTCTTCGGAATCCGGTTCGCAGCTGCCCCGACCGCCGGCCGAGGGGTTGGGGACTGCTCACGTCGGGACCCCGAGCTTGGGAAGGATCACCCGCTGGAGAACTAACCAGCCGACCAGGAAGAGCGCGATGAACAGCCAGTCGGACATCGCCTATGCTACTTCCTCGACGCCCCACTGGACCATCCTCATTCGGTGATCGCTGGCGTCGCAGTAGGCGTGGATCTTCTCCTTGAGTGGGCCGATCTGATCGGGTTCGAGGACGGTGAAGAAAATCGACGAGGTCAGAGGATGCGCCCGCGAACCCATGCGCACGCCGGATTCTCCAACCCCGTGCGTATTGGGGATCTCGGTGTAGGCGGAGACGCCGTTGTGCTTGAAGAGCACTTCGAGTTCCTCCCGGCATTCAGTGTCGACGATGATCATCAGTAGCTTCATTTGCTCCTCCTCCGTTGGGCCGAAAACGGTATACGACTGTTAGCTCTCCTTCAATCCTAACTTTCGGAAAATGGCCATGGCCGGACACCACCTGGTGAAGGCCGACTGCAACAGGTTCAGTCCGACGAAGGCCGTAAAGAGGTACCAGTATGGGCTCACCCAGTAGCCGAGAGCGAGGGTCAGCAGGATGACGACACCAGCCATCGCACGCAGTGCTTCGTTGATGGTCATTTCAGCTTTCTCCTGTTCAAATTCCT
>JBGMRN010000331.1:0-3141 GCA_048061535.1 Thermoanaerobaculales bacterium | reverse complement strand
CGGCGAGGCCCGATTGCTTGCTCGAGTCCGAGTAGCCGAGCATGACGATCTGCCGGTCGCCCCGCGCCGCCACGTGGGTGCGATAGAGCGGGTCCGCGAGCAGGGCGGCGAGAGTCTCGCCGGCGTGATCCAGGTCGGAAACGGTTTCAAACAGAGGCGCCACGTCCAGGGGTACGGCGCGGTCGCCGCCGGCGAGGCCCGCGCACCTCGCCAGGAACAGCACCGCCAGCGCGTCGTCCGGCCCCTGAGCCATGGAGATGATGTAAGGACCGATCGCATCCGGCCCGAACACCTCCCGGGCCTCGGCGATGCGGGCGAAGACCTCGAGAGTCGGAGCGGTTTCGGGCGTTCGGGTCACCTCGACGGCTTCGAGCGACTCCAGCGCGCCGCGCAGGACGAGGGTGCGCTTCTCGGCGCCGGCGTCCACGAACGCCGGGTCCCCGAGCAAGGCCCCGACAACTTGGCGGTGGACGAGAACGTCCTGGCGCACATCGAGGGTGGCGAGGTGGAAGCCGAAGGTCTTGACCCGGCACAGCAGCCGGGTGGTGCGGGTCAGACCCGCGTGTGCGCCGCGGTTGTGGCGCAGGCTGGCGGCGATCAGCTCCAGGTCGGCGCGCCAGGCATCGGCCGACCGGTAGGCGTGTCGGCCGCCGTCGCGCGTGTCCTCGAGGCGCGCCCAACAGAACCAGAGCAGAATGCGGTAGGGCATGTCGTCGTAGCGCGACGGGATGCTCTCGGCGACCTCGGGCATCCGCCGCCGGTACTCGCGGCAGCGCTCCTCCAAGGCCTCGTCGACCGCGATCCGTGAGCGCGACTGGCTGAGGTGGCGGAAGAGATCGCGCACCTCGGCGATGTAGCGGTCGAGGATCAGCTCCCGCTGGCGTTCGAGGGTGCGGCTGATGGTGTCGGGTCCGACGTTTGGGTTGCCGTCCATGTCGCCGCCCACCCACGACCCGAAGCGCACGATCGGGCACGGGAGGTCGTCGCCGGCTTCGGCGGAGTAGGCCGCGCGCAGCGCCGACGCCATCGCGTCGTCGAGGGCGGGAACGATGCGGTAGACGACGTCGGTGAGGTAGAAGAGAACGTGCTCGACCTCGTCGCTCACGCTCCGTCCCACGCCCGGGTGCTCGGCGGTCTGCCACATGAGGGTGATCTCGTCGCGCAGCCGGGCCTCGAGCGAGGTCGTTTCCTGCGGCGTGCGGTCGGTGCGCTCCAGAAAATCGATCAGGGTGCGCGCCACCCGCTGCTCCTTGGCGAGGATGGTGCGGCGGATCGCCTCGGTGGGGTGGGCGGTGAAGACCGGCTCCACGAGCATCCGGCCGAGGAGCTCGCGCATGCGCTCGCTCGAGAGGCCGTCAGCCGCGAGGCGGAGGACGACGTCGGAGAGGCTGCCCGGCTGCGGGGTGTCCGAGCTCAGGTAAGAGCGTCGCCGGCGGAGGCGGTGGACCCGCTCGGCCATGTTGACCAGCGCGAAGTAGGCGGAGAAGGCGCGCGCGACCTCGGCCGCCTGCTGGGGCTCGAGGCCGGTCAGCAGATCGTGCAACCGGCGGTCCGCCTCCCGGTCCCCGTCGCGCCTGGCCCGGGCCGCGATCCGCGCCGCCTCCACGGTCTCATAAAGCGCCTCACCCCCCTGCTCACGCAGCACCTCGCCAAGCAGGCCGCCGAGAAAGCTCACATCACGGCGTAGGGCGTCGCTGTCGCCGCTGAGGTCCTCAAGATCAGTGTTCGTTGTCATGGGTCCTCATCACACCACGGACCGCGCCGCACTGCCAGTCCCTCGGCTCCGAACGAGCAACGCGCATTTCGATTCCCCTTGGCACGTGTTGACAAACGGCACACATTGTACGACATTAGTTCTGTGAAGTACTTCTCCTGGAACCCCGAGAAGAACCGACTGCTCCAGGAAACCAGGGGTATCTCGCTTGAGGAAATCGTGTTCCACGTGGCGAAAGGCGATCTGCTCGATGTCCTCGAACACCCCAATCAAGAGAAGTACTCGGGGCAGCGGATGATGGTCGTCAATGTCGAGGGTTACGCCTATCTCGTGCCGTTCGTCGAAGACGATCGAGAAATCTTTCTGAAGACCGTTATTCCGAGTCGTAAGGCGACCCGGGACTACCTCGGAGGTGCCTGATGGCCAAGCTGGAAAAAGAAGAGCTGGAAGTCCTGAAGTCGTTCGAGGACGAAGAGTGGAGGTCCGTCTCCGCCAAAGAACGCGAGATTGGTCGTCTTCAAGACTACGCACGTGCGACCTTCAAGAAGGACCGGCGCATTAACGTCAGGATCTCGAGCAAGGACCTCACCGCATTGCAGAAGCGAGCGCTCGAGGAGGGCATCCCGTACCAGACCCTCGTCTCGAGCATTCTCCACAAGTACGTGTCGGGCCGCCTTCGGGAAGAGGGCGCCTGACACCTCGGACCAGCCGGAGGACGGGTCCCCGAGCCCGCTCATACCCGTCGTGTTATCGACCGGCATGGGACGTAGACAGGACAGCGCTCGCTGTCTGATTCGGAGTCGAGTACTCTGGTGCTCAGAACCGTGCGTCGAGCGCCTGCGGCCGTGCCCCGCGCTGCTATCTCGCTATCGAAGCATATTCCGCCCGCTCCCGTGCATAATGGAGGCATGAGTCCAACTGTCTTTCGGCACGGCCCATTTAGATTCTACTTTTTCTCGCGCGAGGAGCTGCGGATGCACATCCATGTTGACTCTTCGGAGGGAGAAGCCAAGTATTGGATAGAACCCAAGATCGAGCTCGCGCGTAATCACCGTTTTTCCGAACAGGATCAAGCACGTATGCGTAAACTAGTAGAGGAGCATGAGGATGTCATCCGTACCGCTTGGAACGAGCACTTCGGCAGCTGAGGTAACCAACATCTCGCGGCATGGTGTCTGGGTGCTGGTTGATGAGCGCGAACTCTTCATGCCCTTCGAGGACTTCCCTTGGTTTCGCAGCGCCTCGGTCGACTCAGTCCTCAAGCTCGAACGGCCACAACCCCACCATCTGTATTGGCCCGAACTTGACATCGACCTCACAGTTGATTCGATCGAGCACCCCGAGAAGTACCCGCTAAAGTCGAAAAGTGGTGCCTAACAGCCACCACGCTCCATGAGGTGCCACCCTTTAGGCCGCGGAGTGGAAAG
>JBGMRN010000330.1:0-3148 GCA_048061535.1 Thermoanaerobaculales bacterium | reverse complement strand
CCCGACGACCCGGACGGTGATGGAGTGATCCCGCTCGACGCCTTGCTTGCGCCCGATCCCGGGCCACCCCGACTGGTGGGTGCGCGGCCTTTCGACCTGATCCGATTTGCGCCGCCAAAGAGGAATTCAAGCCAGCGTCTGCGCCTCGACCTCGAGGCCGTCGCCGACGGTGAAGGTAAGGTGTCGCTGCGGTCGCCGGCCGGATTTGCGCTGTCGCCAGAGGCCGGCGTTGCGCTTTACGAGGTGAGCAATCCGGCGGCGATGCAGACGCGCCTTGGCCCGGCCTTTGTCTGCTCGGGGACTGTGCTCGGGAACAAGTCGGAGCCGGGGCAGGATTTGTTGGCCGTTGTCGGTCCGGGTGGTCTCGACCCCGGAATCCTTTCAGAGTTCCGTTTCACCTTCAGCCGCAAAATCGACGCCGGTGTCGAAAACCTGGAGGTGAGCACCGTCGCCAATCTGACCGACCGTGGACCCGCCGCATCCTGTACCGGGGTCGAGGCAACGACGGTGCAGGTGACGGTGGAGCCCGCCGATGGTGATCGCACCTTGATCGTGCGCCCGCTGACGGCCCTCAGCGCAGGCAGGCGCTACCGCCTCGAGCTGAAGACCGGCGCCCTCTTCCCGGGCGTCTGCCCGGCAGGTGATGATGCGGCGAACGCCCCTCCCTGCGCGGCGCCGAGGTCGTTTTTCTTCACCACCCGCAAGGTTTTGGGTGAACCCGTGGCGACCGGCGGTGCGGCGGGGATCGACAACGTGCGCACCTTGGCCAAGATCGGCAACTTGCTGTTTGCGGGATCGCTCGACGGAAGGGTTGTTGCCACTGATCTTTCCGGTGGTCCGATCCCAGTTGTCGGCCAGCACGTGCACCACGCGGAAATGGTCCAGGGGGCTGTCTCCCAGGTGCGTTCGTTCGCGACTGATGGTCATGGGCGGCTGTTCCTCAATGCCAAGATCGGCAGCTCGTGGTCGATCAGGGCAGTGGCTGTGGAGGACGTCGTCGCTGCGCCTCCCGGCGGCGCCTTCTCGATGAAGGAAGGTCATGTGCAGACGGCTTGGGCACTGGGCGCTCAGGTGGGCTCGATTGGGGAGTTCACCGGCGCCGGCGCCCTGCCGCTCGCGACCCCGGTCGATTTCGACCTCGTCGTGCGCGATCAGATCGGCGAAGCCCTCGGGTTGGAGGCATTCTGTGCGGAATACGGTTGTACAAGTCAGCTCGAGGTTTTGCCCGATGCCAACGGTTTCTACGCGATCGAGCTCGATCCCGCGAGCTTCTCCGACCGTCCGGCGCCGGTGGCGCGCCCCGACCTTTGCGATGATCAACCGAATACCGACAAGTACCAGCGCATTTCAATCGACAACACGGTGACCGGTCAGACCTGGTCGGTCGATTTGCTGACCGCCGACTGGGGCGGGCCGTCGGCGCCGGTTCTTCGCTTCAAGGCACGGATCGGAGACCAACTGCGTCTGCGCTACAACCTGCAGACGTTGGGATTCGTAGCCCTGCTTGGCTCCGGCATCACCGTCGTTGACCTCAACCGGTTCTACGGCGTTCCCCCAGGCGGTTCCGCCCCGGGTTTCGGGCAGTGTGGTCGCCGGCTCGGCGCGTACGAAGGCGCCGAGGTCGACTTCGCAGGATGCGGGCCCGGCGGGCTCCGCGACGGTATCGCGATGACGCCGTCGCTGGCGGTGACCGGGCCGACTGGGTGCTTCGCCGCCGGGACCTGTAAAAAAGAGGTTGGAGGCATCCACCTTTACTCGCCCTTGATGAGCGCCGGTCTCGTGCACAGCAAGGCGCTGGAGAAAGAGCCTGGCGCCGTGGCGGACGGCAAACTCCTGTGTACCGCCGGCGTCAGCGGAGTGTTCCACCACGATGTCGAGCTCGTAACCGGCGTGAGCTGGCTCGACCGCGGGCTGCGCTCGAGCGGTCCCGGCCAGCCGTTCGTGATCACCGACCAAGCTCGCTACGACAAGCCCGAGGAAGAGACCGGCGATCTGCTGTTCATGAGCCTCGGATCGCCCGGGATCTACGTCTTCGACGTTTCGAGCCGAAAGCCTGAGCTCATCGGCCGCCTGCACAAGGCCGGTCATGATGCTTTCCGCTTGCAGGCCGAGCCCGATCTCGGTGTGCTGCTCGCCGGCGGCGCCGCCGGCCTGCTCGACGTGTGGGATCTCACCGACGTCAACGTCGCGCCGGCCGAGGACCTCGGTTCCGGCGTGGAAGGGGCCTCGCCACGTCCGCTCGCGACCCTCGACGACGTGCCGTGGGGAACCGACCGGCTCGGTGTGGATCTCGCGGGCAGCGGCCTGATCTTCGCCTGGAACGGCGGGTCGGTCGGGGCGGTCGCCATTCCCATGCGAAGGTCCCAGCCGGCCCTGGTGGGCCTCTTCCGGGCCGACGGTGAGCCTGCGGTCCCGGACGATCCGCCGCCGCGTGAGCTGCGGCCCACGCGGGTCCTGGTTCCTCTCGGTATCCCCACCGAGCTGTCCCTCGAGCGGGAGCGCAGCCGACGGGGGACCAACGACCGCCACTACACCGCGGCTTTCAAGGTACGGCTCGCCCTGCCGGGTTATGTCGGAGATACCCTGGTCGCGAAGGTCGAGAGCCTGCGGGTCCGTCCTCCGGAGGAGCATCTCGCCGATGCCGATCTCGGCCCGGCGAAGGTCCCGACTGGTGGGCCCGGATGGCCCGATCCCGAGGCGGTGGTGACCCTGCGGCGTCTGGCCACTGCCGACGCTGGAATCAGCGGGCGCTTCGGTCAGGCATACAACCTCTTCGAGTCGGACGAGATCGTGCTGCTGATTGCTGATCCGCGGGCGGCCGAGGGCTACACCCCGCAGGGTGAGCCTCCGAATCCCGACGATCAGCCCGCGATCGACACCGAGTCCGGCCAGTGCCGGCGTTGTGACAGACCGGAGATCTTGACCGACTCGGACAATGTGGTCGAGATGCTGGCCGGGGGGCCGTACCTGCGAGTGGTCCTCGACGTGGCGCCGGGATCGCCGTTGGATGCTTTTTTCCGCGACGGCAGCTTCGGTGTACCGGCTGCCGTCGCCAAGGTGGCGGGCTGGGCGGACGACGTACCGTCTCCCGTGCAGGTGAGCCTTGCCGAGCCGCCGCTGGGCGCCGCCGGCTGGTCGCCTGGCGAGG
>JBGMRN010000329.1:0-3158 GCA_048061535.1 Thermoanaerobaculales bacterium | reverse complement strand
GTTAACCCCGAGTCAACCGCCTGTAGCTCACCCGGTGGGGTCGGTCGGCCTCGTCGCCGAGGCGCCGGCGGCGGTCGGCAATGTAGTCGGAGTAGGGGCCCGGGAACCACTCGACCTGCGACCCGCCTTCGAATGCCAGCACGTGGGTCGCCACCCGGTCGAGGAACCAGCGGTCGTGGGAGATCACCAGCACGCAGCCGGCGAATGAGAGGATCGCCTCCTCGAGCGCCCGCAGGGTGTTGACGTCGAGATCATTGGTCGGCTCGTCGAGGAGCAGCACATTGGCGCCCTCCTTGAGCATGCACGCGAGGTGCACCCGGTTGCGCTCCCCCCCGGACAGGAGCTTGACGGGTTTTTGCTGATCCGACCCAGTGAAGTTGAAGCGTCCGACATAGGCGCGCGAGTTGACCTCCGCCCGCCCCAGCCACACCGAGTCCGACCCCTCCGAAATCACCTCCCACACGGTCTTTTCGGGGTCGAGGGTAGACCGGCCCTGGTCGACGTAGCCCAACTGCACGGTCTCGCCGAGACGCACGGACCCGGCGTCGGGTTCCAGGTGGCCGGTGATCATCTCGAAGAGGGTGGTCTTGCCGGCGCCGTTGCCGCCGACGATGCCGACGATCGCTCCGGGGGGCACCGAAAAGCTCAGGTCCTCGAAAAGAAGCCGGTCATCGTACGCCTTGCTCAGGCCTTCGGCCTCGATCACCACGCCGCCCAACCGCGGCCCCGGCGGGATCCAAATTTCCAGATCGCGGACCATTTCTTCCGGTTCCTGCGACAGCAGGTCCTGGTAGGCGTTGAGGCGCGCCTTGCCTTTGGCGTGGCGGGCGCGCGGGGCCATTCGGATCCACTCGAGCTCCCGCGCCAGGGTTTTCTGGCGCCGGCCTTCGCTGCGCTCCTCCTGCCGCAGTCGTTCCTCCTTCTGCTCGAGCCAGGAGGAGTAGTTGCCCTTCCAGGGGATGCCGTGGCCGCGGTCGAGCTCGAGGATCCAGCCGGCGACGTTGTCGAGAAAGTAGCGGTCGTGGGTGACGGCGATGACGGTCCCCGGATACTCCTTGAGGTGGCGTTCGAGCCATCCCACCGACTCCGCGTCGAGGTGGTTGGTGGGCTCGTCGAGGAGCAGGATCTCGGGCTGTTGGATGAGCAGCCGGCAGAGAGCGACCCGGCGCCGCTCACCCCCGGAAAGCACGTCGACGACCGAGTCTCCCGGTGGGCAGCGCAGGGCGTCCATCGCCAGCTCGAGGCGGGAGTCCAGCTCCCAGGCTCCAATCGCCTCGATCTTGTCCTGGACCTCGGCCTGGCGGTCGAGGACCTTCTGCATCTCATCGTCGTCCATCGGTTCGGCGAAGCGCTCGGCCAGCTCGTCGAACTCCTCGAGCAGGGCTTTGGCGACCGAGGCGCCCTCCTCGACGACCTCGAGCACTGTCTTGCCCGCGGCCAGATCCGGCTCCTGCTCGAGCATGCCGACCGCGTAGCCCGGAGCGCGCACGATCTCGCCGTTCGACGACTCCTCGGCGCCGGCCATGATTCTTAGTAGGGTGCTCTTGCCGGCGCCGTTGAGACCGAGAACGCCGATCTTGGCGCCGAAAAAGAACCCCAGCGAGATGTCGCTGAGGACAGTCTTCCGGCCGTGGGTCTTGCTCACCCCGACCATCGAGAAGATCACTTTCTGTTCGTCTGCCGCCATGGGGGGAGAATGGCGCGGGTCCCGCCACAAGTCAAGGGGCCTCAGGGGGAATCAACATGAGGGGGCAGCGGGACCAGTCGACTTCTCCAAGCAGTCGGGTGGTTCTTTCCCATGGTTTCGGTTTCGCCGGGTTATAATTTCCACAGCAGATCAGGAAACCCGTCGAACGAGCGACCGGTGGAGCCAACGCACCGGGCGATCAGGGTTCTCGGGTTTGAGTTGTTCACAATCAATCGCACGTTGGATCGGATCGGGTTTTGGGAGGAGTGTTCGATGCCAAGTCAACTGAATCGCACTTTCGTTCTCAGGTTTGCAGCGGTGCTCGTCACCACGGCTGTGGCAAGCCTCACTGTCCACGCCGGCGACCTGCCGGATACGCCTGACGGCACGGTCAAGGCGGTATTCGAGGGATTGGCCGACAAGCGTCCTGAGGTGCTCTGGAATGCCTTGCCGGCTTCGTACCGGAACGACATCGCCGAGGTGACCCATGCCTTTGCCGGCAAGATGGACCCGGAGCTCTGGGACACGACCTTCGCCCTTGGAATGAAGATCGCCGGAATGCTTCGAGACAAGAAACAGTTCATCCTCGAGAGCTCGTTCATGAACGCGGCAGGTGATGAACGCGTGCGGATCGAGGGGAACTGGGACACCGCGGTCGCCCTTCTCGGCGACTTTTTTTCGAGCGAGATCTCGAAGCTGGAAAACCTCAAGACGATCGACTGGGAGCAATTCCTGAAAACAACCGGCACCGAAATCATGGGTCGGGCGGCCACCATTTCGACTGCCAAGAGCGCTGAGGAGCCCGAAGAGGACCTGATTGCCATGCTCCGGCAGACCACGGTGGAAACCGTGTCGCGCGAGGGAGACACCGCCACCGTCAAGGTGTCGGCGCCGGGTGAGGATCCTGAGGAGCTCTCCCTGACGCTGGTGGAGGGCCGGTGGGTGCCCACGGATATGGCCGACGACTGGGACAAGGACGTGGCCGAGGCGATGCAGAAGATCGCCGAGATCTCCGAGGAGGAGATGGCCAAGAACAAGATGCAGGCAATGATGATGTTCGGGATGGCGGACGCCATGCTCGATCAACTCGCGGCGGTGAGCTCGACCGAAGAGTTCGAAAAGGCGATTCAGGGCATCCTCGGTTCGGTCATGGGCATGGGCGGAGAAGGAAAGCAGATGACGGTCGACTGATCGGTCATCGCCGGCAAGTCCTCCGGGCGACTCCAGACATCTCCGCCATTGCGCCTTGCCGGCGAGATGTCAGCCGCGTCGATTTTCTCCGCGGTGGCAGAGTTCATCCGATTGAATCGGCCATCTCTATAATAAGAGTAATTCCTGATTGCAGTCGCGATGCCAGTTTTCTTGACTTTTACACTTTCCATCCTTACTGTGCTCACGAGGGCGTTTTGCTAGCCCCAGGGGTGGGTGTTTCGAGTCCAACGCAAGTTGGGACCGGATGCGCGCCTTGTTG
>JBGMRN010000328.1:0-3164 GCA_048061535.1 Thermoanaerobaculales bacterium | reverse complement strand
CCCGAAGCAACGCCACATCGCGAATCTCGGACGTGCAGACCAGCTCGGCGAAAGCGACCTCGACACCCTGATTAACGGCTTGTTGAAGTTCACCAATCGGACGATGCTCGACGAGCTGCACTCCGACATCTCGTCAGAGGGGACGACGTTCCGCCCCGCGCTGCAGGTGGGCGACATCTGGGCGATCCTCGGCATCTGGCATCAGCTGAAGCTCGCGCAGACTATCACCAAGGCCGTGCGGAGCAGCCGGCGTCGGATCGACGTCGAGAAGCTGGTGCGGGTGATGGTGATGAACCGCCTGTCGGATCCGCGGTCGAAGCTCGGTCTGCTGCGCTGGCTCGAGCAGGTGTACCTGCCCGGCGTTGATCAAGAGTCGGTGCAGCACCAGCACCTTCTACGAGCGATGGATGCGCTGCTCGAGCATAAGGAGGAGATCGAGAACGAGCTGGTGGGGACGCTACTGCCGCTTTTCGACACCGAGATGGAGGTGGTTTTCTACGACATCACGACCGTCTCGATCGAGGGCGAGTGCGAGCTGGAGGACGATCTCCGGGAGCACGGCAAGTCGAAGGCCTTCGACGGCGTCGAGCGGCAGTTTGCTGTCGGTGTGGTGCAGACCGCAGACGGCTTTCCAGTGACGCACGAGGTCTTCGAAGGCAACATCTCGGAGACTAAGACTGTGCGGAGGATCGTCACCGGGCTTGCAGGGCGGTTCCCGATCCGGCGGCTGGTCTTCGTGGCGGATCGCGCGATGATCTCGCTTGACAACCTGTCCGAGCTGGAGTCGCTCGAGCTGCCGGGGGGCCGGCGGGTCGAGTACATCCTGGCGGTGCCGGCACGGCGGTATCGAAAGATGACCGAGGAGCTTCCCGAAATGCACCGCGATCTGATGGAGGCGACCAAAGGCAGCGAGGACGAGGCGGTGGTCGAGGCCGAGGTCGACGGCCGGCGGTTGATCGTTGCACACTCGCCGAAAATCGCCAGGCGCGCACGGAGAATGCGGGCGAAGAGGATCGTGAAGGCACTCCGGCTGGCACGCCGGCTGGCAGGAAAGCTGAACGACCAGGACGAGGGGCTGCCGCGTCGGGGACTCCGGCTGAGCGACAGCGGCGCCAAGATCACCTTCGGCCAAGAGCTGGCACAGGGCAAGCTAACGCGACTGCTCAAGATCGAGACCGACGACGACATCTTCTGGTGGGACTGGGACGTCGACGAGCTCAAGCGGGATCTCGAGCTGGACGGCAAGCTGGTGCTCATCTCGAACGTGCGCGATCTTACGCCCGAGCAGCTTATCGCCCAGTACAGGGACCTGGCTGACATCGAGCGCGGCTTCCGGATCATGAAGAACCAGCCCGACATCGCGCCCGTCTACCACCGGCTGCCGGATCGGATTCGGGCGCACACGTTTATCTGCTTCCTCGCTTTGGTGATCCAGCGCGCGCTGCGTCACCGCTTGCATCGTTCGCCGCTCGACATCTCTCCGGAGGAGTTGCTGTATCGCCTTCGCTCAGTCCAGCGCCACAGCGTCCGGCTGGCGACCGGCAAGAACCTCGAGGGCCTCTCGGCGATCAGCCCCGAGCAGCGCTCGATGTTTGACGCGGCCGGGGTGCCGCTCCCCACTATGAAGCGCCTCGAAGCCGCCATGTAGTGGCATCTTTCGAAATGCAATTCAATAGAATCAATAACTTACGCGCTGAACTGTCGAACTCGGGCGAGCCGAGCGTCCCAGATCGCGATCGACGGATGGTCGGAAGACGACTGGGAGCACTACCGCAGGCGGCTCTTCGACGTCTCGGAGTACATGCGCAACATCCAGGCGGCCTATGCCCGTTGGTACAACCGGAGCTATGAGAGGCGGGAGCGAAGCACAGCGGTCGTTTTCTGATCGGGGACGAGTCCGAAGAACAGATTGACCGAAAGACCCGACAGAAGGGGAAGGACCGTGGGATCGGAGGACGGGTCTGACCGGTCGCACCGGAAATTCGTGGCGCCGGTGCTGCCGGATCCCGGGGGTGCCTCGATTGAGCTGTCGATCGCGTGTTTGTGTCTTGAATGCGGGGCTGAGAGCTCGATGGTTGGAATGAATACTGTCCCGTTTTTCGTTTGCAAACCGTTCTCGTCACCGAGCTCGCTCATGCGAACGGCGCCACGAGCACTTGGCCCCCTGCCACATTAGGTGATGCTCTTGCAGGCCGGCAGAATGGGTGAGATGAAATGTGCGGGACCCACCGACGCTACCATCCGGGCAAAGGGCTCCACGATCTCCCGATCGAACTGGGTGTCCGCGCATGACTCGATCTCGGCCACCGCCTCCTTGATCGTTCGGCCCCGCCGGTACGGCCTCGGCATCAGCATGGCATCAAGGGCGTCGGCCACTGCGATGATCCGGCTGTGGAATGGGATCTCCTCTCCGCGCAGGCCGTCCGGGTAGCCGCGGCCGCCGAAGCGCTCGTGGTGGCGTCGCACCACCGGCGCGAAATCGGAGAGCAGCGGGATCTCCTCGAGCATCTCGGCCCCGACCACAGGATGTTGCTGGATCCACCGCCGCTCTGCAGTGTCCAGCGGCCCCGGCTTGTTCAGTATGTGCTCGGGGACGCCGATCTTGCCGAGATCGTGGAGCGACGCGGCCACCTCCAGGCGCGCCAGTTGGGGTCGGTCGATATCAAGGGAGAGTCCGATGTGGTGGCAAACATGGGCGACCCTCGCGGAGTGACCCCGGGTCACCGCGTCCTTGGCCTCGAGCGCCGTGGCGAGCCCGCGGATGATGCCAAGGTAGTTTCGCGCCTCCGCCTCCCTGTACTGCCGGCAGCGGAGGCCGAGCGCCAGGTTTGTCGCGAGCGCCTCGACGACCAGCAAATCCTCGGTCGCGAACGCGTTCACCTCGGGGCTCGCGAGCGTCAGCACGCCGAGAAGCTGGCCGCCGTGCTCGATGGGCACGCTGACCGCGGACAGGCGCCGGTAACCGAGAACCGACACCGGACCGAAACGGTCATCGGCCTCCACATCGTTGACGACGACCATCTTGCGGGCGGCAGCCACCCAGCCGGAGAGCCCTTCGTGCAACCCGATGGTCGGCAGGTCCGGTTCGGGGCCGGGGACACCCTGGCTCGCCATGAGCTCGAGAGTGTCTCCCTCCGGGCGGAGGATAAAGAGCAATCCGACGG
>JBGMRN010000327.1:0-3183 GCA_048061535.1 Thermoanaerobaculales bacterium | reverse complement strand
CACACGTCAAAAAAGAGCTGCGTGGCATCTCCGGCCAGGACGAGTACTCCGACGGCATGGTTGAGCACGACATGCATATCGGCAAGTTTCTGGAGGTTTTGGACCGCCTAGGCATCGCTGACAACACGATTGTCTTCTACTCGACCGACAACGGACCCCACTACAACACCTGGCCCGATGCCGCCTCGACCCCCTTTCGCGGCGAGAAGAACACCAACTGGGAGGGCGGCTGGCGGGTGCCGGCGATGGTGCGCTGGCCCGGTCACATCGAGGCCGGCTCGGTGACCAACGAGATCGTCCACCACATGGATTGGCTGCCGACCTTCATGGCCGCAGCAGGAGACCCCAACATCAAGGAAGAGCTCGTGGCAGGGGGTTATGAAGCTATCGGCCGCACCTACCGCGTCCATCTTGACGGTTACAACATTCTGCCGCTGCTGACCGGCGAAACGGAGGAGAGCCCGCGCCACGAGATCTTCTACTTCTCCGACGATGGTGACCTCACCGCGCTGCGTTACGACGACTGGAAGCTGATCTTCATGGAGCAAAAGGCGGTGGGCACCCTCAGGGTGTGGATGGAGCCCTTCGTGCCACTGCGGGTGCCGCTGATCTTCAACCTGCGCCGCGATCCTTACGAGCGAGCAGAGATCACCTCGAACACCTACTACGACTGGTTGATCGATCGCGCCTACCTGTTGGTGCCGGCTCAGGCCTACGTCGGGAAATTCCTGATGACCTTCCAGGAGTTTCCACCGCGGCAGAAGGCTGCCAGCTTCAGCCTCGATCAGGTGATGGAGAAGCTCGTACCGTCCGGCGGTTGATCGAGATCGTGGCGGCCACTCACGCCGGCACGACGACGGTCGAGTTCGAGGCCGTTGTCACGGACTGGCTCGCCACCGCGAGGCACCCGACCACCGGCCGGCCCTACACCGAGATGGTCTACCAGCCGATGCTCGAGCTGCTCGACTACCTCAGGGCCAACGGCTTCAAGACGTTTATCGTCTCGGGTGGCGGCATCGAGTTCATGCGCCCATGGACCGAGAGGGTCTACGGCATCCCGCCCGAACAGGTGGTGGGCTCGAGCATCAAGACGGATTTCGAAATGCGCGACGACGGGCCGGTCCTCGTGCGCATGCCCGAGATTGATTTCATCGACGACAAGGAGGGCAAGCCGGTCGGTATCAACTCCCACATCGGCCGGCGGCCGATCGCCGCCTTCGGCAACTCCGACGGCGATCTGCAGATGCTGCAGTGGACCGCGGCCGGTGACGGTCCGTCGTTCTGTCTCTATGTCCACCACACGGACGCCGATCGGGAGTGGGCCTACGACCGCTCATCCCACGTCGGTCGCTTGGACAGGGGCTTGGACGAGGCCGAGGCCCGCGGCTGGACGGTTGTCGATATGAAAGAGGACTGGAAGGTCGTATTTCCCGAGAACTGAGGAATTCTCAATTCTCATATTCGCTTTTCCAAAGGCCAACGGGAACGGTTGCCGTCGCGATTCGTGAGTCGGTGTAGGTTGACTTTTTGATTCCTCTGTCTATATTGATGCGCCAACATTCGACACCGTGCGCATTTGACCATGGCTGGGGAAGTCGAGGGAGATAAATCAATGAAGACGCGGTCCTTCGCATTGTTGTTGACGCTGATGATCGGCGCAGTACCGGTCCTCGCCCAGGAAACGGAAGAAGAAGCGCCGGAGCCGATCTGGACGGGGTCTTTGGGGCTTGCCTACCTGGCCACGTCGGGCAACTCGGATACGACGACCTTCGGGCTCGACTTCACCACCGAGCGCAAACCGACCCCGTGGGGTTTGACGATCAAAGGCAAGTTCAACCGCGCCGACGAGAACGGGATCAAGACGGCGGAGCGGTACCTCCTCGGTGGTCGCGCCCGGCGCGCCCTCGGCGATCGTTGGGAGCTCTTTGCCGGCCTCAGCGCGGAGAAGGACATCTTTGCCGGCTACGATCTGCTGTTCCTGGTCGAGTCCGGTCTCACCTACAGGGCATTGACCGGGCCGAAACACCTTCTGAGTTTTGACGGCGGGCTCACCTGGACCGATGAGAACCGGGTGCCTCCCGAGGCCGACGTCAGCTACGTCGGCGCCATTCTCGGCCTGTCCTACGAGTGGAAGATCAGCGACAACGCGTCACTGACCCAGATCCTCGGTTACTATCCCAACTTCGACGATTCCTCGGATTGGCGGCTCAACTCGGAGACCGGTCTCCAGACGGCAGTGAACTCGTGGTTCGCGGTCAAGCTGGGATACGAGGTGCGTTTCCGCAACAAACCCATCGGTGACAACGACGACACCGACACCACGACCACCGCCTCGGTCGTCTTTACGTTCTAGAGAGGTCGAAGGAGAACGAAAATGGAACAGCTGCAACAGCTCTTGGACGCCGCCTGGGGGATGGTGGTGAACCACTATCTGGACGTCATCGCCGCCCTCGTGATTTTGGTCATCGGTCGCTTGGCGGCCGGCTGGGCGCGCAAGTTCACCCGCAAGGGCCTGGAGCGCGGCGAGGTGGACCCGACGCTGGTGCCGTTCGTCGCCAAGTTCGTCTACTACGTCGTGCTCGCGATCGTGGTGATCGCCGTTCTGAATCGCCTCGGTGTCGCGACGACGTCGGTGGTGGCGATCTTCGGCGCGGCCGGGCTGGCGGTCGGTCTCGCCCTCCAAGGCACTCTCGGGAACTTCGCCTCCGGAGTGATGTTGCTCATCTTCCGGCCGTTCGACCTGGGGGACTTCGTCGACGCCGGCGGTACGGCGGGGACGGTCGAGGAGATCGGCATCTTCTCGACGACCCTCAAGAGCCCCGACAACGTCAAGATCACCGTCCCCAACTCACAGGTCTACGGGACGACCATCAAGAACTTCAACGGGTACGAAATCCGCCGCCTCGACATGGTCATGGGCATTTCCTACGACGACAACATTCAGATTGCCATGGACACCATCCGATCGATCGTGACCGCCGACGAGCGCGTGCTCGCCGAGCCGGAGCTGTTGATCGCAGTGGCCGACCTCGGCGACTCGTCGGTAGACCTGGTGATACGCCCCTGGTGCAGAACCGCCGACTACTGGGGTCTCAAGTTCGACCTCAACCGCCGACTCAAGGAGGGTCTCCACAACTCCTGACATGGTCAAGAACTGGATGGACCATCTGGCGTCGTCTCGAC
>JBGMRN010000326.1:0-3192 GCA_048061535.1 Thermoanaerobaculales bacterium | reverse complement strand
CTGCGGAGGCGAGAGTGGCATCGTCGATCTGATCGACGTAGTGGGTCTGAATCAATTCATAGGCTTCACAGACGATGACGACCTGTTCCGGTGGCGAGTCGCAGTCGACCGTCTCGATCTGCCGGATATCTGTGGTGGTACGGGGTGTCCCGGTCGAAGATGACGAGGTCGTCGGGGCGGCGGTCGAGGTCGTGGCGACCGAGCCGCCAGCTGAGCAGGCGGCCGCGACGACCGCGAGGGTCACGATGAGAGCGGTGAGACGGTTGTTGATCATGATGCAGCGTCGAGGGCGGCTTGTACGACTTCTTCAATGGACATGTCGGACGTCAGTTCGAGCTCTCGATCGGGTGTGAGACCGCCGTTTCCGGCGGTAAGCCCGTTGGGGGTTGCCCATCTGGCCACCACGACGTACAACTCTCCGCCGTTACGCAAACTGAAGGGTATCTGGACAGCGTCTTTACCGAAGGTGTTCGTGCCGACAATCAGCGCGTCACGGCGATCTCTCAAGGCACCCGCCACGATCTCTGCAGCAGATGCCGTGCCCCGGTTGACGAGCACGATCAGACGTTCCCTGGTCGCCAGCCCTCCTTCGGTCGCTGTGTACTCGAGGCGCTCGTCGGGAGCGAACGACTCGAGTACCAGCCCGCCGCTGATGAACTCTGAAGCCACGTCAACAGAAGCATCGACCAAGCCTCCGGGGTTGTCGCGAAGGTCTATGACGATTGTGCGCGGCTTGAATTCGGAGAGAGATATCAGTGCGTCCTCCACAAGACCCGGGATGTCGTCCTCGAAGTCTGGTATCCGCAAATACCCGACACCGGGCAGAGGGACATCCACGCTCACGGTCGGGACGGTGAGCTCTGACCGCTGGATTGTGAAGGACAGAGTCTCACCCTCTCGATCCACAACAATCTCGACCGATCCGGTCTCGTCTCCGGCCATGGCCGTCGCCGTCGCGGCGAACCCCAGCCCCTCGACAGGCTCACCATCGATCTCAACGACGAAGTCGCCCGCTTGCAGACCGGCGTCCGCTCCTGGGTTGTCTTCGAGAACGAAGACGATCTGGAGAGGGCAGTTGGAGGTGATCATGGCGCACTTCGAGCCGACCGCGTCGGTGGCATCCAACAGAAGACCAACCCCTCCGACGAGGCCGTTGGCCCGGAACGATCCGGCCTGATCCGGTGGCACGTAATAGGAGAAGGGGTCGAGCCCGAGGTCGGTCATTGCAGTGACCGCGGCGTCCACAGCCGGGCCGACGGCGATTTCTCCGTCGTGGACCCTCTGGGCGAGTTCGGCGCAGAAATCGGCGAAGTCCTCGTTTGGCACCGCGCAAAGAAGGACCCGCGGCCGCGGCTCGGTCTCGGTGCCGGCGAATCCCTCGAGACTTCGCAGCGCAACTTCGGCCAGGTCCGAGCTGGACCATGGTCGGTCAACGTGCCATTGCTGGACTAGTTCGTACACCTGGCACAGTGCCGAGAAGGTGACGGGAGGCGCGGTGCAGTCCTGTATTTCGTATGGCTGACCGCTCACGGTTGTGTTTGTGCTCGCGGGATTCTCTGCCGTGACCGGTGCAGAACTTGTGCTCTGCGCGATCTCTGCAGCTTGCCCACATGCCACAACAATGACCAGCAAGAGGATGAGAGCCGTGCGCATTGTCGCCATTATGTGGATTAGTCGGCAGGTACCGTCAGCTTTGTGAGCATTCGAGTCATTCTTCGGTCCCCTTTCGGAGACACAGTTACCCGGGACATCGCAGACGGTTACTGGGCGGATCCGGTCGGTGATGCCGATCTGGTGCTGGGTGAGGGCTACTGGGCAGTGCCCGGCCTGGTCGATGCCCACTCCCATTTAGCCACCGCCGAGCTCAATTATCAGCCGGGTGTTCCCGACGAGGCCGCCGAACGAGCCAGAGATGCTCTGGCAGCCGGGGTCACTCTTCTCCTCGACAAAGGCTGGTGCGACGAGACTGTGATTGACCTGATCGCCGCCGTGCCCGAATCGGAGCGGCCCGAGATCGAAGCAGCCGCGCAGATCATCGCCGTTGAGGAGGGTTACTTCCCCGACTTCGCCCTGGAGATCGATGGTTTCGAGATCGGTTCGGTGGTCGCCGAGCAGGCGGCCATAGGAGCCGGCTGGGTCAAGCTCGTAGGCGACTGGCCCCGACGTGGGCGAGGCCCGGTGGCCAACTTCACCGAAGATCAACTGCGCCGGGCCGTCAGGGTCGCCGGCGAGTCGGGGTCCCGGGTCGCGATTCACACGATGGCTCGGGAGGTGCCGTCGCTGGCGGTGGCCGCCGGCATCCACTCCATTGAGCACGGGCTCTTTCTCACGGACTCTGACATAGCGGACCTGGCCGAGCGGAGCGGGATGTGGGTGCCGACGCTCCTTCGGATAGAGGAGACTATTGCTCAGCTTGGCGCCGATTCGGGTGGTGGGCGTCTTCTCCTTGAGGGCCTCGACAATGCTCGGCGCCTACTTCCGGCGGCCTTCGAGGCCGGCGTCCGGGTCCTGGCTGGAACCGACCTCATCGGTACTCCGGCGAATGTGGCGAGCGAGGCTCTCAAACTGGGGGAGTACGGGCTTTCGAACACCCAGGTCGTTGAGACGGTGACAACTGCGGGATTCAGCGCCACCGGTCGGAGCCCCGACTTTGCCGTCGGCGCCTCCGCGGACGCGGTGCTGTTTCCCGAAGACCCGATATCCGACCTGGCGGTGCTCACCCATCCTGCCGCTGTGATTCGGAAGGGGACCGTCGTATGAGACTGGTGCTTGCCTCAGGCTCGCCCCGTCGCCGCCAGCTTCTGGAGACGCTGGGTCTTGATTTCGATGTCGAGCCGGCAGATATCGATGAGTCTCGACACCAGGATGAGCCCCCGGGTGTGTACGTCGAAAGGATTGCCTCCGAGAAGGCGCGGGCGGTAGCAGCCGCCGATCGTGTTGTACTCGCGGCGGACACCGTGGTCGTCCACGAGGGGAAGGTTTTGGGCAAGCCAGGCCACCCCGAGGAGGCGCGTTCGATGTTGCGACGGCTTCAGGGTGATCGTCATGAGGTCTTCACTGGTGTAGCGGTCGCCTCGTGGCACGGCGGTCCGGTGGTCCACCCAGCCGTGGATGTGACCGAAGTGACCTTTCTCCCAATGACCGACGAGGAGATCGCTGATTACGTGTCGACCGGAGAGCCCATGGACAAGG
>JBGMRN010000325.1:0-3210 GCA_048061535.1 Thermoanaerobaculales bacterium | reverse complement strand
GCTGACCGTGATTACCAGAGGCCCTCCGTCCATCGGTTTTCGTGATCGCTCTCACTGGCTCGTCGACGGACTTCAAGATGCTGGTTACGAGGTCCATCTCGCCCATACCCTCGGCAACGCCAGAATCACCAAGGCCAAGGTCAAAACCTATCGTCGAGACGCCTATCGGCTTGCCCGGCTGTTGCGTTCTGGAGACCTCCAAGAGGGCTACATCTATCTTTCTCGCCGCTCGGGCCGTGGTCGAAAGGCTATCGTCCGCAACAACGTGGGCCACAAGTTTGCCATCGTGGTTTGGATGATGCTAACTCACGGCGTGGAGCCCGGTCTTTTTCGGTTACTTATGGGGCTTGACATGGGGAGGTACATAGGAGGTTCCATTATCGGATGATTGAGAAGATTAGGAGCAGCAAACCAAGAACAAATGAAACCAAGTTGGTGGTGGCTAGCCAATTTGGTGCTGCTGAAGGGTCAATACCGTTTTCGAGTGCCCTCAACCTTTCATCCGCGGATTCGTCTATCCGGCCCTCGAGAGCCAAATTCTCGCGGAGCCGGTCGATCTTCCCTCGACGGGCCGAGTGTGCGTAATTGTGCATTATCCCGAAGGACCAGAAGCTAACAAGAGCGTTGATGAGCGCCAGCACCATCCACGTATTCGAACCGCCCCTGTAGAACAAGACGGCCGCGAGCAGCGATATCCCGACTCCTATCCAACCGCCCATTGGGCTATCTCCCTTCTATCTGAGGTAAATTCACTCGGAAACCCATCTCATAGGGACCTACAGTTAGCGATACGAAAGAATCGGGCGGAAGCGTGCTTCGGAATCGAGATATCACGAAGGGGCATGGGTGCGAGCTCTCGACTCAAGTCCTTATATACCAGAGTAATCGATCCCGAAGCGAGTGCTTAGGCGGTCCTGTTATCGTCCCACGCTCGGTCGATAACACGACGGGTGTTAGCGTGCTCATGGCCGGGCCAGGTGCTGCTTCAGGGTGTCCGCCGGGCTGGTGACGCCGCGCCCTCCGGAGTTTCCCAGGATGTGGGTGGAGATCATCGTCGTCTTGACGTCATTGGGTCCGAGAAGCTTCGGGCGCCGGCGTCTCGGGATGAGGTGGGCATTTCGGCCAATGAACTCCTGGGTCATCAGTTTGCATGGTGAGGAACATCAAACGGCGGCTGGGACGCTGCGGCGCGCAAGGTGATTACGCAGGTGGTTATTGGGTCCTCGACCCGAGTTTTCCGTGCCGGGTCGAGTTCGGAACATAGCTACCGCACTATGATTGCCTGTGCAATCCACTGATTCAACGAGGCTTAGCTCGCCATCACTGCCGTACACGTCAAATTGTTGAGACCGCGCCTCATCAATCGACAGGCAGGTCCGGGAGTTTCTAATATTCATGATACACCGGAATGCAGGGAGGACGAATGAGGAATCGCAATTCGCCGGGCGAATTGCAGGGGAGCTCGACGACAGAAGGGCGCGTTACCTATCGGTAGCGCAAGTCAGGAGCTCTGGAACGCGCGACGACACAAGGTCGCATTACCTGTCAGGAACGTGAACCTGGAACTCCCGGCCGCGCCCCTACACCTTTCGCGCCCGATAGGTCACCGAGCGGACGATTCCGCGGACGTCGTCGATGGTGATTCCGGTGGAGGCCGCAATTGCCTGTACCTCCGCCGGCGCCGCCTTGGCGGTCATCTCCAGGAAGTCCGCGTCCTTGAGAATTTCGACTTCGCCGAGGCCCGCTTCGGCGAGCAGCCGGAAGTAATCCTCACGCTGGGATGCGCCGGCGACGCATCCGACGTAGGCGAGCACGTCACGGGTGATTGCCGCCGGGAGCTCGCCGTCGAGGACGATGTCGGAGATGACGAGCCGTCCTCCCGGGCGCAGGACGCGGGCGATCTCTGAAAACACGGCCCCCTTGTCGGGTACCAGGTTGATGACGCAGTTCGAGGTCACGGCGTCTACCGAGGCGTCGTCCACCGGAAGCTCCTCGAGCCGGCCCTGGCGAAACTCTATGTTGTCCCATCCGGCGGTGTTGGCCCGCGCCTTTTCGAGCATCTCCGGGGTCATGTCGACGCCGATGACGGTACCGGTCGGTCCGACCTCGCGCGCCGCGATCAGGGCGTCGATGCCGGCGCCGGACCCGAGGTCGAGGAAGGTCTCGCCCTCGGCGAGCTCGAGGTGTTGGAGGGGAGCGCCGCAGCCGAGGCCCAGGTTGGCGCCCTCGGGCAGCAGCTCGAGGTCGGCCATCGCGTAGCCGAGGCCGGCCGCCACCCGGGCGGCGTCGCTGCCGCAGGTGCTGCCGGACGGACCACAGCAGGACGAACCGGCGGTGGCGATGCCGGCGTAGCGATCGCGGACGGTCTCGACAATGGCTTCTTCGTCGGCAGGGTCGGTTATGGATTGCTTCTTCTTGTCAATCATTGATCGCACCCTTGTTCGTGGACGGAGGAATCTCCGTCATCAAATGATCGTAGGCCCCCGGGCAGCAGCTCTCGGTGGCGGCGCGAATCGCGGCCAGGAGCTGGTTGAGGGCGGTGAGCGTGCCGGTGATGTTCTCGGCGGGGAGGCGTTCGATGACCGAACCGGCAAATGCCTCCTCCTGGCGGCGAACGCCTTCGGCGGCCGCCCACCCTGCGGGACTCAGGGCCACTCGTTGGGCGCGGCCGTCGGAGGGGTCGGCGACCCGCTCGACAAGTCCGCGTTCCTCGAGCCGGGCGAGGTTGCGGGTGAGGGTGCTGGCGGTGATGCCCAGCCGCTGGCCCAACTCGCTGAGACGGAGATCACTGTCGGCAAGCGCCTGGAGGGTGGCGGCCTGGGCCACCGTCATGCCGCAGCAGCTGACGTCGGCCCGCTCGGCGAGCGAGAAGCGGCGCACCAGGGCGCGGATGCCTTCCAGCAACCGCCGCGCCTGCTCGTCCGTGTAGGTCTGTGCCTCGGTCATTCGTCCTCCAGATTTAGTTGTATATTACAATTAAAATCTTGTCAACGATGAATCGACACTTTTTGCCCGCGCTTTGGCGCGCTACTTCGGAGGTGCCTGGGGTCCTCTCGGGAAGCGCGACGGCAGAAGGTCGCCTTGAAATAACCTCCTAACCTCCAACGAAGTGAGGAGGTGAGGGGGCGAGGGAGTGAGGGAGGCCCTCCTAACCCCCTAACCCCCTAACCTCCTGACTCTTAACCCAAATCATCCTCCTTCATGTAGAAT
>JBGMRN010000324.1:0-3218 GCA_048061535.1 Thermoanaerobaculales bacterium | reverse complement strand
CGGGACGTCTTCCCCGAGACCCGTGAGCAGGCCTGCTGGGTGCACAAGACGGCCATTAACCGGCCCTCGGGCGGAAGTCAACCATCTTCCGCCGGGTCACCTCCCTCCTTGAGCCGCTCGAGGTGCTCCTCGAGGCTCTCGACGACCCGCCCGTGGCGGGCGATCTCCGTCTCCCATCCTCGCTGCACCGCGTCGTCGCGGAGGGCGCGCACATCGATGAGCTGGCTCTCCAGGACAGGGGCGAACTCGGGGGCGGACACGAAGTCCTCGCAGGTCTCGCAGATGTTGGCGTAGGAGCAGGCCCCCGCGGCGAGGTGGCGGGAGCAGTAGCCATGGGCCACCCGCGTCTTGAGCATCTCCTGCTCGAGCCAGCGCACACGGTCGGGGATCGCGGGCACGTCGGCCGGGGCCAGGGGAACGTGCCATCGCGAGGTGACCTTGCCCATGGCCGCCTCATAGGCGGCGCGGATGGTGGGGGATGCGAGCCTCGCATAGCGCAGGGTCATCTCCGGGGAGACGTGTCCCAGGAGCGCCATCAGCGCGGGCAGCGACATGCCGGCGTTGATGAGGCTGGTCCCGAAGGTGTGGCGCAGCTGATGGAGCGTGAGGTGCAGGGGCGACCCGTCGGGCCGCGCGAGTCCGGCTGCTGCCGCGGCCACATCGAGGCCCTGACGCAGCCACCACTCGGTGAGGCGGCGTCCTCGTGCCATGAACACGAACTCGGCCGGCCGCCCGTCACGGGGGTGCGGGAGGGGGCGCTGGCGGCCACGGGCCGCCATCCACCGATCGAGGATCTCCACGGTGGAGGGCTCGAGCGGGACCGTGCGCTCACTCGCGAGTTTCCCGACCGGGACCCGCAACCACATGCCATGGCGGCCGAAGTCGAGCAGGCAGTCGAGTTCGAGGTCGAGCAGCTCACCCACCCGGATGCCCGTCGCCCGGAGCACGATGAGCCCGGTGCGGGCGAAGGGTTCCTCCAGGCACTCGACGGCGGCCATGAGCGCGGTGTCCGCCGCCGGGGTGAGTGCCCGGGGCATCGCCTCGGGCAGGCGCGGCAGGTCGGTGAGGAACAACAGACGCGAGCGGGGTGCGGCGGCCCAGCCCCAGGCGGCGATGTCCTCGAAGAACACCCGCAGCTCGACGACGTCGTGGTGGAACTGGGTGAGCGAGATCGTCCGGCCTCGCCCGTTGGCGCCTCGCCACGGGCGGTGACGGGCCCAGGCCAGGAACGGCTCCACGTGCGCGGCCCGCTCCAGCTGGTCCAGGCGACGCACCTCGGGGTGAGTGGTGGCCAGCCGCTCGAAGAACACCCGCAACGCCTTGATGCGCGCGTGGACGCTGGCGGGACGCAGCACGGCACCGACGGTCTCCGCATAGCGGATGATCTCCCGGCGGATGGCCGGCTGGGGGATGAGGGCAGCGAGCTGGGCGGGCGTGCGGGCCGGCTCGGCCACCCCGCGCCCCGGCGGGCTGGCGACGAGGCGGAGCTGGAAACAGACCTGGTGGACGGCCAGGGCCCGCGTGCGTGCCCGGGTCCGAGCGGACTCCGACAGGTACACCGTGCGCTCGAGCTCGGCCCGGAAGTCCGCCAGATCCCCCTCGCCCAACGCAGCGAGGCCCTTGCCTGCCCAGGTGCATACCACCGGCAGCGTGTGGCGGGCCACCTGGCGGGTCCAGTTCGCGCTCCAGCCGAGTTCCCGCGCCACTGCCTCGGCCCGAGCGATCTCGCCGGGGTGGAAGCGGTCCCAGACCGCTGCCAGGTCGACCCCACCCGGCTTGGTCAGCAGGAGCTCGGCGTCCACCCGCAGATGCCCGGCCACCGCCGCCCACACCACGAACGGCCAGGCGCCATCGCGGTGAAGGTCCGCGACCCGGGCCAGGGTCGGACGAAGCAGCCATGCACCCAGATCGCGATGGTGGGCCGAGAAGCGACGCGCCGAGCGGCTCCGGGCGCCTCGACTGCCCCTCCCGATGGCCAGACCGGCGACGTGGTCCGTGTAGGAGGCGAGGAGGTCATCGGGGTCGGGAGATGCGACCGGCAACGGCGCGATCACCGTGTCGCTGCCCGAGCCCGGGCGTACTCGGCGGCGAGATCCTCGGGCGAGAGGTGCACGTAGGCGGCCGTGGTCTCGGGGTCGGCGTGGCCCATCAGCTCCTTGAGCGCCAACAGATCGACGCCGGCCCGGGCGAGTTCGGTCCCGTAGGTGTGCCGCAGCCGGTGAGGCCGGACCCTGGTCGCGCCGGAGCGCTCCCGGTGGGTCCGGAAGATCCGGCGCATCCCGGCCTCGGTCATGGCCCCGCCGGCGGTGGGTCCGCGGAGCACCACGAAGCACTCCGGGGTGGGACATCGCTGCGGGCGCTCGGTGTGCAGGTAGGCGGCCAACTCGACGAAGAACGTCCGATCGATGGGCACCACGCGTTCCCGGCGGCCCTTGCCCAGCACCCGGACCTGCCGCAGCCCCATGTCCACGTCGGCCAGGCGCAGGGAGCGCACCTCGCCGGCCCGCAACCCGCCCAGCACCATGGCCAGGACCATGGCCGTGTCGCGGTGGGTCCGCAGATCGGCCAGGAAGGCCTCGACCTCCGTCCGCTCCAGGCTCTCGGGGAGCCGGCGGGCCTGCCGCACCAGCCGGCCCCCGCTTCGCGGTCGTCCGGGCCCGAGATGACCGAGCAGGCCACGCTTCGTGGCTCGCAGACCGGAGCTGCGTCGGGGAGCCGGGACGGGGCTCGTGGCCCGCTGTCCGATCACGACCAGGAACTCGAAGAGTCCGCGGACCGCAGCGATCCTGCGGTTCATCGTGGCCGGGGCAGCCCCTCGGGCATCGGCCAGACGCACCACCTTGCGCCCGGCCGTCGAGGAGGGGTGGGCCTGCCAGGCGAGATAGTCGAAGAGATCACTCGGCTGGACGTCGGCCAGGGTGAGCGCACCGTCACGAAGGAACCGGGTGAAGTCCAGCAGGTCGTAGGCGTAGGCACGGACCGTGGCCGGGGAGAACGCTCGGGTCTCGATGTGCTCGAGGAATCGGTTGACCAGGGACACGTCCGGGGCCGCGCCCTGCAGCCGGTGCCCATGTGCATCCCTGACGACGGCAACGTCCATGACGGCTCCTTTCGTATCGGACCAGGCAACGAGTCTGCCACGCCCTCCGACACCCCGGAAGCCTTCTCGGGTCGCTTTCGCAGACGCGTGGCTCCGAGGGCCGGTTAACCGATAACGT
>JBGMRN010000323.1:0-3220 GCA_048061535.1 Thermoanaerobaculales bacterium | reverse complement strand
CCCGCATATCTCACCGGGTTCCGTAGCGAGGGTGGCGAGGCGCCGTTCCCAGTGGCGTTTTCGACCTGAGGGGCGCGGAGCGCGTACTTGCAGTACGTTACGGCGCGCCTCCGGCGCTTGTGTCTCACCGCCATCACCGCGTGTCCGATGGGCTCGACCGGTGGCGAGCCTTCGGCCACACTGCGCTGCTGTCGGCGGGGAGGGCACCCCGAGGCGAGCAAACACCGCCGGGTGTGGTGCATCGCCAGCCGCAGTAGAAAGCTGGTGAGATATGCGGGCCAAGGGTCATCTGCAGTGACCCGCACGAAGGTCCTGATCATGACCGCGTTTGCCGTCCTTCTCGGTCTGTCGGTGCTGTTGGTTGTGACGCAGCCCCGAGCCCGGGCGGCCTTCCGGTCGAAGGCCGCCTTCAGGCCGTCGCCGACGAACTCGGCGGTCTTGTTCGAGCCCGGGGCCGAGCTCTTCGCCGAACGAGTCGCCGAGGTCCTTCCCGGAGCGGTGGAGGAGGTGGTCCAGGCGCAAGCGGCGCCTTTCGCGGACGATTTCGGCGTCTATGTTTGCGCCTCGCAGGAGAGCTTCAACCGGCTATTCGGAGAGCCGCAAGGGAGTCGGTCCCGCGGTGCGTGTTTTCTCGGAAATATCTTGATTTCGCCCCGGGCCTTCGATTTCGAAGGGTTGGACACACATCGGGAAACCGTCGTCCATGAGCTTTCTCACCTCCACCTCCGTCAGCAGATCGGGGCCTGGCGCCTGGTCCGAAGAATCCCGGGGTGGTTTCAGGAAGGGCTCGCAAACTCGGTCTCGAGAACCGGCGGCGAGAGGATCACCGAGTCGGCTGCGACCCGGGCAATCCTCTCAGGGAGAGGCTTCATCCCGGACAAGGAGGGCCGCTTCCTGACGCCAAAATGGGCGCCGGACTACGGCCTGAGCTGGCAGATGTACAACCTGCAGACGAAGATGTTCGTCGGTTTCCTCAGAGACAGGGACGGGCCGGCCTTCGGCAGGTTTCTCGCCGAGCTCTTCGGTGGAGGAAACTTCGAGACCGCATTGGTGAACCACCTCGGAGCGGATCTCGAAACCCTCTGGCAAGAGTTCCTCGAACGTTTAAGAGAACAACCTAAGCGGTCGCGGCCAAGTTCTCTCGGAGAACCTTCGGGTGTCGTGCTGCAATCCTCAAAAGGGCGAGTGCGGGGCCTTCCGGTTTACGTCGACCCTGCTCCCAGTTTCGAAGCGTGTGGATGCTGATACCCAAGGCTTGAGCAAAAGACTGCTGGGTCATCCCGAGGAACCGCCGCAGAGAAGCAATGTCCCCGCCTCCACGAAGCTCACCCTGCATGATACGTTCACGCACCTTGCGTGGGATAGCGCGGTCAAAATCACTCTTTGTGAGTTCCGGAATTCCCTCGCTCATTCAATCACCTCCCAGAAAACGCCTGAAGAGGCAGGCCTCCGAATGAGTGGCCCACCGTGCGCTGATGATTCGGATCGTCTCCTCCAACCGCTCGGTATACACCACCAAGACAAGACCGCGTTGAATAGGTCCGATCGCGATGAAACGGTCTTCATCGTGACTATTCTCGGCATCGTAAACCTCAAGATAGTCGCCATCACCGGAAAACAGCTCTTTCGTTTCGTCGAACGAGACGCCGTGCCGCTGTCGATTCCCTCGGTCCTTCGCGGAGTCCCACTCGAAATCCATGCCTCACCCTCATTATAAGCCATTGGCTTACTATGTCAATGGACTACCCTGAGGTATCCCACGAATCTCCGCCAGAGAAGCAGAGCGGCGACTGCAACGGCGGCGAGAAGAAGTCAACCCCGAGGAATCTTGGCCCCTTGACGAGCGCCGGCCCGAATAACGGCGATGGGCACGGTGCATCATCGGCCGCAGTAGGAACTTGGTGAGATATGCGGGTCATACCTATCCCCTTCGCTCAGGTTTGGGTGGTTTTCGGTGTTCGGGTCGCCAGGAGGATGCCAGGCAGCGCACTTGGATGTGGGACTGCATACCTATGACTACACTCCGAACTCAATTCCCATCAATACAATACGCCAACGGCCCAAGTGCGTGCCAGGCACGCTCCTGGCTTGAATGCCGGCATCCTCAGTGGCACGGTCGTCTCCACCTGAGCGAAGGGGATAGGTATGATGCGGGTTAGTTAGAGCAATTCACGGCCGGAGAATCAAAGATTCTACGGCCGTGAATTGCTGAGGCTGTCCACCAAATCGACGTACGCCTGCATCGCTTCGTCATTGGACATCCCACGACGCTTCTTCCAGGCATCGTACTTGGCGGCGCCGCGGAAGTCGAACCCCCCGGGCCGGTCACCCTGGACATCACCCTCGGTCGCCTGCTTGTAGAGGCCGTAAAGCTCAAGAAGCGTGTCGTTGCTCTGGGACGACAACGACTTGGCCTGCTTGATGGACTGCTCGAACTGGTCCTTCAGATCCATGATCACCTCCGCTCGGCACGGCGGCCATTGTAACCGGGAGGCACCTTCGCAGTCTCAACAACCACTATTTCAGCCTAGCCCGTATGCGGTCGTACACGTCGCGGCGGTGGCCGACCGCAATCACGAGAATCTCGAGCTTCTCCTCTGTCGCGCGGTAGACGATGCGCCAATCACCGGTCCTCCACGAGCGGAGACCGCGCAGCGTGAGCTGGAGCGGCTTCCCTCGAGTCGGGTCCTCGGCCAGCTTCTCGATCGCGGCCCGGACCATGGATCTCACCCGCGGGTCCAGGGCCCGGATCGCCTTGGCCGCAGATCTGGTGTAGCTAATCGACCAACTCACCCCAGGTCTCCTCGTGGGACATGGTGGCGCCATGCTCGGCCTCGTCGAGGCCCCGACGCACGGCGTCCGCCATGTCGGCGTCGGCGAGGATCTCCAAGGTTTCAAGGAGGCCCTCGTACTCGTCGACTGAAACGAGCACCCCGGCCGGCCGGCCCGAGCGGGTGATGACCACCTGCTCACCCATCTCCACGACCTCCGAAAGTAAGCGGGCGAGATGGGTCTTGGCGTCCGAAAGCGTGACCGTGTTCAAGCAGCCTCCAGACCAATATATAGGTCAGAATTCTGGTCTTGTCAACGCATCGTAACCGCGCGGTTGCGGGGAGAAGCTCCCCTTCCCATGAGAAATTCACGCCGGGGGGATCGCAAATCCCCCCGCCGTGAATTTCTTTACCACATCAGGTCGACCTTGAGCAGCTCGGCGGCCGCG
>JBGMRN010000322.1:1821-3252 GCA_048061535.1 Thermoanaerobaculales bacterium | reverse complement strand
AATTCCGGTACCATGCGCGCCATGGAAGACCGACGATCCGCCGGCGTGCTCCTGCATCCGACCAGCCTCCCCTCGCCGTTCGGGATCGGCGACCTCGGCCCGTCCGCCTTCGCCTACCTGGAGTGGCTCAAAGACGCCGGCGTGAGGTGGTGGCAGGTGCTGCCGCTGCATCCCCCCGGTCCGGGCAACTCGCCCTACTCGGCCATCTCCACCTTCGCGGGCAGCGAGCTGCTGATCAGCCCGGCGCTGCTGGTCGAGGATGGTCTGCTCTCCGAGGCGGAGCTTGCCGACCCACCCGCTTTTCCCGACCGGCGCGTGGACTTTGCCGCCGTGGCGCCCTACAAGCTCGGGCTGCTGCACAGCGCCTACCGCCGGTTCCGGGAGCGCCGCCCGTCCGCGCTGGACGAGGAGCTTGCGGCCTTTCGCGAGGCCCAGCGCGAGTGGCTGGGTGATTACGCCGTCTTCCGCGCGCTGCGCGACGCCCACGGGAGGAAGGCCTGGTACGAGTGGCCGCCGGAGCTCGCCCTCCGCGAGCCCGAGGCCCTGCTCGACTGGATGGAGGCGCATCGCGAGGAGGTTGGTTTCGTCGAGTTCTGCCAGATGCTGTTTTTCCGCCAGTGGTCCGCCCTGCGGCGGCGGGCGAACGAGCGCGGCGTCGGGGTTTTCGGCGATGTCCCGATCTTCGTCGCCCGCGACTCGGCCGAGGTGTGGGCGCATCCCGAGCTCTTCCTCCTCGACGACGATCGGCGCCCCACGGTTGTGGCCGGCGTGCCGCCGGACTACTTCTCAGACACCGGCCAGCTGTGGGGTAATCCGCTGTACGACTGGGACCGCATGCGCCGCGACGGGTACTCCTGGTGGGTCCAGCGGCTGCGCCACGCGCTCGCGATGGTGGACATCGTCCGTCTCGACCACTTCCGCGGCTTCGCCTCCTACTGGGAGATTCCCGCCGACGAGGACACCGCCGTCAACGGTCGTTGGGTGCCGGGTCCGGGTCACGCCCTCTTCGACGCGGTGGTGGCCGAGCTCGGGAGCCTGCCCCTGGTCGCCGAGGATCTGGGCGAGATCACCCCCGACGTGGTGGCGCTGCGCAAGCAGCTGGGGGTGCCGGGCATGGCCATCCTCCAGTTCGGTTTCTCGCCCGAGCCGCGCTCGACCTTCATCCCCTACGCCCTCCAACGGGACCTCGTGGTCTACACCGGCACCCACGACAACAACACTACCGTCGGCTGGTACGCAGAGGACGCGACCGAAGAGGAGAAGGACCTCGTCCGGCGTTACACCGCCAGCTCGGGCCACGAGATCAACTGGGAGCTGATCCGTCTCGCCATGGCCTCGGTGGCCGACACCGCCATCGTGCCCCACCAGGATCTCGCCGGCCTCGGCGCCGAGAGCCGGATGAATACCCCGTCGGTGGGGGAGGGCAACTGG
>JBGMRN010000322.1:0-1721 GCA_048061535.1 Thermoanaerobaculales bacterium | reverse complement strand
GGTATCGGACCCACCCGACTGGTCGGTCAACCTGAGTAAAGCGGAAACGCAGGTTTCCGTTTCCCCTCCTCTCCACGTCGGAACCCTCACCCTGGCACGCCCGGTCAGCGCGCGTTCAAAGGCTCCGGGTTTGCGCTCGTGGGAGGTGACGCGATCTGTCGTCGTCGCGCTTCCCGCGGATTGCCAAGTACGTAATTGCGGAGAGGCGAGCTGCTCGAGCCCTGCAATCTCCTCACAATTACGTACATGGCACGTCCCGTTCAGCGCGCCCAAACGCGGGCACTATGCTCAAGCTACGTGACCGAACCGCGCGGTGCAATAATCCGAGCCGATCATTGGTTGGCGCAGACGATGGCCGCTGTTCCCCGTTTCGTCGTGTTCCTCTCCGTGGTGCTCGGGATCTGGACGCTGGAGCACCTCTACGTCGGCTGGCGATTGGCCTCCCTGCCGCTGCTGACGGCGCCGGGGGCACGCCGCGCCCTCATCATCGTCCTGGCCATCGCCTTTGCCTCCTACCCGCTGGGGCGCATGTTCTTCCACTGGGGCCTGCGGGGCCCCGGCCGCGTCATCGAGTACGCCGGCGCGGTGTGGATGGGAACGCTCTTCTTCCTCTTGGCGGCGCTGCTGGTCGTCGACCTGGTGACCCTCTTCGGATTCGTCCTCAGGCCGTGGGTCCCGCCGTTGCGGACCATTGCCGCCGCCGTCGCCCTCGGCGCGGCCCTCGCGGCCTGGGTGGGCGGCCTCGTCCCGCCCAAGATCGTCAAGCTGGAGGTCGCGCTGCCGGACCTTCCCCCCGCCGCCGACAAGACGGTCCTCGTCCACCTCTCCGATGTCCACCTCGGCACCCTCCTCGGGCGCCGCCACCTGCAGACGATCATCGACAGGGTCCAGGCTCAGAAACCCGATCTGGTGGCCGTCACCGGCGACCTGGTGGACGCCGACGGCGGGGTGGTCGAGGCCCTGGTCCCGCAGATGCGGGGCCTGACCGCGCCGGGCGGCGTCTTCGCCGTGCTCGGCAACCACGAGTACTACGCGGGTCGCGAGCGCTCGCGCGCCCTGCTCGCTGACGCCGGCTTCACGGTCCTCGACAACGCCGCCTTCGAGGTCACTCCCGGCCTCTGGATCGCAGGCGTGCCCGACGCCCGCGGCTCCCGACAGACCGGCGTCCGCGAGGACGACCTCGAGGCCGCGCTTGCCGAGGTGCCGGAGGGCGCCGCGGTTGTTCTTCTCCAGCACTCGCCGGAGAACGAGGAGGCTACCGCAGCCGCCGGCGTGGGCCTGATGCTCGACGGCCACACCCACGGCGGGCAGATCTGGCCTTTCCACTACCTCGTCCACCGCGCATACCCCCACATGTCGGGGGTCCACAAGGTCGGCGCCATGACCCAGATCGTCAGCCGGGGCGCCGGGCATTTGGGGCCGCCGATGAGGCTCTTCGCCCGCTCGGAGATCCACCGGATCACCCTGCGCTCGCCAGATCAACCAGAGTGAACCGTGCGACGATGAGGGCCCGCGCCCGTGTCCGCGCCTCCTCCCGAATTGACGACCGCCGGCCGCGGGCCGGGCCCGCGTCCACGGGCGCGGCCGCCGTCACCTCCGAGCGCGAGCGCTCGTCGCTGCCGCCCGCCGCGCCCTCGCGCGCCTGCGGCGCGCCGGCGGTCTCACGCGCTTCATAAGACATTCATTCTTCAGTCTTTATCGCGTCTCGGCAACAATCCCGC
>JBGMRN010000321.1:0-3258 GCA_048061535.1 Thermoanaerobaculales bacterium | reverse complement strand
CCGCGAGCTGATCGAGACCGACAAGAAAGACAAATTCGAGGGCCTCACCGTCCCCCAAGCCCTGCTGCGCTACCACACCTCGCTGGAAAAGGGCATCCTCAAAATCATGTCGAAGATGGGAATCTCCGTGCTCAACAGCTATCAGGGCGCGCAGATCTTCGAAGCCGTCGGCATCGGCTCCGAGGTGATCGCGAAATGCTTCGCCGGCGCCCCGTCGCAGATCGGCGGCATCGGCTTCACCGAGATCGCCGGCGAAACCCTTCAGCGCCACGACGAAGCCTGGGGCCGGACCGATTCCCCGGAGTCCCGCACCGAACCGCTCAAACTCGGCGACCCCGGCAACCTGCGCCACCGCCGCAACGGCGAAGTCCACGCCGTCAACGGCCCCGTGATAAAGAGCTTCCACAGCTTCGTCAAGACCGGCTCGGCCGAAGACTACCAGACCTATCTGGAGGAGTGGAACAAGAACCGCCCCAACGCCCTCCACGACCTCTTCGAACTCGTGCCCTCAGCGCGCGGCCCCATCCCGCTCGATGAAGTCGAGCCCATCGAGGACATCCGCCGCCGCTTCACCACCGCCGCCATGTCGCTCGGCGCCCTCAGTCCCGAGGCCCACGAGACCCTCGCCATCGCCATGAACCGCATCGGCGGCAAATCCGATTCCGGCGAGGGCGGCGAAGATCCCAGCCGCTTCAAACCCTACAAAAACGGCGACTGGGCCAACTCAAAAATCAAGCAGATCGCCTCCGGCCGATTCGGCGTCCACGCCGAATACCTCATGAGCGCCGAGGAGATCGAGATCAAAATGGCCCAGGGCGCCAAGCCCGGCGAAGGCGGCCAACTGCCCGGCCACAAAGTCAACCAGCTCATCGCCCGGCTGCGCAACACCCAGCCCGGCGTCACCCTCATCTCGCCGCCGCCCCACCACGACATCTACTCCATCGAAGATCTCGCCCAGCTCATTCACGACCTCAAAGAGATCAACCCGCGCGCAAAAGTCTGCGTCAAACTCGTCGCCGAGACCGGCGTCGGCACCATCGCCGCCGGCGTCGCCAAAGCCAACGCCGACGTCATCCTCGTCTCCGGTCACGACGGCGGCACCGGCGCCTCGCCGCTCAGCTCCATCGTCTACGCCGGCCTGCCGTGGGAGATCGGCATCGCCGAGACCCAGCAAGTGCTCATGCTCAACGGCCTGCGCGACCGCGTCACCCTGCGCACCGATGGCGGCCTGCGCACCGGGCTCGACATCATCCACGCCGCCGCCCTCGGCGCCGAGGAGTATAACTTCGGCACCATCGCCCTCATCGCCATGGGCTGCGTCTACGTGCGCCAGTGCCACCTCAACACCTGCCCCGTCGGCATCGCCACCCAGGACCCCGCCCGCCGGGAGAAATTCAAAGGCTCCCCCGAGATGGTCGTCAACTTCTTCAACGCCGTGTCCGAGGAAGTCCGCCAGCACCTCGCCGACCTCGGCCTGCGCAAACTCGACGACCTCATCGGCCGACCCGAGTTCCTGCGCCAGCGCCACGTGCCCGAGCATCCCAAGGCCAACCTCATCGACCTCAGCCGACTGCTTCACGACGTCGGCAAAGACAACGACCGCGGCCTCGCCCGCCACTGTCTTCAGGATCGGAACGACGGCATGCACGCCACCCCCCTCGATGACAAAATCATCCAGGACGCCCGCAACTCCATCCGCGACAAAGAGCCCATCCAGCTCGCCTACAAGGTCAAGAACACCCACCGCAACATCGGCACCAAGCTCAGCGGCGTCGTCGCCGATCACCACGGCAACCGCGGCCTGCCCGACGGCACCATCGCCATCGCCCTGCGCGGCAGCGCCGGCCAGAGCTTCGGCACCTTCCTCACCGGCGGCATCCGCCTCACCCTCACCGGCGAGTCCAACGACTACGTCGGCAAAGGCATGTGCGGCGGCGAGATCATCCTCAAAGCCCCCGCCGAGCGCAAATTCGTCCCCCATGAGAACTCCATCGTCGGCAACACCGTCATGTATGGCGCCACCGGCGGTCACCTCTACGTCAACGGCCTCGCCGGCGAGCGCTTCTGCGTGCGCAACTCCGGCGGCACCGCCGTCGTCGAGGGCATCGGCGATCACGGCTGCGAATACATGACCAACGGCCTCGTCGTCATCCTCGGCGCCACCGGCAAGAACTTCGGCGCCGGCATGAGCGGCGGCCTCGCCTTCGTCCTCGACCTCGACGACCGCTTCGAGAAACTCTACAACCCCGAGATGGTCCGCGTCTCCCCCCTCGACGACCCCGAGGACATCAACACCGTCAAGCAACTCATCTACCAGCACCTCGAATACACCGAGAGCGAGCGCGCCCGCGACATCCTGCGCGATTGGGACACCTACCGGGAGAAATTCCGCAAAGTCCATCCCCGCGCCGACGTCGCCGACCCCCAGCCCGCCGCCCCCGCCGGCAAGACCACCACCACCGCGGCGCCCAAATGACCACTCCCGCCGCCGCCGCCGACTTCCCATGAAAGCCCTGCTCCTCGTGGCCTTCGGCGGAGCCGGTGGAGCCATCCTGCGCTGGGCCGTCGCCGGCGGCATTGAGTGGCTCGTCGAGCGCTCCGCCCATCCCGCCGCCGCGCCCGGCTCCCGATTCCCCTGGGGCATCCTCACCGCCAACCTCCTCGGTTGCCTCGCCATCGGCCTGCTCTACGGCCTCGCCGAGACCCGCGAATGGCTCACCGACGCCACCCGCTGGCTGCTATTCGTCGGTTTCCTCGGCAGCTTCACCACCTTCTCCACCTTCGGTTGGAACACCTTCGAGCTGATCCGCGAAGGCCACCCCGGCCTCGCCCTCGGCAACATCCTCGCCAGCGTCGTCCTCGGCCTGCTCCTCGTCGCCGCCGGCTACGCCATCGGCCGCTGAGCCACCGCGCGCGTCTTCCGCAAGGTAGGGCGGGGCGTCCCGACCCGCCGCGAGTTGTGAGGGTGGGCACCGAATCCGCAACCGACGCCGTGGCAGCATCGGCGGTCGGTCCGGAGGCCCAACCCTACCCTGCACCGGGTAGGGCGGGGCGTCCCGACCCGCCGCGAGTTGAGGGATGGCATCGAATCCGCAACCGACACCGTGGCAGCATCGGCGGTCGGTCCGGAGGCCCAACCCTACCCTGCACCGGGTAGGGCGGGGCGTCCCGACCCGCCGCGAGTTGAGGGATGGCATCGAATCCGCAACCGACACCGTGGCAGCATCGGCGGTCGGTCCGGAGGCCCAACCCTACCCT
>JBGMRN010000320.1:0-3278 GCA_048061535.1 Thermoanaerobaculales bacterium | reverse complement strand
AGTTCTTTTCAGGCGCCAACGTCTCGCTCTCGCTGACGCTCATGCTCACCCGCGGAGCGGGGGCGATGATCGAAGGATTCGGAACGGAGGAGGCGAGGGCCCTCTTCGTGGAGAAGATTTTCTCGGGAGAGTGGACCGGCACAATGTGCCTTACCGAGGCCCAGGCGGGCTCGGACGTGGGTGCGTCCAAGACCAAGGCGATCAAGCAGGAAGATGGGTCCTACCTGATCTCCGGCGAGAAGATCTTCATCACGGCCGGCGAGCACGACCTCACGGAGAACATCATCCACCTGGTCCTCGCCCGCACCCCCGACGCCCCCGACGGCACCAGGGGATTGTCTCTGTTTGTCGTCCCCAAGGTGCGCGTCAACTCCGACCGTTCTCTCGGCGAGCCGAACGACGTCTACTGCAACAACATCGAGGAGAAGATGGGCATCCACGGCTCGCCCACATGCACCCTGGTCTTCGGCCAGAACGACGGCTGCCAGGGCTTCCTCCTCGGCGAGGAGGAGCAGGGCATGAAGCTCATGTTCCACCTCATGAACGCCGCCCGCATCGAGGTCGGACTGCAGGGGAGCGCCGCCGCCGGCGCCGCCCACCAGCAGGCTCTCGCCTACTCGCGCGAACGCCTCCAGGGCCGGCACTGGAAGGAGCTCAGGAACCCGGACGCGCCTCAGGTAGCGATCATCGAGCATCCTGACGTACGGAGGATGCTGCTCAGCTCCCAGGCCTACACCGAAGCCATGCGGGCGCTGTTGTTACAGACCTCCTTCTACCTCGACCAGGCCCACCTCACCGAGGGCGAGGAGCATGATCGTTACCAGAGCTACGTCGAGATGCTCACCCCGATTTGCAAGGCATGGGCCTCCGAGTGGGGCGTACAGGTCACCCACTGGTGCCTCCAGGTGCACGGCGGCTACGGCTACACCAACGACTACCCCGCCGAGCAGTTCATGCGCGACGCCGAGATCGCCTGCATCTACGAGGGCACAAACGGTATCCAGGCGCTCGACTTCGTCGCCCGCAAGCTTCCGATGAATGACGGCAAGACGATCCGCGACCTCCTGGGCAAGGCCGAGAAGACCTTCAAGACGCTCCGCTCCGACCCCGAGATGATGGAACCGGCGTGGATGCTGGCCGCGGCTCTCAAGCAGATCGAGACGATATCCAAAGAGGTCACAAAACGACCCGACGCGATCCAGCTCGTTCTCCTCAACGCCCCACCCCTGCTCGACATGATCGGCACCGTGCTCGGCGCCCACCTTCTGATGGACCAGGCGATTCTCGCCAAGGGAAAATTGGCGGCGATCCTCGAAGAAAACGATATCGGAACCGAGGATAAGAAGGCCTACAAGGAATTTCTCAAGGGCAACTCCGAGGCCGCTTTCTACCACAACAAGGTCCAAACGGCGATCCACTTCGCCTACCGGGCATTGCCCACCGTCGCGGCCAAGGGCGCGGCCATCCGGTCGGGTGAGAAGAGCCCGTTTTACGCCATCATGTAAAGCAATTCAGTCCGTAATGCCATTCAGCCCGCCAACGATGTTGGCGGGCTGAATGGCATTACGGACTGAATTGCTGTTGAAAGAATCCACTCGTCATCATATCGGCGGGCACCTTTCGCATCAACATCTGGCATGACGATCGTCACCGCTTGGTGTTCACCAGGCTCATCATCCATTTGAGAACCGTGCCCCGCTCGGAGTTGCCGATCTTCTCCATCACGCGATCACCGGCTGCCACGAACTCTCTCAGACGATCCAACTGATCGGAAAACGACTGCGCTTCGGAGCCGTCGAGCTCGTTGGAGGGATCCAGGCATCGATCCAAGATTGCGAGCACCGGCTCCACCTCGCGGCGCTTGCGCTCGCGCATGATGGCGCAGAAGACCTTCCAGGGGTCCTTCTCCCCGACGAACGTTTCCTTGCGCTGGCCCTTGCGAATGCCCCGTTGCGCGATTCCAATGGCAGTCAGGTCCCTCAGTGCGCCATGCGCACCTCCGCGGCTGATGGACAGCTCCTCCATGATCTCGTCGGTGGTCAAGGGATGCTCGCTGATCATGAGCAGAGCGTGAATACGCGCAATCGTCCGTGTCATACCCCAGGCCGGGCCGAGGGCGCCCCATTCGGCGATGAACTCATCCTTGAGGTGTTCCAGCTTGTTCATGTGCATGAGTTTAAGCTGTTTTGCGAGATATTTCAGATTTTTCTGAAAATTTAATTGTCTTTCATAATTTTCAATATATACTGAAACTAGTATCGTAGTTGTCAGCGAGGAGGCCGTGGTGAAAAATATTCACGCAGTTACGGGCGCATTCGGATACTCGGGCAGGTACATTGCGTCCCGGTTGCTCGACGAGGGACACGAGGTCATCACCCTGACGGGTTCTGTCCATCGCAACTCGGAGCTTTCCGACAGGGTGAAAGCCGTACCGCTCGACTTCGAGAGGCCGGGCGATCTTGCCGAAGCGCTCGACGGAGTTTCGACCCTTTACAACACCTACTGGGTCAGATTCAATCATCGCCTTTTCAAGCACACCGACGCCGTGGCCAACAGCAAGACCCTCTTTGAAGCCGCAAAGGCGGCGGGCGTTGAACGGGTCGTCCACGTGAGCATCACAAACCCGTCGATCGAATCGCCGTTGTCGTATTTCAGGGGGAAGGCCGAGGTGGAGCTGGCGCTCGAAAACAGTGGTCTGTCCTTCGCCATTCTCAGGCCGGCGGTGCTCTTCGGCAAGGAGGACATTCTGATCAACAACATTGCGTGGGCCCTGCGTCGACTGCCCGTGTTCGGCGTATTCGGGCACGGCACGTACCGGCTCTGCCCGATCTATGTCGAGGATCTGGCCGCAGCCGCAGTCGAGTTCGGCAAAACCAGAGAGTGCGTGGTGGTGGATGCGGTGGGCCCGGAGACCTTCACCTTCCGCGAGTTGGTGGAAACCATCGGCAGGATCATCGGCGTGAACAGACCGGTTTTCGGCGTGCCGGGCTGGCTTGGCTGGCTCGCGGGGAGGTTGATCGGCACGATGCATGGGGACGTGATGATCACGTTGGACGAGGTGCGCGGTCTCACCGCGGGCCTCCTCGAGGTCGACTCAAGGCCCCTCGGTGCGACCCGCCTTACCGAATGGGCGCGGGCTCGCCGAGCGACCCTGGGCCTGCATTACACGAGTGAAATGGCGAGAAGGAGAGATCGTCGCCAAACGTATCGGAGCAATTCTGTCCGTGATTAGATAAAAGCCCCGCAGCCGCTGCGGGGCTTTCCGCAATTCAGCCCCT
>JBGMRN010000319.1:0-3289 GCA_048061535.1 Thermoanaerobaculales bacterium | reverse complement strand
GCAGCACATTCGCCGGATCCAGCTTCAGCGCTGCCCGGGTCGGTATCCAGCAGGCCACAAGCGCCGCGAACGCCAGCGCACCACCCACGGCCGCGTAGGTAGCCAGATCGGTGTCGGCCACGCCAAAAAGAAGTGACTGCAGGACGCCGCTCAACGGTAGTGCCGCGACGAGCCCCACGCCGATCCCAAGCATCGCGGGCCGCATTCCCTGGCCTACTACGAGCTCCACCAACTCCTGGGGCGACGCACCCAGCGCCACCCGTATGCCCAACTCCTGGGATCGCTGGCTCACCGAGTCGGCGATCACGCCGTAAAGCCCGGCGAGGGCTAGCACAAGCGCGATGCCCGCGAACACGGCAAGCAGAGTCATCGTGAACCGACGTGAGGCCATGGAGCTGCCGATCAGCTCATCCATCGTTTGGACGCGAGACAAGGGAACGTCGGGGTCGACCTCGGTCAGGATCGCTCTCACCGTGGGCAGGATGGCCCGGGGCTCACCCGTGGTGTGGACCACGAAGTGCACCGGCGACCACGAGGCTACCGTGTAGGTGAAATAGATCGCCATGCGCTCGTCTTGTTCAGGACCCCGCTCCCTCATGTCTTCGACCACGCCGACGACGGTTCCAACCCGGTCGGGCGTGACCCAGAGCTGGGCCTGCTTGCCCACTGCATCCTCTCCCGGCCAGACGGCCGCGGCGAGGCTCCGAGAGATGACCACATCCAACGGCGGGGGCGTACCGTCCTCACGCAACTCGGGAAGTTCGTGCGTGAGATCCCGGCCCTGGACGAGCGTCAGGCCCATGGCTTGGAAGTACTCCTCGCTGATCATTCGCCAGTCGGCGGATACCGCACCCCCGAACGATTCCATCGTCTCCCCGACCGGGATCAAGCTCATGACCGAATTGCCACCGCCCACCGGCCGCATGTTGACGGCCGCCGCGGCCTCCACCGACGGTACCTCTCGGATTCGGTCCAGGAAGCCGTCGCGGAACTCCTGGGCGTCTGCCCTGGTGTACGATGCAGGAAGATTCGCCTCGAAGGTCAGTCGACCCTCGGAGTCGAACCCGGTGTCCACGCCATAGACCGCGACCAGGCTCCGGATCAGGAGGCCCGCGCCGATGAGTAGCACTAGGGACAGGGCCGTTTCGCCCGAGACCAGCCAGTTCCGCATTCGGACCTGAGATCGGCCTCCCCCTGCCCGGTATCCACCCTCACGCAGTGTCGCGGTCAGGCTGTCCAGCGGTAGTCGGAGCGCCGGAAGTAGGGTGCCGATCACCGCGGTGGCTATTGCCAGCCCGAGTGTGAAGAGGAGCACCACCCTGTTGATCCCCACGCTCTCGAGTTGGGGGATGTTGCCAGGCTCCAGCGCCACAAGGAGGTCCAGTCCCACGCTGGCGACTCCGATACCCAGGAGCGCCCCCAAAACGCCCAGAACGGCAGATTCGGCGAAGAGTTGACGGATCACCCGTGCGCGGCTCGCGCCCAGGGCCACGCACATGGCTATTTGACGGCGGCGGCGGGCAAGGCGGGAGAGCAGCAGGTTTGCCAGGTTGATGCAGGCGATGAGCAGAAGGAAGCCCACGGCACCCATGAACACCCAAAGCGAGCGGCGGAGATCGTCGCTTGCCGCCCACTGGCTGGACGGTTCGACGCGGAAGCTCATGCCCTCGTCGACCGGTGCATTGCGCTCGGTCAAACGTTGCGCCAGTGGGGTCAGTTCCGCCCGAGCGGCTTCGATGCTGACGCTGCTTCGGAGTCGCGCGACCACCATCAGGAGGTGGTTGTCCCGACTGCTCTCAGGGTTCAACGCCAGGGGGCGATAGAGCTCACTCCGCAGCCAGGGGCCGCCGCGAGGCAGCACACCCACGATCTCGTAGCTCTCGCCATCCAGCTGCACGGTCTTTCCGACGATCTGGGGATCCGATCCAAACCGGACCGTCCAGGTGTATTCCCCGAGAAGGACCACGTTTCGGGCCTCCGAGCCAGCTACGTCCGTCTCCCGGAATGTCCGGCCCAGGAGCGGGGTCACGCCGAGAATGCCAAAGAACCGGGGCGTCACCGAGCTGATTCCGATGCGCTCCGGTGAGCCGTCTCCTGCGATGTTCATCGTCCCGCCGCTGATGCCGCCGATGCCCTCGAAGGATGTGCTCTTCTCCATGAGGTCCAGCAGGTTCATCTGAGAAAACGCGAACTGGTCCCAGCCCTGTGCCTCGTGGGTCTCGTAGACCTGGACCAGACGTTCGGGCTCGGGGAACGGAAGCGGCTGGAGCAGCACTGCGTCTATCACACTGAAGATGGCGGTGTTGGCGCCAATGCCGAGGGCCAGCATGCTCAACGCTACCACCGTAAAGCCCGGGCTTCGCCGCAGTCCTCGTAGCGCCAGCCTCACGTCCTTGAAGAAGTCCTCCACCACCCGTCCGCCCCTGGCCATTCTCGCCTCCTCTTTGAACCGCTCTACCCCGCCGAACCTCAGCAGGGCTTCGCGGCGAGCCTTGTCCGGGCTCAGCCCGGCTCTTATGAAATCGTCGGTCTCCATGTCCACATGGAACCGCATCTCATCGGTCATCTCCCGCTCAACTTGTTGCTTCCGGAACAGGACGCGCAGCAGCTGTCGTAGTTTGTTCACCATGATGCCCTAGCCCGGCTCTACGCCGAGCACGCGATTGACTGCCTTCGCGAACTCTCGCCAGTGCTCACCCTCCACGGCGAGTTGCTTCCGCCCCGCCGACAACAGACGGTAGAACTTGGCCCGCCGCCCCGATGGTGAGGTGCCCCACTCCGCCTCGATCCAGTCCCGCTTCTCCAAACGGTAGAGGGCGGGATAGAGGGATCCCTGGTTCACTTCCAGGACGTCCTCCGAGATCTGGCGAATGTGTTTCGAGATGGCCCACCCATGCCTCCGTCCATGCTCCAGCGTCTGCAGGATCAGCAGGTCGAGGGTACCGTGGAGAAGGTCCGGTTTGGATTTTTTCATGCAAGCATCTGCGGCTCGGGGGATGCTATGTTAATCGACAGTAACATGACTAAAGATCACAGAGTGTTGTCGATTGTCAAGGTATACGGAAACGGTGCTGACTAGCGAGACCGGTGAGCTTCGGGTCCTCGAAATGCTGGATCTCAGACACAACCGACCGATAGACCTGCCTCACGGGAGCGACCATCTTCAGTCGCTCATGCGACTGGACTTAGTCAATGATCGGTAGGATGTTAATGGCTGAGTACGTACCGACCAGCGGCTGGCTTCCCGGGGCGGCGCCTCATCCTCAGACCGGAGTTCACCAGTGGGGGT
>JBGMRN010000318.1:0-3306 GCA_048061535.1 Thermoanaerobaculales bacterium | reverse complement strand
GGTGCCGATGGACCTATAATCCTCCTGTGACATCACAACGGCAGATCTCGTTGAACCCGTTTCCTCTTTGGTTCGGCGGCGGAGGGATGTGATGAGCCTGGAATTCATTGGCTCGCCGGTGATCGATTTGGCGAGAGCCCGGCCATGAGGGGGATGGTCCTCCGCCGCCTGGCGACCCTGGTTCCGCTGGTGCTGCTGGTCGTCACGCTGACCTTTGTCGTGGTCCAGGCGGCGCCGGGCTCCTATGCGGACGCCATCGACAACCCCAGGCTCTCACCCGAATCCCGCGAGTTGATCCGCGCGCGTTACGGACTCGACCGGCCGCCCCTCGCGCAGTATCTGAGCTGGCTCGGGGCGGTTGCCACGGGGGACCTCGGAAACTCCTTCATGTACAAGGAGCCGGTGACCCGGGTGCTCGCGAGGGCATTGCCGCCGACCCTGTTGTTGGCGGGAACCGCCCTCCTGCTCGATCTCATCCTCGGTCTGGCCCTCGCCCTGACCGCGGCACGGCGCCCCTTCGGTCTCACCGACCGCATCACGACGGTGCTCAGTCTCGGCGTCTACGGCATGCCCTCGTTCTGGCTGGCCGGGCTTTTCGTCCTCGTCTTCAGCGTCGGTCTGGGCTGGTTTCCGGCCTCCCACATGCACTCGGTGAACGCCGGGAACCTCAGCGGCGCGGCGCGACTCCTGGACCTCGCGCGGCATCTTGCCCTCCCCGCAACCTGCCTCGGCCTGGTAGGGGCGGCCGGCACCGCGCGCTACCTCCGCGCCACCCTGCTCGACGTCCGCGCCTCGCGATGGATGCTTGCCGCCCGCGCGCGTGGGCTCCCGAGGTGGCGTCTCCTGTGGGTGCACGCCCTGCGCCCCGCCCTCCTTCCGGTCGTAACCTTGGTCGGCCTCTCGCTCCCCATCCTGATCTCGGGCTCGGTTGTCATCGAGACCATTTTCTCCTGGCCGGGTATGGGGTTGGTGCTCTTCAACTCCGCCCGCGCGCGCGACATCCCCTTGATTCTCGGCGCCACACTGGTGGGCGCCGTCGCCGTGATCCTCGGCAATCTGGTGGCCGACCTGCTCTACGCGGTGGTCGATCCGAGAACTCGGAGGGGGCCGTGAATCCTCCGCGGCGGTTGGTCGTCGGCGCCGGTGGCCTGTCGGCGTTGATCCTCGCCTGCGCCGTCGGACCATGGCTCCTTCCGTCTCTCGGCAACGGCGATCCGATCCACGCCGCCCTCCTCCCACCCGGAACCGCGGTCACCGTGTTCGAGCTCGCCGACGGACGAACTCTGGTCTCCTCCGAGGTGAGCCGGGATGCCGAATCGATCCATCTGCGCGGCCGGCGGCGAACAACGGTGGTACCCCTTGATGACGTTCGTTCGGAACGCCGGGCACGCCTGTGGCTGGGCAGCGACCGCTTCGGCCGCGACCTCCTGCCCCGCCTCCTTCGGGGAGGCCGCATCTCGCTGGCGATTGCCGTTGCGGGCGTGCTCGTGGCTCTCATCGTGGGTCTCGGCGTCGGCCTGGCTGCGGCGACCGGAGGACGGTTGGCCGACGGAGTGCTCATGCGTCTGGTGGACGCGCTCCTCGCCTTCCCCCTGCTCTTTCTGCTGATCCTCGTCGCAGCTCTGTTCAGACCCGGACCCGGGCTGCTGATCCTGGTGCTGGGGCTGAGCTCGTGGATGGGTCTGGCGCGTCTCGTCCGCGGCCAGGTTCTGTCGCTGCGTTCCCGGGCCTTCATCCAGGCCGCGCGGGTCGCAGGCACCCCTCCCCTCCGCATCTGGACGCTCCACTATCTGCCCAACCTGAGGGCGCCCCTCGCCCAGGACACCGCCCTGCGCATGGGCGATCTGGTCCTTGCCGAAGCCACGCTCAGCTTCCTCGGCCTCGGCATCCCTCCCAATCTACCGAGCTGGGGCTCGATGATCGCCCAAGGTCAGCGGGTCATGATCGACGGCTGGTGGCTGTCGGTCTTCCCCGGCCTGGCAATCGCGGCCCTGGTCATCAGCCTCGCTCTCATCGGCGATGGGATGCAGCAGGTTGGTGAAGCGAGTGGGTAGGAGGTTAGGAGTTAGGGGTTAGGAGGTGGCAAACCCTATTCACTTGCCCCACTATAGCAAGGGGGTGAGGTAGATGCCTTCGCGCGCAAGACGAGCCCGGGCCTTGTGCACTATGAGGACGGCGACTTCCTCGCCTGCCTGATGAACTCCGGAACGAAGGAATCCAAATCGATGTGACTGTAGTATCGGTCGGGCAGGGAGTCCAAGATGCTCCTCGGCTTTGCGTACGCATCTTCTGAACCGGCTGGCCAGGAAAGCGCCGTTTCGACCACGAGCTGTTCGTCGTGAAAGCAAACCATCAGCAACATAATCTCAAATGCTCTTCTGGCATCGGCGAGATGGATTCTCCCTAGCTCGCTTGAGAATCCCGTGGCCCGAAAGACGCTCGGAGGGCAAGTTGGCTCAACGTCGTGAAGGTGGGCTTCATCGGTCATTTCGTCGCGCTGCACGAGAGCGTCGTAGACTTCCGGCCGGGCGTGGACGAGTCGATTCCGAAAGGACGCGAACTCAGAGAAGAGTGAGGCCAGTTCTTGGATTGCAGACCGGTCGTGCTCCGTAGAGTCGCTCCTGAGCAACTGGAACTTGTCGAGGATCGACAGCCTCCTCCAGTTCTTCCGAAGCCACTTGTCTAGTCCTGACCGGGCGAAATGTCCCTGTTGATCGAAGAAGTGGGAATTGATGTCCGCCTCAACAGTAAGGAAGGAAAACACAACGCTCTCGAGTACAGCTTGGGTCTCGCTGTGGCGATACTGGAAGATGTTCAGGCCCGTCGGTTCCTCGACAGCAGCTTGAGATTGTCTTGCCATTTCTGCGCGATCGAGTGCATCTCGCGACGACCGAAAGAAGGTCCCTCTGAGCCCGACAATTAGGGGCAGAATCTCGATATCACGCATTGATGGACTCCTGGGGTCAACGCCAGCCGGATGGTCAATGCCATTGGGGGGGGCGATCCAAATCTCCACTATCGGTGCCAGGTTCCAAGATCTAAGACGTCTCGCTGCTTGACCTCACGTACCAAGTCCAGAAAGGCGATTGCAGTTTCCGGATCGGAGAAGATCTCCTCCCCGCTCGCAGTTCGGTTGTAAACGTGATAGATCCCACCCTCGATCAATTGCCAGGGCCGACGCGGCATACCGTCACCCCCACCCAACCATCATATCTCAGAATCATAGGATCTTGGAACCTGGAAGTCCTATGACAGAAAGAGAGCACGGGCATGGCTGATCGGTGCCTGCCACGATGGCTACTCCTG
>JBGMRN010000317.1:0-3324 GCA_048061535.1 Thermoanaerobaculales bacterium | reverse complement strand
GGGAAGGGGAGTTGAGCCGGGAAGGCATACAATTGACTCGCGACGGAGGGAGAAAACATGAGACGAGAACTGTGCACCGTCCTTTTCGTGACTGCCGCTCTCTTGAGCGCCCCGTTGGCGGCTTCAAAAACTTCGGCTGCCGAGATCCCGAGTCCGGAGTCCGTTCTGGGATTCGTGCCCGGCGCCGATCGTGAGCTGATGGACTATGAGCAGCTCGTGGATTATCTGCAGCAGCTCGCAGCCGCCTCGCCGCGCATCACGATGCTGGAGGTTGGGAGTACTCCGCTCGGGCGGCCGATGTACGTCGTGTTCCTGTCGGCGCCGGAGAACCTCGAGCGGCTGGATGAGCTTCGCGCCATCAACAAACGACTCGCGCTGGACGCCGAGATCCCCCCTCCGGAGCGGGTGGAACTCGTTCGCGACGGGCGCGTTTTCGTCATGGAGACCCTTTCGATGCACTCCGGCGAGGTGGCCCCGAGTCAGTCGCTGGCGCTCTTCGCCTTCAAAGTGGCAACCGCGGATGATGCGGCGATCCTGGCCGGTCTCGATGATGTGGTGCTGATGATCGTGCCTTGTCACAACCCCGACGGGATGGACATGGTCGTCGAGCACTACCGCAAGTACGTTGGTACGAAGTACGAGGGATCATCGCTGCCCGGCGTCTACCACAAGTATGTGGGGCACGACAACAACCGCGATTTCGTTGCCCTGACCCAGGAGGACACCAGGGTCATCTCCGGGCTCTACAGCACCGAGTGGTACCCGCAGGTGATGGTTGAGAAGCATCAGATGATGGCCGACGGACCCCGTTACTTTGTGCCCCCCAACCACGATCCGATCGCGCAGAACATCGATGAGGGACTGTGGAACTGGTCGGCGGTATTCGGTTCCAATCTTTCGCGGGACATGAGTGCGGACGGCCTTCGGGGAGTCGCCAGCCATTGGCTCTTCGATGACTACTGGCCGGGCTCGACCGAGACCTCGCTGTGGAAGAACGTGATCAGCTTCCTCACCGAAGCGGCGAGCTGCAGGACGGCGACGCCGGTATTCGTCGAACCGACAGAGCTGCGGGTTCGCGGCAAGGGCCTTTCAGAGTACAAGAAGGGCGTCAACATGCCCGATCCCTGGCCGGGCGGCGCCTGGCGCCTCGGCGACATCGTCTCCTACGAGCTGTCCTCGATGTCCTCGATTCTCGCCACCGCTTCACGTCATCGCGCCGATATTCTGCGGTTTCGCAACGATCTCTGCCGTAAAGAGGTCTTGAAGGGCCGCCAAGAAGCCCCGTACTACTACGTGCTGCCCGGCGCCCAACGCGATCCCGGCGAGCTCGGAGCATTGGTCGTTCTGCTGCAGCGCCACGGAGTCCGGGTCGGTCGTTTGGCGAAGGATACGGTCGTCGGCGAGCTGTATTTGAATGCCGGGGACGTTGTCATTCCCATGAGCCAGCCGTATCGGGCCTTCATCAAAGAAGTGATGGAGAAACAGCGGTACCCGGAGCGGCACTACACCCCGGACGGCGACCTGATCCGACCCTACGACATTACCAGTTGGTCACTCCCGTTGCATATGGGAGTGCGCTCCATTGAAGTGAATACCCGCTCCTCCGAGCTCGAGTCGTTGCTGGAGCCTCCGGGCTCGGCAGCGCTCTCCGTCACTGCCGACCTTCCTGATGATTTCTGGGCGGTCGTCTATCCTTCCACGAGCAACGCCTCGTATCGAGCTGTTTTTGCGGCCCTGGAGGCCGGTCTCGAGGTCTCCAGGGTGACGCAGCCCTTTGGCCCCGAGGGAGACCGGCTGCCGGCCGGCAGCTTCCTCATTCTTGCGGGGCACGCTCCCCATCGAGCCCTGCGGGAGATCGTCTCCCGGGTTCCCGTTCCGCCTCGAGTCCTGGACGCCGAGGTCACGGTGGAGACGCTCAGTGTCCGACGGCCGCGGATCGCCCTGGTCGAAACATGGTTCCATGACATGGACGCCGGCTGGACTCGCTACCTCTTCGACTCCTTCGGCATCAGGTACAGCGTGCTCCATCCTGAAGACTTCGATTCGGCCGAGCTGGCGCGTGACTTCGACGTTGTCGTCTTCCCGAGCGTCGGCAAGGACGTGCTCCTCAAGGGCAAGTACAAACGCGGCGATCGCTACATGCCTTCGGATTACCCCCCGCAATTCCGCAAACCGATTTCGAAGAAGGGACTCGGGAAACTGACCGCCTTCATCGAAGAGGGCGGCGCTATCGTCTCCTGGGGCCGTTCCACCGCACTCTTCACCGAGGGGCTCGCCGCGCTCCCGAACGAAGGTGAAGCCGGGGAAAACGGCGGGAAGGCCGTGGAGGGAGAGAAAGGTGAAACGGTCGAGTTGCCTGTTCGGGATGTCTCCAAGGACCTTCAGAGCAAGGGCCTCATTGTGCCGGGCGCCTTCCTGGCCGTGGATTTTCTCCCCAACCATCCGGTGACATGGGGGATGCCCGAGAGGGGCGGAGTCTTCAGTCGCGGCGCTCCGGTCTTCGCCACCTCGATCCCCAGGCTCGACACAGATCGGCGAGTGATTGCCGTCTATCCGGAGCGGGACCTCCTGCTCAGTGGCTACCTCGATGGGGAGAAATTGCTGCAAGGCCGCCCGGCGGCGGTCTGGATTCGGTCCGGAAAGGGACAGCTGGTGCTGTTCGGTTTTGGCCCCCAATTCCGGGGCTCGGTGCCCGCCACCTTCAAGCTGGTCTTCAACGCGCTGCTGCTGCCCTCCGTATCAGGAGGTTAGGGCACCGACACCGTAGAGCTCGAAAACCGTTCTCTGTCATCGACGTAGAAGGGAATCAGGATAGGCTGCGCGAGGCGCTCCGCCGCTGCCGGCCGGGAGTCTTTATGTCAGACGGGCTTCAAAGAAAGTGGGGAATGGAAACTCGGCCGCATCGGGTCTGCCCGCATCTCTCACCACCTGCCTGCTGCGGTCGTCGATGAGTTTGCCCCGGGCGATCGGGTTCATCCCGTGCCTTTCCCTTCTCGTCGGCGTAGCCCCGGTGATCGCTCAGGAGGCGCCCGGAGCAGTCAACCCGCTCGAGGTGCCGCGCGTTTCGTCGCCGGTGGAAATCGACGGCACGATCGACGAGGCGGCGTGGGCCGATGCCCTCCAAATGGAGTTGAGGTACGAGGTACGGCCCGGTGAGAACATCGAACCGCCGGTCCGAACGGTTGTCTTCCTGGCCTACGACGATAGCCGGGTGCTGGTGGCATTTCGCGCCTTCGACCCGTCGCCCGAGCGGATCCGCGCCCGATTTCGGGACCGTGACCGGGCATGGCAGGACGACTGGGTCGGGATCGTCCTCGATACCTT
>JBGMRN010000316.1:0-3339 GCA_048061535.1 Thermoanaerobaculales bacterium | reverse complement strand
CTCACCCCACGGTATCGTTCCACGCGGAGGTGCTGCCGCTCTCGAAGCCGTCGGCGAAGATCGATGAAATGTCGGCGTCGGAGAGGCAGTAGAGGCGATACGTCGAGGCGCAACCGGACAGGACTGGGAGCCCCGTCCAGGTGCCATTCGATCTGTTGGCGCCGCCCGGGCTGCCGTTTCCCGAGCTGCCGTCACTCCAGTTGCTGCACAGGTCGGTTTTCTTGACTCCCGTCTTGTCGGTTCCTGTCCAGACCCAGATGTTGCCGAGGTAGAGGCCGGTCTCGGTTACGTTGATGGAGGTGAATAGCTGGCCGTCGGTGAGGTCTGAAATATCGTTGGCCACCGGCACGCCGTCCACACGCACCCATCGGCCGTCGTTGGTGAAGCGGCTGACCGCATCGGTTGTGGAGTCGGAAAGCCATGCCTTGAACGACGCCGGCTCGCTGAGACCGGCGGCCTGGGCGCGGGCCGCGCAAATGGCGTCACCGGCGGCGAGACCGGTCTTCCCGCCGGCATCGGCCCATCCGGAAAGGTTCCCGTCGCCTGACACCGAGGTCACGAAGGCTTTCCGCCCGGTCGAGGCAAAGTTGCCGAGGGCGGGTCCCGAACCTCCCGCCTCGACGCACAGAAGGGAAATATTGACGGAGCACTGCACCCAACCCTGGCTCGACCAGTGGTCGGTGGTTGTGGTGGCCTGACCATCCATCACCATGTTCGTCGAAGCGGCGGTCCAGTTGCTGCAGGTTCCCGGGTAGCTGGTGTCGAGCTCACCGGAGGAATTTGTGCCGGTGAAGTAGATGATATCGGTGAAGGCGCCGAACTCGTTGAACATCACCGGCGTGTACACCTTTCCGGTCGGCGTCAGGAGCTGAGAGATCTCCTCGCCGAAGGGAAAACCGTCCACCCGCACCCAGGGCCCGGCCGCCACCGGCAGACTGGCCTGACCGCAGTTGGAGGCCTTCTTGCCGGTCAGACCGTGGAGTCGGCAGTAGGCGTCGTCGCCGGCGTCCGAGAGCCAGGCGATGAACGAGGAGGCATTGGGAAGGCCGGCGACCTGGGCGCGGGCAACGCAGATGGCGTCACCGGCGGCGAGACCGGTGTTGCCGCCGGCATCGCTCCAGGTGGAAAGATCCGCGGTTCCAGTCACCGAGGTCCAGAAGATCAGCTTCTGGGCGGCGACCGGTGTGGGGACAAGGGCGACCAGACATGCGACCAGGGCGAGGGCTGTCGATTTGGACACGGAACGGCCTCCTTTCGAACAGACACCGCGGCCGGTGACGCGTGATTCGATGGTTGGTGTTGCTAACAGGCTATGCGACGTGCCTTGTCTCGTCAAGGAACCAACCCCAGGCGTGGGGGTCTTGGTGTTGATGCGGGCTAACCGCAATTTGCGAAACGGAGTGAAGCAAATTGCAACGGAATGGAGCAAATTGCAGAAAAACGGCCCACCGCGGAGGTGGGCCGTGATGATTGGTGATGGTGTTGCTCAGCGGGTCAGGCCGCGGATCAGCTCGACCGCCTGCTCGTGGCTGAGCTCCTCGCCGAGGACCAGCGACTTGGTCTCGGAGATGGTCTCCTGGTCGAGCTCGAGGAACTGGAGGAGGCCCTCCTCGCCGCCGTCCCAGTACATGATGAGCGACAGGTTCTCGCCCACCTCGATCTTCGCGGAGGCGAGCGGTAGATCGGGCCGCAGGCCGATCATCGCCCCGGTGCGGAGGACCACGACGTGGCGTCGCCGCTTGCCGGCCCCGTCGTCGAGCGTCTCCTCGACCACCTCCGGCCGCAGCTCGATAATCTGGAAGAGGCAGTTGGCAAAGTCGGTTGCGAAGACGTGCGGCAGCCCGCTCGCCGGATCGACGAAGAGCTTGGGATGCTTGAGGCTGTCGGTGTCCTCGAGGTCGAAGCAGCCGATGCCGTAGGGGAGGAGGTCGCTCACAACCGACGGTCCGGGACCGTCGAGCTGCGGCGTTCCGTCCGCGCCGAGCGGCGCCGCGAGATAGAACGCGCTCCCCGAGTCTTCCTCGCTGATTTGGCTCCACCACACCAGGTGAAGAAAGGTGGTTGCCAACTTGGTCACCACCGGTTCTTCGCCCTCCTCGGCCTCCTCGGTGATCATCGAGACCTTGCGCTGGAGGAGGAGTTGCGGGTTGAAGGCGGCGGTTCCGTCACCGCCTGCGATCGTGGTCGGTCCAAGCCACGTTCCGTCGACGTAGGTGGCCAGCCGGATGGAGGCGTCCATGCCGGCGTCCTCCTGCCAGAGCACGAAGAGCGCACCGGTGGTCTCGTCCACTCCCACCTGCAGGGAGTCGGCAGCGACCGCGGTTGTCTGGGGGATCATGAGCTGGCTGGTGGCGCCGTCCGCGCTGCGGATGTTGACCACGAGCGCGTCGTCGCCGGCAGCGACGCGGTACAAATCACCAGATCTGGTCAGCGTCATCTGCCCGGCCGCGGCTGAGCCGGCGACGCCGAGCAGGAGGACGACAACGAGAGCGGTTCGTGCGCCTCTCATCTTTACCCCCTCAGGTTCACTACGGTGGTCAGGTCGGTGGCGAGGAAGACGTCGATGATCTCCTCGCTAACCTCGGCCTCCGGGTAGTACGCGGTGAGCTCGCGCAGGTAACGGCGGGCACCGAATGTGTCGCCGCGTCTCACCGCGATTTCACTCAGAAGAAACAGGCTGTTCTTGACCACGAGCGCGTCGTCGGCGTCAACCGCCAAGTCGAGGGCACGCTCCCCGCAATCCTGAGCGCGGTCGAGCCGATCCGCGAGCAGGTATCCGTAGCAGAGATCTTGCAGGGTCTGGTGGAGGTAGTGGTCCGCCTCCAGGGCCTCGAGGGCGTTGCGGGCCTCCTCGCACAGATCGAGCCCATCGGCCAGCCGGTCGAGACACATCAGGACGTAGCCGAGGTTGTCCTTGACCTGGGCGGCCATGATCCGGTGGTAGCCGTCGAGGCCTCGGTAGTGCTCAACGGCTTCGCGATAGGCCTCCTCCGCCCCCTCGAACTCCGAGGAGCGGAGGGCGAGGGTGGCAGCCAGGTTGGCGCTGGCAGCCTGCGGCGCGGGTTCGGCGCAGATCGCCGCCAGCTCCCGCGCGCGCTGGGCGTACGAAGACGCCTTGTCGAGCTCGTTGTGGTGGTCGTAGGCCACCGAGGTATAGTAGGCGGCTCGCCAGCGGTTCATGTCGTTCCTGCTGCGCAGCAGGATGTGTTTGAGCTTCGGAATCTGCTCGTGCCCGCGGTCGAGCTCGATCAGGAAGGCGCAGCGGTTGCAAAACGCGTGATCGGTGAGATCCGTCGCGCCTTCCGCAGTGGCGAGCTCCTCCGCTTCGGCGGCGAGATC
>JBGMRN010000315.1:0-3362 GCA_048061535.1 Thermoanaerobaculales bacterium | reverse complement strand
CATCCTGGTCCATGAGGTCCAAGAACACCGAGTTCATGATGGAGCCCATGACCTGCGCCGGAGGCGGATAGCCTACCACGGAGGGGCGGTCTGCCTCTTTCTGGTCGCGATCGTAACGGGTCGAAATCGCGAGGATCCGCTCGGCGCCGAGGTGGAGGGCGGGCGACAGCGGGGCGGCCAGCCGGATACCGCCGTCGCCGTACCAGGCGTCGCCGATCTTCACAGCCGGGAAGAAAAGTGGAAGCGCAGAGGAGGCCATCACATGATCGACGGTGAGCACGGTCTTCCGCGAGCGCCGCTGCGGGCGCTCCCACTCCTGGAGATCGCATCCCTGAATCCAGGTCATTGATTGACCTGTCGTGTAGCTCGAGGTGCTCAGCGCCACGGCTTGAAGCCGCCCTTTGGCCAAATTGTACCGCACGCCGGTGAGTTCGCCGTCTACCGCGTGCATCGCCTCAGCCAGATAATCACGCAACGGGCAGGTATCCATGAGTCCTTTGACCCTCACGCGGCGACCCGCGCCTCCCGACAAAAGCTGAAACACCCAGCGTGCGCCGCTCCAGGCCAGGGAGGGTGTGTCGACCCGGAAGACGTCTTCGACGCGGAGGTTCTGCCACAGGGAGGTCAACTCCTCCACGGCCTGATCGAAGGATCCGTGATGCGACGCCAGCAGGGCGGCGTTGATAGCGCCCGCCGAGACTCCGGTGATGATCGGGATCCTGAGGTCGGGGAATCGCCGGGCCATGTACCGCAGTGTGCCGACCTGATAAGCCGCACGAGCACCGCCGCCGCCTATGACCAGGCCGAGAGGGTCGGCCCGGTCCGGCGAAAAGCGCTCGGTCTGGCGCTCGGGCTGGATCTCGGGAATGGAGGTCATCTCAGGCAAAGCATCGATCACATCGGGACCATTTCGGCCCATGGAAAACGATACAACAACACTCGAAGGCAATGGCTCCCGAGTCAACATGGTTCCCGGCTCGGGGATCTCGTTGCCGATGAGGCCCGGTCACCCGCTGCCTACGATTGGCCTCCCGATAGCCACGACACCGCCTGCGATCAGGGCGAGGGCGACGACGGCCCAGATGGCGTGGGGCAGGTAGGATTTTTCCTCGATTGGGCGCCTGCGCATGACCGAGACCGGAATCTGCGCCGAAGTCGCGGCAAGGAGCATAAAGAGGAAGTGGATCGCGACAGCCGGGTAGAAACGTCCCGAAAAAATGAGGGAGAACCCGAGCAGGATCTGCACGTGCATCGCCACTGCCAGACCGGACGAGAGTGCGCGCATCGGCTTGTCGTATGGCCTCTTGGTGATTGCGCCGAAGAGGGCATAGAGAATCGTGGCGATGCCCAAGAGCAGGATCAGATACCGGAAGCCTGAGTGGCCGTAGAAAAAGAAGTCGCGCATCTATGTCTCCTGCCGGCCGGTGAGCGCCTATTCGCGCCCGCCGGGACGGATAGGCAAAACGAAATCACGTCGACGGATCGCGATAACGTGAGGTGGAGGACCAGATCGGTCAACATGAGGTCTCCCGGCAGCGCACGACGGTGAGCCGCTCCCACACACATTCGCAACGCTTGGTCAACTGCCGGTGGCGATCGCCTCGAGGCACCATTCCGGGTCCCGCAGGAACGGGTGGTGGTCCCCGCCCCGTAGCACCCGGACTGTCCATCGCGGGTGGTCGGCCACCAGCCGCCGGACACCCTCCAGCGGCGCGGTTGTGTCCAGCTCCCCGTGTAGGCACAGCACGGGGAGATCCGGCGCCAGCCTTGCGGCGTCGTCGGCAAGATCGTGACGGTAAACGCCTTCCCACATCGTGGAGGTATAGGACCGCCAGGTGTGCCGTACGAGATCCTCGACGACCTCGGCCGGCATGTCGCGAAGCACATACGGGAGCAGCCGCCGGAGCACGCGGCGCGTCACGATGCACGTGATCGCCGCGAAGGCCACGTTGGTCATCACGAACCGGTCCGCCGAGGGGCGATCGCGGAAGTGGCGTAGCGCCCTCTCCTCGCTACCGAAGTAGGGCAAGGCGATCAGGACCAGACTCCGAACCAGCCCGGGGTGGCGGGCGGCGAAGGCGACTGCCGCGATGGCGCCGAAGGAATGCCCCACCAGTGTCAGTGGGCCGCGCCCGTGGAGAATCCGGTGCAGCTCCTCCACGTGTCGCTCTACCGAGTACCGCGTCCACGGTTTGGGAGACCGACCGTAGCCAAGCAGATCGACAAGCAAGAGGCGGTGCTCGTGAGCGAGAGGTGCGACCCTCGTCCGCCAGTATCGGGTCGTGCCGCCGATACCTGGCAGAAAGACGATCGGCGGGCCGTCGACACCCAGTTCATCGCAGTAAAGCGTCGGCAACCGGTCCCCCCCCCGCCGAAAGTTAGGCCACGTCATCGCCACGACCCTCCCAGCTAAGGATAGGCAAAGCAAAAGCCCTTTGACGGGTCGCGATAACGTGAGGTGGAGGACCAGAACGGTCAACATGAGGCCTCACGCCGGCGCTCGACAGTGAACCGTTCGCTCTGTCAGTTCGCCGAGCTTCCCTCCAGAGCCCGCCGCACGGCACTCAGCACGTCCGGGTCCATGTCCTTGGCTCCGAGCATCCACCTGAGATAGTCCGGCCTATCACCGGCCACGTGAGCCAGGGCCTCTCCGTGGTGCTTGCCGCGCTTGAAGACCAACCCATCGTCGGACTCCGCGAACCACCGATCGAACTCCGTCTCGAACTTACGGATCGAATCGCAGTAATCGTTGAGCCCGGCGAGATCCCTGGGTACGTCGTCGTAGCGCTCGAGTTGGGCGGCGAGCACGGCCGCGGTGGTCCTGATGTCACCCAGGGCGCTGTGCGCCTCCTGGTGCTCTCGCTCTAGGTAGAACGTGGCGGCGGCGGAGAGATCGCGGCGCTCCTTGTGGTGGAAGATCAGCTGCACGTCGATGAGCTTGCGGTTTCCGGCATCGAACGTGATTCCAGCCCGTCGGAACTCGGCAATAAGCATGGGCACGTCGAACCGCCGGATGTTGAAGCCCGCGAGGTCGCACGGGTCGAGCATCTCGTGAAGCGCCTTGGCCCTCGATGCGAAGGGGGCCTCGTCCGCTACGTCGGCGTCGTATATGCCGTGCACGTCCGACGCCCCGGCCGGGATGGGAATGCCGGGGTTGAAACGACGCACGCGCTCCAGCACGTCCCCTTGGGGGGAGAGCCTAATGATGGCCAGTTCGATAATCCGGTCTTCCGAGACGCTGAGTCCGGTGGTTTCCAGGTCGAAAAAGACCAGCGGGCGCTCGAGATCGAAGGGTAGGCGCATCGAATCGGCCTTTCTGGATTACCCGGAGGTGAACGCATCGCGGATCAGGCGGGCCTGCT
>JBGMRN010000314.1:0-3365 GCA_048061535.1 Thermoanaerobaculales bacterium | reverse complement strand
TTGATATCGAGGCTATATTCGTGTAGATTTCGAGACATGGACGTGGCCACCGTACATAGCAAGTATGCGGCGTTGTCCGGGGTGCTCTCGGAGCGGTCGAGGCGACTGTGGGCGGCGACGGAAGCGATGTCGCTCGGTCACGGAGGCATCGCGTTGGTGGAGCGCGCGACGGGGATATCGCGTTCGACGATCACGCGCGGCATCCGAGAGGTCGAGTCGGGGGCGAGCAATGAACTACCCCCGGAACGGACGCGTCGTGCGGGCGGTGGCCGGAAGCGCGCGACCGCCAAAGACGGGACGCTGCTTGCTGACTTGGACGCGTTGGTGGAGCCCACGACGTTGGGTGATCCAGACTCGCCGTTGCGCTGGACCTCCAAGAGCGTGCGCAAGCTGGCTGACGAACTCGTAGCAATGGGGCACGAGGCGAGCTACCGCTTGGTCGCGAGGCTGCTGAATGAAAGTGGCTACAGCCTGCAAGCGAACCGCAAGACGCGCGAAGGCTCGCACAACGTGGACCGAGACGCCCAGTTCCGCTATATCGCCCAACGTCTCGGTACTCAGCTGCGGCGCGGGCAACCCGCCATCTCGGTCGACACGAAGAAGAAGGAGCTCGTCGGGGACTTCAAGAACCCAGGCCGGGAGTGGAGGCCGAAGGGGAAACCCGAGCCCGTGCGGGTGCACGACTTCCTGATCCCGGATCAGGGCAAGGCGATCCCCTACGGAGTCTATGACCTGAGCCGCGACGAGGGCTGGGTCAGCGTCGGTATCGATCACGACACGGCTAGCTTCGCCGTCAACGCCGTGCGCAGGTGGTGGAAGCTCATGGGCAGGGCCGCCTACCGGGACGCCGACTCACTGTTGATCACCGCCGATGCTGGCGGCAGCAACGGCCCCCGGGTTCGACTCTGGAAATGGGAACTTCAGAAGTTCGCCAACAGGACCGGGCTCTCGATTACCGTCTGCCACTTTCCCCCCGGCACGAGCAAGTGGAACAAGATCGAGCACCGCCTCTTTTCCCACATCGCCATGAACTGGCGCGGCAAGCCGCTCGTATCCCTTGCCGCCATCGTCAGCCTCATCGGAGCCACGACCACCACATCGGGCCTCAGGATCCGCTCCGAGATCGACCACGGCTCCTATCCCCTCGGCGTCAAGATTGCCGACGAGCAGATGGCCAAAGTCCACCTCGATCCCCACCCCTTCCACGGCGAGTGGAACTACACGATTCAACCGGCTCGTAAGCGGCGATCTTAAGTAGTTATTTTGTCACAAGCCCTAAGGGCCGACCGGGCCGCCACCAACTCCGGAGTCCCTCCGGCTGCGTCAATCCCGAACAAGCCGAAGTCGTCTGTCCCATCGTTGCCGAACATTGCGAAGAGTAGACGCTCGCCATCCGGCATCCACATGGGCGCGGTAACCCGCAGCGCACTCTCGAACGTCAACCGCCTGGGCGCGCCGCCACGGAGGTCATACACCCAGAGGTCCATGCCCTGACCCGTCCTTACGGGTACCGCCACGGTCTGACCGTCAGGGGAGACCACCGGTGCCGGGTAGATCCCTCGTCGAGGCTCGTCGATCCTGGCGACGATCGCACCTGTTCGATCGACGTAGACAATCTCGGACTGCACCTGCGGCGCCCGCACCACGTAGACCATGGTGCCGTCGTCCGCGATCGTCGGAGCGGTGCCGTCGAGAGCCACGGGGAAAGGGTCACCTACAACCTCGAGGTCTTCGAGCGAGAACTCCACCGCCCAAAGACCTTCGCGCAGCGGGGCGAACCACGTGAAGACGATGTGCCCTGTTGGCGAGTAGTCGAAGTCGCTGATCTGGTCTCCAAGGGTCAGGATCTCGCGGCGCTTCCCATCCGGCGTGATCAGTTGGATGCTGTCGAAGCGGTCGTCACTACGATGGGGAATCGTGAGCACCCCGCGGCCATCGGGCAGGGCCACCAGGTAGTGGAAGTCGACCTCGCCCTCCTGCAGGGGCACATAGGTCGCAGCTTCCCCGCCACGGTCGGACACCACCAGGACCTCGCTGCTGCCGGTATCGAACACGATCCGGCCGTCGGCAAGCCAGGCCGCGCCACCGGCGGTGCTTCCAGGTGCCGTCGTCGTAATCAGCGTCCGGCCACCCCCATCCGTTCTCACCTTCCACATCGATCCCTCGGCCGAGAAACCCAGCCAGGCCCCATCCGGAGACCAGAACGGGACGGCGCCTCCTTCGGTACCCGCGACGGGCACCGCCTCCAGGCCGCGCAGATCCCTGATCCAGATCTGGCCATTGAACCCGTACGCCAGGCGCTGTCCGTCCGGCGCCAGGTTGGGCCGACTGTCACGGTGGTCCCCATGCTCGAGCACTACCCGGCGGGTGGGGACCGAGTCGGCGGGCGCGGTCGAAGCCGATCCCATGAAACGCATCGCGCCGGCGCCGGCACCCAGCGCCACCACGGCGATCAGCGCCGCCGCCATCGCATCGCGCCAGGAGCGCGGCCACATGCTGGCCGGCTCCGAAGCCTGGTAGGTCGCCACCGGCGACTCCTGCGCGGCATCTGCGAGGAGGATGCGCACGTCGGCAACATCGTGGAATCGTTCGGCCGGCTCTTTGTGGAGGCAGCGCTCCAGAATGCGCCGTAGCGCGGGCGACGCATCGGCCGGCAGATGGTCGAGATCGGGCTCGTCCTTGATGACCGCCGCCAGGGTGTCGGTCACGAACTCGCCCGCGAACGTCCGTTTCCCGGTGAGCATTTCCAGCAGCACCACGCCCAGCGCCCAGATGTCGGTACGCCGGTCGACCTCCTGTCCCCTCGCCTGTTCCGGACTCATGTAGCCGGCGGTGCCCAGGATCACGCCAGCCTGGGTGGCCATGGTCAGCGTTGGCGACTCCGCCTGGTCGCGCGCGCCGCCCTGCCCCAGTGCCATGGCCAGACCGAAGTCGAGCACCTTTGCCGACCCGTCGGTGGTCACCTTGATATTCGCCGGCTTCAGATCTCGGTGGACGATACCGCGTTCGTGCGCCGCCTCGAGGGCTCGGGCGATCTGGGTGGCGAGCCCGAGCGCCTGCGCCACAGGCAAGCAGCCGTCCCGCAGATGCTCGGCGAGTGTCTCGCCGTCCACGAGCTCCATGACAATGTAGCGGGTGCCGTCGTGCTCGTGGAACCCATGTACGGTGGCGATGCCGGGATGATTCAACGCGGCCAGCGCGCGCGCCTCGCGGCGCAGCCGGCTCAGTTGCTCGGAGTCCTCGGTGAGATGCGAGGGCAGCACCTTGATCGCGACGTCGCGGCGCAGCTCCGAATCGGTGGCGCGGTAGACCTCACCCATTCCGCCCTTGCCGAGCAGCTCAACAATCTCGTACGTGCCCAGCCG
>JBGMRN010000313.1:0-3388 GCA_048061535.1 Thermoanaerobaculales bacterium | reverse complement strand
TGGGGCTCGCCACCGGCATGGTGCGGCCGAGATAGAAGGAAAGGGCGGGGCAATAGGATGCGACGCCGAGCAGCTCGACGCCGTCATTCACGTGCGGCGCGAGAGCCTCGACGAAGGGACGCGACGATCGGCGTTCCATGTACGCTCCGACCAGCGGCCGGCCGACAACAGACAGCATGAGCACCGGCAGGCTGAGCGCAACAGCCAGGAGATCCCGCTGCCGGCGTCGCACAATCAGCAGCGTGGCCAGGCCGGCTGCAATCAGTCCCGTCATTCCGAGGGCGGCGAGCGACCCCGGCCACGCCCGGACCATCGCCGGCGGCATCCGATGAGCTTCGGGGTTCACCGCGAACGCTGCGATCACCAGCGCCAGACCGGCCAGCGCGCCGATGAGTACCGCGGCCATTGCACCAGCCGGCCGCAGGTCGCGGCGTCCGGCCCAGGCGCCTGCCGCCAGAAGGGCCACCGCCGGCACCACCGGTAGCACGTACTGCGGCATCTTCGAGGTCGAAAGCGACAGCACGGCGACGGGCGCCAGCGCCCACAACACGAGGAAGACACGGTGCGGATCCGCAGCCGGGTCGCCGGCCGGAAGGCGCGGCCGGCGAATGATGCCGGCAGTCGCGGGTATCCACCAGGGAAAGGTGCCTGCGAGCATCACCGGCAGGTAGTACCAGAAGGGCTGAGAACGCCGCAGCTCATCGCTGCTGATGCGGCGCCACGTCTCGGTCACCACCACATAGTGGAGAAAGTCCGGCAGACGCTGGGAGACGACCCACACCCAGGGCCCCACGACGATTAGCAGAACCAGCGGGGCCACCGGGTGCCAGACCGCCCGCGAGGCGTGTCGCCAGGCGGCGAAGGGGGCGGCGACCAGGAGCGGGAAGAGGATCGCCACCGGCCCCTTGGTGAGTACGCCGAGAGCGATTGCGACCCAGGCCAGCAGGGTCCAGCGAAAGGAGGCCTTCAACCTCCCTGCGACCGCATCGCGGCCCGTCGCCGCGCGGCGAGTTTCGATCGCGATGGAGAAGAACACGAGGGCCGCGGTGATGAAGAAGCTCAACGCGCTGTCCATGATGACGATCCGCGCAAAGGCAAACGCCAGCGGCGCCGACAGGGTTGCGAAGGCGGCGATCCAACCCCCAGTGGGGCCGTACAGCCGGCGGCCGAACCAGCCGACCAGGGCGGCGGTCGCCAGCGCGAAGAGCAGCGGCGCCGTGCGGGCGGCGAGCTCGGTGGGGCCGAGGATCTCCATGACCGCCGCCGCGGCGGCGAAGAAGAGCACCGGCTTGTCGGCATAGGGCAGACCATTCAGTTGCGGCAGCCAATAGTCGTTGCCGGCGGCCATCTCCCGAGCCACCTCCGCATTGCGCGCCTCGTCGGGGTTGGCCAGTGGATCGCTGCCGAGACCCGCGAGCATCGCGGCCACCGCGACCAGGATCCACAGGACGAGCCAAACAGGCCGCCTGTCCTCCCGCTCAGCTCGTCCGACAGAATTGAGGAAGCTGTTCCCCGAGACTGAATCCGTTGTCATCGGCATGAGCATACAGGTCAGAAGGACGATTGAAGCGAGAAGTCCGAGGGTCTGGGGAGGAGCGATGTTGCGTGCCGAGTATGTTCCGATTTTGAAGGAGATGTCGGGCGCGAGCCGAGGATTCGGATTCCACCCATGGCGGTCCCCGGAGCGCAGGTATCATGCATCGGACCCTTGCGCCCTCCGGAGGTACGACAATGCCGTCTTCAGAGCCAACGCTCCCGAGCTTCATGCAATGGAAGGAGATCTCCTCGCTGGTCGGTTCCATGCAATCGCGCTCCCTCGTTGCTTTCCCGACGAGCATCGAAGAGTGTCGTCAGGCTTTGCAGTACTGCCGGTCTCATGGCATGACCGTTTGCGCGCGCGGTGCGGGGAGAAACTATGGCGACCTCGCGCTCAATGACGGCCAGTGTGTTCTCGACATGAGCCTCATGAACAAGGTGCTGAGCTTCGACGAGGAGCGTCGCCAGGTTACCCTCGAGGCCGGCACCCGGCTCATTGACCTCTACCAGGCGGTCCACTACCGGTTGCTCACCCTGCCGGCGAGCCCGACCGAGTCGCACTCCAGCGTCGCCGGCGCCATTTGCGCCAACGTCAACGGCAAGGACGCGTGGCGTCGCGGCAGCTTTGCCCACCAGATCGTCCGCATGAAGCTCATGCTCGCCGATGGCGAGATCATTGAGATCGACCGGGCGCACGAGCTTTTCAACGCCGTCGTCGGTGGCATCGGTCTCCTCGGCGTGATCGTCGAGGCGACCCTTCAGCTGCAACCGATTCCGTCGCCGTTTGTCGAGATCAACCGGATACCGGCGGCCGATGTCGACGAGCTGCTCGAGAAGATGGCCGCGGTCGAGCAATCGTACGACGCGGCCGTGGTGTGGGTTGACGCCTACGCCGGCGGACGCCGAACTGGACGCTCGGTGATTCACGCCGCCAAGTGGATCGAGCGCGACGATTCCGAGGCCGACCGCAAGAGGTATCTCGACGCAGGCTATTCACGTCTCGAAAACCACCGTCGATTGGGTCTGGCCCTGCACGAGAAGCTCGGTCCTTTCCTGTCGCTCATGCTGCACGCCCAACGCCCGCTGGTGAACCTGTTCAACCGCCTCTACTACGCCGCGTCCTGCCTGACCTACACGACCGGCCGCTCCTCGAACACCGAGCTCTTCCTCAGGTTCAGCTTCGAGGCGAGCTTCACCGTGCCGCCGGCTCATCTTGTCTGTGGTCCGCGGGGTTACACAGTGCAGCTCACCTTTCCGCGTGCCAGCGCCCGAGAGGCGATCATCGAGCTCGTCGGCATCTGCAGGACGTCGCCGAGCCCGCCGGTCACGACCATCATGCGGGCGCACAAGAAGGACGACGCCCTGCTCTCCTTCTCCGAGGACGGCTACAGCCTCAACTTCGAGTTTCATCCCAAGAAGCGCAACGAGGCCGCGAGCCGCGAGGCCGTCGACCGTCTCATCGAAGCAACGATCAAGCGCGGCGGCAAGATCCATCTCGCCAAGGACCAGGTCTTGCGGCCGGAGCAGTTCTGCCGTGTCTTCCCGCGCTACACTGAGCTCTTGGAGTTCAAGAAAAGGCTGGATCCGGAAGGCCTATTCACGTCCGACCTGGCGCGGAGGGTGGGCATCGCGCAGGTCCTTTAGCCCGTACTCCTAAGAAACTCCCTCGTAAATATCATGGTCCCATGTAGTTCATTCATTGCGACACAGTCGCAATGTTTGCCTTTCTTGGTGAGTTTCTTTCCGATGGGTCAAACCGGCCACGGTTCGTGGGATGCTTCTCACCAGATTTCGTCGCGAGGGGTACAAGACGCAATGCGGGTCTGCGCTCTCGCAAGATTTGGGAGCGAAG
>JBGMRN010000312.1:0-3399 GCA_048061535.1 Thermoanaerobaculales bacterium | reverse complement strand
CCGCTGGCACAGAGGAGATCACCACCACCATCCGCCAGCATAGCCAGCTTGCGTACGTCAACATCGCCCTGCTCGGACGGGGCACGGTCACCGGCGAGCTTATCTACCTCGACACGGGAGATCCCGTTCCCGGCGGTACGGTGACGGTCGCCAGCACGTTGTTCAACGATGTGGCGACGGTAACGGTGGAGGCCGACGGCTCGTTCGAGGTCCCCGCGATGCCGGTCGGCCCCTTGACCCTCACCGGACGCGACAGCGAAGGCCGCACGGTCTACGCCACGGTGGGAATCGCCCGGCCGGGCGACGTGGTCCACGTGGTGCTCGAGCTGCAGCGCACCCAGCCGCCGGGTCTGGGGACGGTGGTGGGTCGGGTCTTCAAGCAGGAGAGTGGTGACCCGTTGCCGCCGCCGGAGGCGGTGGCCGGGGCCACGGTCGAGCTCAGCGCCGGGGGTGCGTCGCTGGGGATCGTCGAGACCGACGCCGTCGGAGGCTTTCGCTTCACCAATGTTCCGGCGGGCCAGGTCACGCTGCAGGCGGCCGACTGGCGCATCTCGCGTACCTCGGTGGTGGCCGATCTCATCCTTGCCGCCGACGAGACCGCCGAGATCACGCTCACCCTGCCCGATTCCGCGATGCACACGGTCACCGGGGAAGTGCTCTTCTTTGACGTCGCCAACAACAGGTACCTGCCGGTCGTCGGCGCGCCAGTCTTCATCTCGGGTCCCGGAGTCTTTGCGACCACCGACGGGCAGGGTGTGTACCGAATCGAGGGGGTGCCGGAGCAGGCCGCAAGCGCCGGCGCCTACCAGGTCAAGGCCATCGATTACGACTCGGCGCTGGAGGGCAGTGTCGCCCTGCCGCCCATTCTCGATACCTCACCCGAGGTGATCGTTGCTCAGCCGATCATTCTGCGCGAGATGCGCGGCGCCGTGGCTGGGGTGGTGCTCGACCCGCTCGGACGGCCGTTTCAGGGCGCCAAGGTCGTCGGCATCTGGAAGGGCTCACCCTATCGCGAGGTGACGACCGTTGCGGACGGCAGCTTCTCGATCGAGGACGTACCGCTCGGAGAGTGGGAGGTCGTCGCCCACGTCGGGGACGGACTCGCGGAGGGATTCATCGGCTACTTCGGAAGCGCCGAGACGGAGGTGGTCTTCGGCGGCCACCGCGCCTTTGCCAGTGTGCGAATGCAGGGCTCGGGCATCGTCGACCTGAGCGTTCGCAACGCCGGCGGCGGTCCGGTGTCTTCTACCGTTTTCTACCGCCCCGTCTACTACAGCGAGGCGCAGAAGGGTCTGATCCTCAAGCCCACGGCCGTCGAAACCCAGACCGACCCCAATGGAGACCTGCAGCTCGAGCTGCCCGCCGGCAGCTTCGAGATCACGGTTTTCAGCTCCTTCCACGGCGTGCGCACGGTCTCCTCACAAATCGACTGGGCGGGCCAGGTCAAGAACGTCAACATCGTTTTCACCGAGTCTTCCACCGTGACCGGCCGGCTCGTCAACGTCGACGGCGTGACCCCTATCCCCGGCTTCCCGGTGGTCTTGCACACCGAGTCCCTCCTCCCCCAGACCCAGACCACCGACGACCAGGGGAATTTCGATTTCGCGCTGGTACCCGAGGGACGCATCGAGGTAAGGGCCGAGGGTACGGTCGGCTCGGTCGAGCGGGTCGGCATCGCCAAAGGCTACCTCGGCAGTGGCGGCCAGGAGCTCGACCTCGTCGTACGCATGAAGGCCCAGGGCTCGGTCGAGGGCCGGGTCTTCGAGCGCGTCGGTGACGACCTCATGCCGCTGGCCCAGGCCCAGTTCTACGTTCGTGAGAACACATATCCGTTCCGGCGCCTGCCCGGCGGCAGCGGCTGGTACTCCGCCGATGGGAACGGGCGGTACCAGCTCGCTCATGTTTTTGCCGGCGGCGTCACCGTCGTTGCGCGAGACAGCTTCCAGGTCTCGCGCCAGGGCTCGGCCAAGGGCTCGATCGGCGGCGACTGGCAGGTGGCCCAGATTCCGGACATCGTGCTCTCGACCTCGGTGGCTTCGGTCGCGGTTGTGGTGCGTGACCCTGACAGCGGCGCACTCTTGCCCGATACACAGGTGAGGATCCGGGACCTCCACAACAACATCGACGAGCTGACGGTTGCGGACAGCGCCGGAATCGCCTACTTCGACGCCCTGCCGCTGGCCACCTACTCGGTCTTCGCCTTCCACGCGCCGACCGGACGCAGCGGGCAAGCGCACGGCATCGTGCTCTCCACCGCCGGTCAGCACGTCGATCGCACCCTTTATGTCGACCAGCGGGGATCAGTGAGCGGCACGCTCTACGACGATCCTGGCAAGACGCTGCCGATTCCTGGCGGCACGGTGAGGCTCCAGGGACAGACCGCAGGCGGGCCCCTGACCGCTCTCGACACCACCAGCGGACAGACCGAGAACCTCGGTCTCTTCGAGTTCCTGGGGATTCCCGAAGGCGACTATCAGCTCTCGGCCGGGGTCTCCGGCACGCCTCGGCGCGCCGGCACCGAGGTCTCGCTGACCGCTACGGCGCCGGTCGCCGTGGCGGACCTCGTGCTCGAGCCCGCCGGCGATGTCGCGTTCCGGGTCTTCGAGAGCCTTCAGGCCGGCCTCTCCGAGGTCGATCTGATGTCGGTGCTGCTCAGCGTGCGCCTCCAGCAGGGCAGAGCCCCCGAGACCAGCTTCGACTTCACGCTGCTGCAGCCGACCGTCCCGTCGCCGGGCCACCACTACCTCTTCCCCGGCGTGCTGCTCGAACGGAGCGGGGCCCTCACCGTTCAGGAGCTCGCTGGCGAGCAGCGTCAGGCGCGAGCGTCGGCGAGCGACTTCGTCGGCGGAGTGCCGCTCGACGGCTCGGGGACCGCGGGAGCTCCCTACCGCATCGTACTCTCGCCCAAGGGTATAGTCCGCGTCCAGGTCGTCGATGCGGGCGGATTGCCGGTGGACGGTGCGAGTGTGACTGTGACCTCGACGGGCGGAGGCCGCTTCCCGTCGGTGACCGGCAGCGATGGGTTCGTGAGCTTCACCGCCGTTCCGTCCGGCAATCTGACGGCGACCGCCTCCGCCCCGCTCCTCGGCTCCGGCGGGAGAAGCGCTGCGGTGCTGGTGTACGACGACGACATGGTCGACATGGTCGTCCACCTCCAGCCCGCGGTCTCGGCCCATGGCGTGATCTACCAGCCGGTTCCGGGCGATGTCTACAACGGCGATCCGTCGACGTTGATCCCGCAAGAGGATGCGGTGGTGATATTCCACGACGCGAACGGCGGCGTACTGGTCATGACCACCGCTGAAGACGGCGCCTACCACTTCGACGCTCTGCCGGTGGACGCCTTCACCGTCGATGCCGAGAGCCAGAACGGCCAGGCCAAGGCGAGCGCCAGCGGCA
>JBGMRN010000311.1:0-3400 GCA_048061535.1 Thermoanaerobaculales bacterium | reverse complement strand
CCTTGAGCTTGGCGGGCTTTTCGTCGGTCATCAGGCGCCTCCAACCCTGTTAACAGTCCGGGGCTGCTAGAACATCCCGCGGGATTGGCTGCCCCCTGCGGAGACCGCTCTCTCGGACGCTCGTTTGCGGTCATCGCGGGTCTGGTGGCAGCTCTTGTACTTCTTCCCGGAGTCACACCAGCAGCGGTCGTTGCGACCGAGCACCGGGATGGGCTGTTGCTCGGGACCGAGCATGAGGCGTTTGAGTCCTGCGCGAAGGTTCATCGGTTCTCTCCTCTGTGGCCGTCCGGGTTGGGGGGGCCAAAACGCTGGGACCATAGCATCTGGGGTTGATTCAGTCAACGAGTGACTGATTCGGCCAGCTTCGGGAGAGGCTCGAGATCGAGGAGGCGGGCGATCCGCGGCGCCAGCTCGGTGTTGTCGAAGACCCCGGTGAACGCCTCGGCGCCGGGCCCGAAGGCGAAGAGCGGGACCCACTCGGCGGTGTGGTAGTCGCTTACCCAACGGATTGTTGCCCGGCCGCGCTCGTACCGTCCATCGGTCACCGTCAGTCCCCCGGTTCCGTGGTCGGCAGTGACCAGCACCAGAGTGTCGCCGCGGGCGGCGGACAGCTCGAGGGCGAGAGCCACCGCCCGGTCGAGCTCGCGCACGCCGTCCATCACCGTCGCGATGTCATTGTCGTGGGCCGATTCATCGGTCACCTCGGACTCGATCATCAGCACGAAACCCTGCGGCGCCTCCCCGAGAAGCCGCAGCGCGTGCCGGGTGCTGAGCTCCAGCGGCGGCCCATAGTCGTTGGCGCTGCCGCCGCGGACCGGGAAGAGAGCCAGGAGCGGCCCGGTCACAGATTCCAGATTGTCCGGGTCACGGATCACGGTGAAGCCTCGGGCCGATCCCAGCTCCTCGGCACGGGCCACGAGGTCCAGGTATCTTGGCTGCTGTCGCGCTTTGCTCTTTCGCGCCCAGTCACCGCCGATCAAGACCTCGGTTCCCGAGTCGAGCGTTTGCTGGAGAATCTCGCCATAGTCGTCCCGCGACGCGACGTGGGAGGTAAAGCACGCCGGGGTGGCGTCCGCGAGGCCGGAGGTCGTCACCACGCCGGTGGCGAGGCCGTGCGCGCGCGCGGCCTCGAAGAGATTGCGGACCACCCGCCCATCGGCCAGTACTCCAACCGCCTTCTTGCGGGTCTTGAACCCGGTGGCCATGGCGGTGCCGGCGGCCGCCGAATCCGGGACCAGGTTGTTGGTTGCCCAGGTGCGCATCAGCCCGATGAACGGTGTCCCCTCCATTGCCAGGGCGCCGGCCGGTCCGTGGAGAAGGGCGCTGGCGGTCGAAATATGGCCCACGCCCAACCCGTCGCCGATGAAGAGGATCACGTTGCGCGGCCGCGCGTCCGGATCGGCGCCGGTGGCTTCGGTCGGTGTGTTGGCGGCCAGAGCAGAGGTCGGTGGTTTTTCGAGCGGGTAGGATGCGCCCCGCTGGACGCGGAGGACGAGATCGCCCACCGAAACCTCGAAACCTCCGAGAGACAGGACCACCACGAGCCCCACGGCGAGGGGTAGGAGAATGATCACGACGATGCGGAGGAGTGTGTGGGTTCGTGATGGCATGTTCGCTCCAGCGTTTGATCATAGCCTGGAACTCCCCAATCGCGAGTCGCGCCGATAACTGCACTGCCCCTTCCGGAGTTGCCGGGTCGGGGAAAACCGAAAACCGGTCATCACCGATGGTATGATTTCAGGCCTGCGGCGGTCGCCTGCCCCGGCGTGGTCGCAGTTGGGGGCAAGATGTTTTTCGATCCCATGTACTTTCTCTTCTTGGCGCCGGCGTTCGCGTTCGCGCTGTGGGCGAGCTGGCGTACGAAGTCGAATTTCAAGAAGTACTCGCGGGTGCCGGTCTCCTCCGGCCTCAGCGGCGCCGAGGCTGCGCAGCGTGTGCTCGACGGCGCCGGCATCTCCGACGTCGATGTCGTCAGCACCGGGGGCCTGCTGAGCGACCACTACAACCCGCTGAACAAGACCCTCAACCTCTCCAAGGGGGTCTACGGCTCACGGTCGCTGGCCGCGGTGGGCATCGCCGCCCACGAGGCGGGACACGCCATCCAGCACGCCCGGCACTACGGTCCCCTCAAGCTCCGCTCGGCGCTCGTGCCGACGGCCTCGATCGGCTCGAACCTGGGGTATATGGTGATGCTCTTCGGGCTGTTTTTGTCGTCACAGAATATGGTGATGATCGGGGCCGTTCTTTTCTCTGCCGTGCTCCTCTTCCAGCTCGTCACCCTGCCGGTGGAGTTTGACGCCTCCAACCGGGCCAAGGCGTTGGTGGTCGAGTACGGGATCGTCGGGGTCGGCGAGCGGCGGGGCATGGACAAAGTGCTCAACGCGGCGGCCATGACCTACGTGGCCGCGGTTGCCTCGTCGTTGGCAACGCTGCTCTACTTCCTTGTCCGTGCAGGGTTGCTCGGCGGCCGTGACGATTGAGTGGGCGGGGCCCGGCCGGGTCTCCCGGAGCATGATGTCCCGGTGGAGGAGAACCGGTTTGTGGGTTGTGCTTTCCGTCGCGGTGGCCGTCGCCTGTGGTGCGCCGCCATCGCCCTCTCGAGGTCCGTCCGGCAGCGATTCGGAGATGGCTCCGACCCCGGTTCCCGAAGGGGTGTTCTATCGTTTCGAGAAGGCCTCTGTGGTGTCCTTTGTGGGGTCGAAGTTAACCCGGCGGCACGCCGGTGGCTTCCTCTCGGTCGCCGGTGAGATTGTCCTCGTGGACGGTCTGCCGGAGCGGTCGCGGGTGCGGGCGGTCGTCGATACGACCTCGGTGTGGTCCGACACCGAGACCCTCACCAGCCACCTCAAGAGCGCCGATTTTCTCGAGGTCGGGGCCTATCCTCGGGCGAGCTTCACCTCGACCGCCATCCGGGCTGAAGGGGACGGAGTCTTTGCCGTTACCGGCAATCTCGACCTCCACGGTGTGGTGCGGGAGATCTCGTTTCCGGCGCGCATCGAGGCGAGCGAGCAGGAGATCGGAGTCACCGCGGTCCTCGAGTTCGACCGCAGCCTTTGGGGAATCGCCTTCTCCGGAGCGGCGGACGACCTGATATCGGATACGGTTCAGATCGAGCTCGAGTTGAAAGCCTTCCCGGCCGTTCAGGAGAACTAACCGGGTCTCTAACCCGCATATCTCACCAGCTTTCTGCTGCGGCTGGCGATGCACCACACCCAGCGGTGTTTTCTCGCCTCGGGGTGCTCTCCCCGCCGGCAGCAGCGCGAAGTGGCCGAAGGCTCGCCTGAGGGCGAGCCCATCGGTCACGCGCTGATGACGGTGAGACACAAGCGCCGGAGGCGCGCCGTAACGTACCGCAAGTACGCGCTCCGCGCCCCTCAGGTCGAAAACACCACACCTCACG
>JBGMRN010000310.1:0-3411 GCA_048061535.1 Thermoanaerobaculales bacterium | reverse complement strand
GTCAATTCTCAATTCGCAGATTCTTCACCGCGAATAATATGGACTGGTTCCTGAGTCGTGGTCGGTGTTGTCGAGCACCCGTTTGATCTCAGGCACCTCGGAGAGAATGGTGCTTTCGATGCCCTCCTTGAGGGTCACCTGGGACATTCCACAGCCCTGACAACCGCCCCCGAACTGAATAATGGCGGCATCGCCCTCCACCCCGAGCAGCTCCACCCAGCCACCATGGCCGGCGAGCGACGGTGCGATCCGCTCGTCGATCGCCTTTTGCACCCGCTCGGCCACCGGATCGTCCCAACGAACCTCCGCCTGGGGATTGTCGAAGACAAAGCCGGCGCCGCGCAGATCGGAGGCGAAGTCCACGCTCGCGCCCTCGAGCCACTCCGCGCTCCGGGAATCGAGGAAGACCTTGAACAAGTCCTGCTCCACCACCACGTCATCGACCGAAGTCTCCCCCTCGAGCACCAGCGAGAGCTCGTATCGGAACTGGTGACGGCCCTGGCGGTAGGCCGTGACCCGCGCGCCCTCGCAACCGTTCTCGGTCATGTCCATGTACTCGCGGACCTTCTCTTTCGCAGCCTCGGTGAAGGTGATCATGATGACTCCCCGCCCGTCTCCGGGCTCAGCACTCCCATACACAAACCGTTCAAAACACCGTAACGTTTCCGGGCTCGCCTATCTTTCACCCAGCACCGCCTTGAGCTCGTGTTTCGCTCCGTCACGGAGGATGGTGACCGTCACCTCGTCGCCCGGCGCATGCGCCTTGAGCAACCCGGAGTACGAGCGCAGGTCCGTGACCTCCTCGCCATCGAGGGCCACGACCACGTCCCCCGCCTGGATCCCGGCCTTGTCAGCGCCCGAAGCCGGCATCACCTGCTGCACCCGGACGCCGGGACCTTCGAAGGCAAAGTCGGGCATCGTGCCGAGGCTCGCACGTCGGGCTCCTCCGACGGGGGTCTCGGACTTCGCTGCGCCACCCGCTGCGGAGCTGATGGCAACAGTCAAGGGATCCGTGCGTTCGGCGAGGTAGCCCACGGTCTCGTGCGCCGCCTCGGTCACAACCACCAGGCCTTCCCGGTCGATGGTGTCCGCGATATCGGAGGGCCGGTGGTAGTCCACCGTCGGACCGGTGAAGAGCTGTACCGCCGGTACCCCCTGCTCGATGCACGCCGCCTGGTCGGAGCTGTCGAGGGGTTCGGAAACGACCGCCACCGGCGCCCCGGTGGTGTAGCCGACCCCCATGAAGATGAAACGCCACTCTCGGGCGGTGTCGGCATTGAGGATGAAGAGCTTGCCGTCGGCCAATCGGCCCACGGTGTCCAGGTTGACGCAGGCAAAAGGTCTCGACGCCCCCGCCATCGACGCCAGCAGCCGCCGCGAGCCCAGCAGGCCGGCTTCCTCGCCGGTGACGACCGCAAAGAGGATCGGCCGCGGCCGCGGCGCCTCCGCGCCCACCGTCCGCGCCAGCTCGAGGAGCACTGCTACCCCCGAGGCGTTGTCGTCCGCGCCCGGGTGAACCTTGCCCTCGTTGCCGGTTCGCACATCCGGCCACCCGCGACCGAGGTGGTCGAGGTGGGCGAGGACCAAGACCGGTTGATCGGCGAGCTTCGGATCGTTGCCCGGCGCCCGCGCCACCAGGTTGACCAGCTCCATTTCGCGTTCAGGCTCGCCGCCCGTCCAATGCCAGCTCTGGCGAAAACCGTCGTCGCCCGCGGGCTCGAGGCCAGCCGCGGCCAGCCTGGCCTCGACCCAGGCCGTGGCCCGGCTCAGACCCTCGGAGCCGAGACCGCGGCCCTCGAATGCCGGGGCCGCCAGCTTCGCCACCGTCTGTCCGAGGGCGGCGGCATCGTAAGCCGGCGGCAGCTCGGCGAGCGGCGCCCGAGGCGGCAGCTTCAGCTCCGGCATCTCGCCGTCGGTGAGGTTGCGCACCATCGGCGAGCTCAGCGGCCGCCACATCCCCTTGGCGACGTTTTCCGGTTCGTCGCCGCGAAAAGCGAGGTACGAGTAGCGGGTGTAGTGGGGCAGCTTGCGCCCCAGGCCGGGAATGGCGCCGACCGGGGCTGCGGCCACCCAGCCGGTGGCCTTCTCGGGATCGCCGGCGGCGCGCGCCACCAGCACCAGCGAGTGGTCGCTTCGCCCGAGGGTGTCACCAGCCAGCGAGATTCGGTCCTCGTCGAGGCGCACTCCCTGGTCGGCTACCCTCTCCGCGATCTCCCTGCCGAAGCGGTTGTCCCACCCCAATACCCAGGTCGGTGTGTCGGGCAATGCTCCGATCTCCGAATCGAGGACGATGCGAGCGTCGGCGGGCCTGGCCCAGTCGTCGGCGAGCTGCCGCCAGGCGGCCGCCTCCGCCTCGGCAGCCGACGAGGGAAGCACGAAGAGCGGCCCATCAGCGCCGAACAGGGTGGACAGGGCCGGCGGGACCTCGAGCGGATCGAGGCGGCGCATGACGTCGAACGCCGGGTCCACGTCGACCCGCAGCGGACGCGCCGGACACGAGATCTCGAGGGCGCAGTCCCGGCCGCAGGCGCCGACCGCAAACCACAGCGCTTCCTCGCCACCCGCGACGGTCACCGCCACCGGGACAGTGACCGGAAACGGGTCCTCCTCCTGTGCCTGGCGCAATCGGACGACGAGCTTCCACGGCGACCCGCCGGGCGCCCCCTCCTCGACCCGAACCTCGCGGATCTCGAACTGCGGCGCTCCGACGCGCTCGGTCCACTGGGCGACGAACGGGCCCCAATCGCCGCCGGTCTCGGCGCTGAACGCCGCCGCGATGTCGGCGAACGAGGCCCGGGAGTAGCGGTGCTCGCGGTCGAAGCGTGACATCGCGGCAAGAAACGCCTCATCCCCGACCGCGCGGCGCATCATGTGCTCGAGCATCAAGCTCTTGCCGTAACCCACGGCCTCGGAGGCGGCCGACGATCTCGAGCCGAACTCGGAGAGCGGGAAGTCCTTTCCGTCGGAGACGAAATCGGTGAACTTCTTGAGGGTCGCCCGGCGGTAGGTCGCGCCCTCGCCGCGCTGCTCGGCGAAGAGGTGATCGGCCATGTAGGCGGTCAGCCCCTCGCACCAGTTGCCGTGCTCGGCATCGACATAGATCGAGTTGCCCCACCAATTGTGGAGCAGCTCGTGGGGATAGGACGACGTGAGGATCCACGGGAAACGGATGACCCGTGGACCGAGGAGGGTGAAACCGGGCATTCCGTACCCGGTCTCCCAGAAATTTTCGACCAAGGCGAACGAGGCGTAGGGGTAAGGCGGCAACATGCCCTCGTAGAGCTTCAAGTAGCGCGCGGTCGCCTCGAGGTAGCGACCGGCGAGAGCCCCGTCCTCTGCACGCAGAAAGGCGAAGACCTCGACCTCACCGGCCATCCTCGAGTACTCGTGCCACGGGCCGGCCACCAGGTA
>JBGMRN010000309.1:0-3417 GCA_048061535.1 Thermoanaerobaculales bacterium | reverse complement strand
CCCTGCGCGAGTCGGCCGACGCCGTGTGGTACTACGAGCCTGCGGGCGGACTGAAGGCCGGCGCCAACCTCAGCCTGGCCACCATGTTGGGTGGCGATCTCGGTTCGCCGGAGGAGGCCTTTTACAATGCCGATCTCGACTCCTGGTACTTCCAGGGCCCGCCCTCCGACTGGAGCGGCCAGATCGTGCTGCCGGTCATCGAGGGGGCGCCGCTGACGGTCATCCGGCGGGATGTGGCCACCGGCTGGCTGCTCAGCTCGCAGAGCTACGGCAACCCCGACGACCCGGACGGGGACGGCGTCATCCCACTCGACGCCTTGCTTGCGCCCGACCCCGGGCCGCCCCGGCTGGTGGGTGCAATACCTTTCGACCTGATCCGATTCGCGCCGCCGAGGAGAAGCTCAAGCCAGCTCCTGCGCCTCGACCTCGAGGCCGTCGCCGACGGCGAGGGCAAGGTGTCGCTGCAGTCGCCGGCCGGGTTCGAGCTGTCGCCGGACGCTGGGGTGGCTCTTTATGAGGTGAGCAACCCGGTCGTAATGCAAGCGCGCCTTGGTCCGGCCTTCGTCTGCTCGGGCTCGGTGCTCGGAAACAAGACGGAGCCGGGGAAGGACCTTTTGGCCGTCGTCGGTTCGGGTGACCTCGACCCCGGAATCTTGTCGGAGCTTCGCTTCACCTTCAGTCGTGCAATCGATTCCGGCATCGGCGATCTCGATCCGAATGATGTCGCGATTCTGACCGACCGGGGCCCGGCCGCATCCTGTTCCGGCGTCGAGGCGACGACGACCAATGTGGCGGTGAAAGCCGGCGACGATCTTCGCACCCTGATCGTGCGCCCGCTGACGGCCCTCAGCGCCGGCAGGCGCTACCGTCTCGAGCTGAAGACCGGCGCCCTCTTCCCGGGCATCTGCCCGGCAGGTGACGATGCGGCGAGCGCGCCTCCCTGCGCGGCGCCGAGGTCGTTCTTCTTTACCACGCGCAAGGTCTCGGACGAACCCGTGGCGACCGGCGGCGTGGCCGGTCTCGACAACGTACGCACCTTGGCCAGAATCGGCAACCTACTCTTTGCGGGCTCGCTCGACGGACGAGTGGTGGCTACTGACCTGTCCGGTGGACAGAGCCCGGTCGTCGGCCAGCACGTGCACCACGCGGAAATGGTCCAGGGGGCCGTCTCCCAGGTGCGTGCCTTCGCCACCGACGGTCACGGGCGGCTTTTCCTCAACGTGCTTGCCGGCGGAACCTGGTCGATCAAGGCTATCGCCGTCGAGGACGTCATCGGCGCCCCGCCCGGAGGGACATTCAGCGTCAAGAGTGGCGGCGTCCGAACGTCCTACTCGCTCGGGTCGGAGCTTGGGTCGATTTCCGAGCTCAGCGCGTTGAGCGCGTTGCCGCTTGCCACCCCGGTCGATCTCGACCTCGTCGTGCGCGACCAGGTCGGCGAGGCCCTCGAGCTGGAGGCGTTCTGTGCGGCCAATGGCTGCAGCGACCAGCTCGAGGACCCGCCGGATGTCTTCGGCTATTACGAGGTCGAGCTCGACCCCGTGAGCTTGACTGACCGCCCGGCGCCGGTCGCGCGCCCCGACCTTTGCGACGAGCAGCCCGACACCGACAAGTACCAGCGGATTTCGCTGGACAACACGGCGACCGGCCAGACCTGGTCGGTCGACCTGCTGACCGCCGACTGGGGAGGACCGTCGGCCCCGGCCCTCCGATTCAAGGCGCGGATCGGAGACCAGCTGCGCCTGCGCTACAACCTGCAGACGCTGGGTTTCGTCGCCCTTCTGGGCTCCGGCATTACCGTCGTGGATCTCAACCGGTTCTACGACGCTCCAATGAGCGGGTTCAACCCGGGCTTGGCACAGTGTGGCCGGCGGCTCGGCAAGTACGAAGGCGCCGAGATCGACCTCGAAGGCTGCGGACCGGGCGGTCTTCGCTACGGCATCGACATGACGCCGTCGGTGGGGGTGCTCGGTCCCACCGGCTGCGACGGCGACAGCTGTGCCCGTGGACCCGGCCAGATTCACCTTTACTCGCCACTGATGAGCATGGGTCTCGTGCACGGCAAGGCACTGGAGAAAGAGCCCGGCGCCGTACAGGACGGCCAGCTGCTGTGTACTGCCGGCGTCAGCGGTGTGTTCCACCACGATGTCGAGCTCGTCACCGGCGTGAGCTGGCTCGACCGCGGGCTACGGTCGAGTGGTCCGGGTCAGCCGTTCGTGGTCGAAAACCAAGCTCGCAACGACAAGCCCGAGACGGAGACCGGGGACCTCCTGTTCATGAGCCTCGGCTCGCCAGGGATCTACGTTTTCGAAGTGTCGAGCCGCACTCCTCGGCTCATCGGCCGGCTGCACAAGCCCGGTCATGATGCCTTTCGCCTGCAGGCCGAGCCCGACCTCGGTGTGCTGTTGGCCGGGGGCGCCGCCGGCCTGCTCGACGTGTGGGATCTCGCCAACGTCAACGTCGCGCCGGTCGAGGATCTCGGCGCCGGTGTCGAGGGTGCCGCGCCGCGCCCGCTTGCGACCCTCGACAACGTGCCGTGGGGAACCGACCGGCTCGGCGTCGATCTCGCGGGCAGCGGCCTGATCTTCGCCTGGGACGGAGGGTCGGCCGCCGCGGTCGCGATACCGTTGCGCAGGCCCCAGCCGATATTGGCGGGCGTGTACCGGGCCGACGGAGAGCCAGAGGGCGACGGCCCGCCGCCGCGTGAGCTGCGGCCCACGCGGGTCCTGGTTCCTCTCGGTATCCCCACCGAGCTGTCCCTCGAGCGGGAGCGCAGCCGACGGGCGACCAACGACCGCCACTACACCGCCGCCTTCAAGGTGCGGCTTGCTCTGCCGGGATACCTCGGCGAGACGCTGACCGCCAAGGTCGAGAGCCTGCGGGTCCGCCCTCCGGAGGAGCACCTCGCAGATGCCGACCTCGGCCCGGCGAAGGTTCCGCCCGGCGGACCCGGGTGGCCAGATTCTGAGGCCGAGGTGACGCTGCGGCGTCTCGCCGATGCCGATGCAGGAATCAGCGGTCGCTTCGGTCAGGCTTACAATCTCTACGAGTCGGACGAGATCGTGCTGCTGATCGCCGATCCGCGGGCGGCCGAGGGCTACACCCCGCAGGGTGAGCCTCCCAGCCCCGGCGATCCGCCCGTGATCGACACCGAGGCCGGCCAGTGCCGGCGCTGTGAGAGGCCGGAGATCCTGACCGACTCGGACAATGTGGTCGAGATGCTGGCTGGGGGACCGTACCTGCGAGTGGTCCTCGACGTGGCGCCGGGATCGCCGTTGGACGCTTTTTTCCGCGACGACAGCTTTGGTGTACCGGCTGCCGTCGCCGAGGTTGCAGGCTGGGCGGATGACGTGCCGTCCCCTGTACAGGTGAGCCTTGCCGAGCCGCCGCTGGGCGCCGCCGGCTGGTCGCCTGGCGAGG
>JBGMRN010000308.1:0-3427 GCA_048061535.1 Thermoanaerobaculales bacterium | reverse complement strand
CTCGCCAACGGCACATGGGAGGGCCGGGTTCGCGAGGTATGGAGGAAGGTCCCGCCGGTGCGACCCACCTTGGTCACGACCTCCTCGGTCAGGTCCATCACGAGCTCCGGGCCCGGCGCTCTTGAACGATCCATCTCGACCAGCCCCGCCCAACCGCGACGGATGCCGAGCACCCGATATCCCTCGCGCAGGGCGCGCACGGTGACCGCGCGGATCGCCGGGTTGAGGCCGGGCACGTCTCCGCCGCCGGTGAGGATCCCGATCGTTCCCCTGTGCTTCTTGACGTTTGCCATGCTCTTCCTCCTCCGAGGTGTAGAACGCCCCGTCGAAGACGTCATTCCCTCCCCGGCCGCTCAGCCGGTATCGATCGCCAGGCGATCTCCTCGCCGGCGCGAAGCGGGACGATCTCCTGATTGCCAAAGCCATATGTCTCGGGCACGTTCCACGGCTCACGCACAAGAGCGACCTGGCCGCGGTTTCGAGGCAGCCCGTAGAAGTCCGCGCCGTTGAACGAGGTAAAGGCCTCGAGCCGGTCGAGGGCGCCAACCGTGTCGAAGACCTCGGCACAGATCTCGAGCGCGGCATGGGCGCTGAAAATGCCGGCGCATCCGGAACCCGACTCCTTGGCGTGGCGCGCATGGGGCGCGCTGTCGGTTCCGAGAAAAAACCTGGGATTCCCGCTGGTGGCAGCCCACACCAGCGCCTCCCGGTGGCGCCCGCGCTTGAGCACCGGCAGGCAGAAATGGTGTGGATTGAGTCCGCCGCGGAAGATGGCGTTGCGATCGAGCAACAGATGGTGGGGCGTGATGGTGGCCCCAACCCGCGGCGGCGCTGCGAGGATCCAGGCCACCGCCTCGCGGGTCGTAATGTGCTCGAAAACCAGTCGCAGGTTCCGACGCCTTGCCAGAAGCGAATCCAGGACCCGCTCGATGAAGGCCTGCTCGCGATCGAAGATGTCGACGCCCGGATCAGCGACCTCTCCATGGACCAGCAGAGGCAGACCCAGGTCTTCCATCGCCCGGAGGACCGGCATGACCCGCTCGAGATCGGTGACGCCGGCCTCCGAGTTGGTCGTCGCCCCGGCGGGATAGAGCTTGACTGCCACCACCCCAGCCTCTGTTGCGCGCTCGACCTCCTCAGGCGACGTGAGATCGGTGAGGTAGAGCGTCATCAGCGGCTTGAAGTCGGAACCCTCCGGGAGTGCGCTGAGGATGCGCTCACGATAGGCGACGGCCTGGTCGGCACTGGTCACCGGCGGGTTCAGGTTGGGCATCACCACCGCGCGGGCGAAGGTCCGGGCGGAGTGCGCGAGCACATCCGCCATCGCCGCTCCGTCCCGCAGGTGAAGGTGCCAGTCATCCGGCGTGGTGATGGTGAGTTTCATGGTTCGCCGTCCGGCCGCATGATCGCACACCCACGAGAATATCCGCTGCCGGATCTCAAACCCGGGCCAAAACCCGTCATGCTGGCGTAAAGCCTGGGAATCCGGCTCGGAGACGGGGTAAGATGGATGCACGAATTGAGGCGGGGAGCGGATGTCCGATCAGATCACCACTCAGGAGCTTGAAAGGGCCGCCAAGAACGTCGCGAGAATCTCCGAGTTCCTCGCCGTCCGGCGGGGTTGGGTCCTTGTCGGTGGCGCCGACGAGGCTCTCGAGGACGCCCGCAAGGCGGCCGCGAGTCTCGGGGAGTACCTCACCGCGCTGATGACGGCCCGACAGGTAGAGCCTGCCGCCGAAGCGCCGTCGCCACCGGAACCCCTACCGTCCGACGAGATTGGCGCTGCCAGGATCGCGAAGTTCACCGACTTCCTCGACCAGCTGCGCCAGTGGTTCGCGAAGCGCGGCAACGCCGAGGTGCCGGCGGAGGGAGAAGAGGCGTTGCGGTCCATTCACCTGTCATTGGGCACGGCCTGTGCCGCGATCAACGGCATTTTGGCGGCCGACGAAGCCGCCCGCGCCGCCGCCGCGGCTGGGACCGCGGAGGCGATCGCCAATCCGAACGTGGTGGTGGAAGTCGACCGGGACGCCCGACTGATCCTTGAAGACACCAGCGAGTTGCCGATCCTGCAGGAGTTCAGGGGAGTCGTGGAGCTCACCCCCGCAGCCGGGGAGATTCTCAACGGGTTTCTCGCCGAGAACAAGATCGAGCTCAGCGATTACGAGAAACGCCGGCTCATGGACAAGGTGTTGCGCTGGGTCGAGGCGACCCCGGAGGGGCAAGTCCTGGTGCTCAAGATCAGCGGCATCCACGGCCGGCCCGAGCCCTACTCCAGCTACCAGGCGAGGTCGGCCGCGATGGAGGCCGAGACCCAAACCGACTGAGCGGGAGGACCATGTCAACACCGAACCCGTATACCTCACCAGCTATCTACTGCGGGGCGCAATACACAGCACGTGTCAGCGCTTTTTCGATTTGCTCGCTTGACGTACCGTACGTACGACTTCGCTCCCAAAACAACGAGAGCGCAGACACGCGCTGCGCCTCGCCGCCCTCGCGACGAAACCTGGTGAGATATGCGGGCTAGCCGTACGCCTCTGACCGGTCTCATCCACCGTTTTCTGCCCCGGCTGCGCTACCCCTACCTCTTCCTCATCCTCGCAGGGCTGCTCGCGGTGGATCTCGTCATTCCCGACCCGGTGCCGTTCGTGGACGAGATCACCCTCGCCCTGCTGACCTTTCTCGCCGCCACCTTTACCACCCGACGCGATCCGAATCCGCCGCCGCGGGACGTGACCCCGCCCGATGAATTCCTCAGTTCGGGGGAGCGGTCCAATTCCGAGGATCGCTCGCCTCCGCCACCAACCGCAGCTCGTCGATGACCAGGCGCGCCGAGTCCTGATCGAGATCCACATGGACAGTCAGCACGAAGCCTCCCACGAGACCATGGAGGGGAATCCGCACCGTGGTTTTCCTCGCTTGATCGACCTCAAGCACCCGGTGTAGTGGAGCGTCGCGACCCGGACCGCCCCCCAGCGGCCGGGCGACGACGACCTGACCGTGACCTCCGCCGCCAATAAAGCGGTACCGCAATTTGAGGGCATCGACTCGTTCGTCCATGGTGAAAGAGACCGTCAACCACCCCGAGCGCCGGATAGTCAGCACCACCCGCTCGGCGTCGAATTTCACCGGCTGAGAACGTCCGAGAGCCGGGAGATCTCTCTCCTCTCCGTTCAGAAGGGCAACCCGCCGCACCTTCAACGTCCGTCGCACACGACCAGACCCGGCTCGTTCCGGGGAGACGAAGGTGATGCGATTGCCGTCGGCGCGCACGAGATTCTCGGGCAGGGTCAGCCGGTACCAACTCCATTTCGGAGCGAGGTCCCACGACCCGCAGTCAACTCCGTTGACCAGCACGTTCAGCTTGGTGACCGGCCGACGCCCGCGTGCCGGAAGGCACTCCACGGCAAGAAAGCGCTGTCCTCCC
>JBGMRN010000307.1:0-3457 GCA_048061535.1 Thermoanaerobaculales bacterium | reverse complement strand
GGCCCCTGAACCGCGTGCCGGCGACCATGACGTTCCACCCCGGTAACCCTGCCGAGGATCCGTTCCGGAGAAGCCGGGGCGTCCCGGACCTGCAGCGCATCACCCCGCAAGATGAGGGCGCCGCTGCTACGATCGCCTTCGCCCACCACCCGGTGAGCGCGAACGGAAAATGGACCCCCGACGACAATGACGTCGCCACGGCTGATCGCTGCAGGATTCACCGGCTCCACCACCAGGGTGTCCCCATCGCGGATCGTCGGCAGCATGCTGCGGCCACCGGCCTCGAAGCGCACGGTGAGACCATCGTCGAGAAGAGCGCCCAAAACCGGTTGGAACCGCAGGCGTCCCGTAACCTCAGGCATCGGCGACCGTCCGCATCCAGCTCGAGAGATGGTCGATGGCGGAACCCTCCGGTCTGAACCGGAAACGGCAGCACGGTAGGCTGTCTGCCGCAACGCCAAGCACGTCGATGGCCGTCTCGAGGGCCGACGCATCGTGAAAGGGCACGAAGGACCTCGCCATCAGCTCGGAGACGGCCGAGATCGGATCCAGTTCCTCGATGTGATTCCCGTGACCATGCTCGATGACCAGGATTCCGGCAAGGGGCGCACTCGTCGCCACGGCGAAACCGGCCTCCCCGTGCCACGGGGTTCCGTACATCCGGATGCCGTCGTCGATCTCTCGGAGGATGATCCTGTCGTCGCTCAGGACCGAGACCTCTCTTGCGGCCCAGAGCCGGGCCAGAGTGCTCTTGCCCGCGCCGGAATGGCCGGCGAAGATCCAGCCGAGACCTGCGTCATCAACGATTCCGCACGCGTGGAGCTCACAGCCCAGCCCCTGTCCGAGCCGGTGGACTATCAGGAGCTCATCGAGGGGATACTCAAGAGGATCCGGAGGCCCGCCTCCCTGCCAGCGCTCGTTGAGCACGATCTCACCGTCACGAAAATCGCGGCCAATCCGAAGCTCCTTGTAAGGTGTCGCGCCACTCTTGGGCACGCGGAATCTAAAGACCAACTCACCTTCTTCGTCGTAGAGGCGCCAGACCATCCCCGCATCGAACACGAGCGTGCCAGGAGATTGAATCCGTAACTTGCGGTGGCTCACTCGCAGCGCGATGTCATGATTTTGCAACGGGGCCTCGAACTCGCGCCGCCGTGGTTCCTTGCGAACGGACAACCCCTCAGTATGAACCTTGACCCCGATGCCGGCGACCGCAAAGTCATAGGTCGCACCGGCATCGTGGTTCGGGCCGACTACCTCGGGATCAGTGTGATTCACTGTTGCTCCGTTTTCCCTTCACTGTTAAGAAATGAGTGAGGAACATGCAGTTGGAGACGAACAGCTACCCGACAATGGCCCCGCGGAACCGCTGATCTTGCAGTTCCCCAGGACTGCCTCCTCCGGCCGCAGTTTCACCTCGGAGATGCCCGGCTTGACGTAGGTTTTCTTCTGCGTGGTCTTCGCTGCTTCGTTATCCTTGATCATCGCCTACCTCTCATCCCAAAGATTGGAATTCACCCTTCATTCATGATCACCCACACATAATGAGACGGGCTGCCATCCCGCGGCGAAAAACCGCAAAGGTGGACGCCAGCTGCAAATGACCGGTTTCCCCAGCATCCTGTTGCTTCTCCATCAAACAGTATACCCCAAAACGAGACAACGCCCAAAAGAAATCGATGGCGTCCAAGATCCTACGGTTAAAGAAAAACTGTCTTTTGATCAGGGTTTTTGTGGCGCCGCCTCGGCTTGTGCCTCGAGTTCTCGAAGCTCCGAGAGCAGCAGCTCGTGATTCGCGCCTCCGGGACAGAACTCGCACTCTCCATGAGGAGGAATCTCCAGCTCGAGAATGTGGGCCCGTAGATGGGCGACATGGCAGAGAAAATCAACCGGCTTCTCCGGATTCCCGTTCTCAAGCTCTCCGTAGGCCGGGCACATCCCGCAAAGCGATTTCAGGTGGCAGGTTGTACATTTGGTGGCCAACTGCACTCGGCGTTCCACCACCCTCCCCAGAAAAGATTCCCATCCTTCCTTGAAGCTTCCGCGGCGCAGGTCAAAAAGATCCCCCTGCGAAAAGCCACAGAGACCCAGCTCCCCGTAGGGATTGATCGAAAAGGAGTTGACGGCGCCACCGCAATGATACAGACGATCCTCTCTCCCTTGCGGCTGGGCCGGGCCGTGGAAATGCTCGCAAAAATGCTCCCACGCCTGCAGACGCCTGGGGTCCTGGAGGTCCAAAGCCACAACCTCGATGGGATCGAGCCGGGTGGCCAGCGGCGCCAGTGATCCGTCAAGGCGCGGGTTGATCATGGCGTCGAACTTGAACTCGACGCCGAGGCTTTCCGCGAAGTCCTTCATTGCCGCCAGCTCGTGCTGATTCTCCTCGAGAACGACCGTCTTCAGCTTGAGCGGCAAGCCGCGCTCGAGAAGAATGTCAATCGCCTTGCGGACCCGCGAAAACGAGCCCGCTACGCCGGTCAAACGGTCGTAGGTTTCCTGGGTGTGGCCGTACAGGGTGATCTCGACGGCAAAGGGGCGCCACTTGGCCAGGAAATCGGCACGAGACTCGGTGATGGCTATGCCGTTGGTGAAGAGGGTCAGCAGGAAGCCCTTTTGCTTGGCATAGAGGAAAATTTCCAGGAAGTCCGGTCGCAAAAAGACCTCCCCACCGGTGTAGAGGATCCAGAGAGTGCCGGCTTCGGCGAGCTCGTCGAGGATTCTCTTGTGATCCTCGAGACTCAGCTCGCGAGCCCGAGCCTCCTGATCGCCTGACGGGAGATTGTTGTAGCAATGGACGCAGGAGAGATTACAGCGCCGGGTCACCTCGATCGTGCCGTTGATGGGGCGGCGCGAGGTTGGAGAAACCTGTCCGTGGATCTTCTTGCTGAAGTCGGCGTACTTGGTTTCCTCGAGCACGGTTGCGATCAAACCTCGGCGTGGCGGATCAGATCCCGCGTGATCAGAACATCCAGGAACTCGAGGACATCGTTTTCGGCGGCGGACTCTTCGATCTCGAACTCGGCCAGGACGGCCGTGATGATCTCCTGGACGCTGGACCTGGCCTCGACCCCCTTCCACACAACGGCGCCGACCTCGTTGAGGGTGAAGAGGGAATCCATCTCGCTGACCCCCGCGCTCACCGGAACCAGGATCGTCTCGCCGCCAATGTCCCGGAACACAAAATCCCCGTTGGGCATCAGGACCGTTTCCAAATCCATACTGATCCTCCGACCGCAATCGTACCAAAAGACTGTCTATGGCATTCGGAATGCCGAGCTGGAGCTCGGCGGTCGCACGGCCGGCCTTCAGGCGAGTTCTGACGCCGGGAAGAAGAAGCTGATCTCGATGGCCGCATTCTCCGGCGAGTCGGAACCGTGGATTGCGTTTCTTTCGATCGACTCGCCGTAGAGGGCGCGGATGGTGCCGGGTTCCGCGTCTGCGGGGTTGGTGGCGCCCA
>JBGMRN010000306.1:0-3474 GCA_048061535.1 Thermoanaerobaculales bacterium | reverse complement strand
ACACGTCAGCCTTTGGATGATCTCAGGTTGGATCAGGCCAACCTGTTCAAGGAAGAGGTCTTTACCGATTTGCGGATTGGATCGATCCGTCAGCTCACGCCGATCACAGTCGATGGCGCCCGCGACCTGGCGCGTCCGGTGATGTTCATCGGTCAGACGCAGCTCATGTCTCAGATGGGCCCGTTGCCGGTTCAGGCGTCGATCGAGGCCCAAAACCTCGCCGGCGCGATTGCCGCGTTTCCCGACGCGATCAAGGTTGCGATTGAAGCCATGGTCGAGGAGGCCAAGGAGTTGCAGCGGCAGGAGATGTCGCGCATCGTCGTGCCCGGCGCCGAAACGACGAGCAAGATTATCGGACCCAAGTAGCCTCCGGTTCTCAGTTCTCAATTCTCAGTTTTGGATTGCCGCCCACCCTCGCGGGTTGTGAGATGGAATTCAGAATTGAGAATTATGAATTGAGAATTCGTCGTGCGATGGCGTCGATGTCCGGCGCGACCGGCTCCGGAGGTGTGAGGGCGCGAGCCGCGGCGGCGATGTCCTTGAGCCCGCTGCCGGTGATCATCAGCACGACGCGTTCCCCGCGGTCCACCATGTCGTCGGCGATGGCCGCCTCGAGACCGGAGAGGGCTGCAGCGGCGGCAGGTTCCGCGAAGACGCCGGTTGTGCCGGCGAGCCTCGGGATGGCTTGGAGAATCGCTCCGTCTGACACTTCGACGCCGCCACCACCGGAGGCGCGGATCTCGGCGAGACAACCGATCGCGTTGCGGGGCATCTCGACCGTCAGACTGTCGGCAATGCTCGATGCACCTGGGACGTGTTCCGCACCGTCAGCCCCGGATCGCAAAGCGCGCACGATGGCGGCCGAGCCTTCGGGTTGCACTGCAATCAGACGGGGCCGGTGGGGGATGAGACCCGCGGTCTCGAGGTCGCGGAATCCCTTGGCCATTCCGGCCAGGATAACGCCGTCGCCGGTGGGCACGATAACCGCATCGGGCGTCTCGGGGGCCATGGCAGCGGCGATTTCCAGGGCGGCGGTCTTCTTGCCCTCGATGGTGAACGGGTTGAATGCTGTGTTGCGGTTGTACCAGCCGAAGCGGTCGCAGGCAGCACGACAGAGCTCGAAGGCCTCGTCATAGGTGCCTTCCACCGGCACCAGTTGCGCGCCGTAGCTTTGCATCTGGACGAGCTTCGCGGATGGCGCGGCGGTGGGAACGAACACGACTGCGTTCAGACCGGAGGCGGCGGCGACGGCTGCCAGGGCCGTCGCCGCGTTGCCGGTGGAAGCTGCGGCAACCGTTTCGTAACCGTACTCGAGGGCCTTGGAGACAACCAGAAACGAGGCTCGGTCCTTGGTGGATCCCGACGGGTTGCGGGTGTCGTCCTTGAGATGGAGGTGGGCCATACCCAGCTCGTCGCGCAGCCGGGGAACATCGAGCAGCGGCGTGTCGCCGACCGGCAGGGGAGGGAGTGAGGCTTCGTCGCCGATCGGGAGGAAGGCGTGCAGGAACTCCACATCCGAGGTTCGAAATCGGGGCCACCGGTTGGGAAGCGTCTTGAGCACCACCTCGAGCACCACACGGGTGGTGCCGCCGGTCTCCTGTTTCTCGGCGCACTGGGGACAGACGAAGAGCTGGGGGTCTTCAGCGTATTCCTCACCGCACTCGATGCATCGGAAGTGAAAGCGAGCCATGACCAGATTGTACTCGGCCGTCTTGAGAAATTAGATTTTCTTGCTTCGGAAGCGCGCTGCTTGTAGGTGACGCGACTGTTTGTCGTCGCGCTTCCCGAGAGAGCCCAAAGACGCCCGGTCAGCGCGCGTTCAAAGGCTCCGGGTTTGCGCTCGTGGGAGGCGAGGTGATCTTTCTTCGTCAATAAGTCTGCAACTCCCCAACCTCGGCCTCGACCGCGCGCAGGATGTCGAGACGCTCAACCGCTGCCTTCATCGCGTTGTGATCTGTGTGGAGCGGCCGATCGATGTCGAGGAACTCGACGTGTCGGCGGATCTCGGCGTGGGCGGCGCGGGTGCCGCGGCCGGGCTGGAACTCGCGGAAGTCGAGGCCCTGGGCGGCGGCCATGAGCTCGATGCCGAGGACGCCGAAGGCGTTGTCAAGGATCGAGCGCGTCTTCAGCGCCGAGTTCATGCCCATCGACACGAAGTCCTCCTGGTCGGCGGCGGCCGGAATCGACTGAGTAAAGGCCGGGGTGGAGAGGATTTTCTGCTCGACGATCTGCATGTCGGCGGTGTACTGGCTGAGCATCATCCCCGAGAACATCCCCGCGCCCTTCGTCAGGAAGGCCGGCAGACCGGCGCTCAGGGCCGGGTTCGTGAGGCGGTTCATCCGCCGCTCCGAGAGCACGCAGATCATGGTGACGGCGCCACCGAGGGTGTCGAGCGGCATGCTCACCGGGGTTCCCTGGAAGTTGGCCCCGGTCAGAACTACTCCCTCGTCGGGGAGGAAGATCGGGTTGTCGCCGACCCCGTTGGCCTCGATCTCGAGCTGCTCCCGGGTCCACCGCATTTGATCGCGCGCAGCGCCGATCACCTGCGGTGAGGAGCGCATCGAGTACGCGTCCTGGACCTTGACCTTCTCCTTGCCGGTGAGGAGATCCGAGCCGTCGATGACGGCGCGGATGTTGGCTGCCGAGACCACCGCGCCACGGAAGCCGCGCAGCTCGTGAAGGCGGGGGTCGTAGGGTTTCATGTTGGCCCGCAGCGCCTCGAGGCTCATGGCGCAGGCGATCTCCGCCTGCTTGAGCCAGCGCTCCACGTCCCACACCGTCAGACAACCGATGGCGTTGGTGAGGTTGGAGCCGTTGATCGTGGCGAGACCGTCGCGGGCCTCGAGCCCCGGAACCGGGATCCCGGCGGCATCGAGGGCCTTGGCGCCGGGCATCCTGGCGCCCTCGTAGAAGGCCTCGCCCTCGCCCATCATGAGGAGGGCAATCTGGCTCATCGGTGCGAGGTCGCCGCAGGCGCCGACCGAGCCCTTCTCGCACACCACCGGGGTGACGCCGGCGTTGAGCATCGCGATGAGAGTCTCGGTAATCTCGGGCCGGCAGCCGGAGTGGCCGTTGGCGTGGACGTTGACCCGCAGCAGCATCGCGGCGCGGATGTGGTCCTCCGGACAGGGCTCGCCGATCCCGGCCGCGTGGTTGTAGATCAGATAGCGCTGGAACTGCTTGACTTGGTCGTCCGAGAGCACCATCTCCGAGAACTCTCCGATGCCGGTATTGACTCCGTACATGATCTCACCGGCCGCGATCCGCTCCTCGATGAAGGCACGGCAGTGACGGATGCGTTCGAGCGCCTCAGAGTCGAGCTCGACCTTTTCGCCCCGGCGGGCGACGGCCTCGATGTCCTCGATGGTGAGATTCTTGCCGGTGATACGAATGGCCATGATCGCCTCCAATTGCACGGACCAGACAAGAGCGCTGACCCGTAGGTCATGGTCGCTCCCACCCACCCCGCTGCAA
>JBGMRN010000305.1:0-3537 GCA_048061535.1 Thermoanaerobaculales bacterium | reverse complement strand
CCCATCAGAAGCTGACAGAGTATGCACACACGGGCGCTTCCAAAAGGCCCCATTACCACAACTTAACCCGGCTCAACCGAATCGTGACGCGGTAGCTTGGGGCGGTTGAACGGTGGATTCAGAGGTTGAGCGGGGGGAATTCGTCACAGGTGCCACATGAGTCTCATGCAATATCCATGAATTTCGTAATGCGGGCTCGGAGGCCCGCGCTCCAATACGCAGGTTCAGCCCCTCTTTGTGCCCTTTTGTTGGCTGTTTCTTTGAGTCTTTCTCACTTCGGGAGCGCGCTTCTGAAGTTTGGTGCGATCTTCTGCCGTCGCGCTCTCCGAGAGTGCCCCCAGCAATTCGCCCGGCGAATTGCGTCCGGTCATCGCGCCCAGGCGCGGGCAAACCGCCCCGAGTCACTCGACCGACCCGCGCGCCGGTAACTCAAAACTAAGAACTCAAAACTAAAAACTCCGGGGCGAGAGTTTCGCCGTCCTCACTACGAACCCCGTGGCCGTGCTTCCCCGGTATACTCCCGACGACCGGATCCGCCGCGGGCGGTGACCGGGCTAGTTCCCATCCAGAAACTCTGGAGGGGACAGCGCGGTTCTCGATGCAGAAACGAGCGATTATTGTGCAAGTTCTAGGAAGACAAGGATTTCCGCGGAGGCGTACTCCTGTACGTCGCACAAGGGAATCCGCAGTCTGACGACGAAATTGCCAATAAGCGCCGTTTCTGGACGAGAACAGGCTGTGACCGGGAAGAGGAGAATGGCCATGCGGTCGACGGAGAGCTACACCGAAACTTTTGTGGAGTTGATACGACGGGCCTCGACGCAGCTTCCGCCGGATGTGGTGAAGGCGTTGCAGGAGGGCCGCAACGTCGAGGAGGATGGCGGGCTTGCCTGCAAGGCCCTGGATACAATCCTCAACAACATCGACATGGCACGGGAGGATTCTGCTCCGATCTGCCAGGACACCGGAACGCCGGTGGTCTGGATCCACTATCCGGTCGGCGTCAGTACCCGCCGGTTGCAGGCTGAGTTCGAGGCGGCGGTGCGCCAGGCTACTGAACGCCGCTATCTCCGTCCGAACGCGGTCAACACGCTGACCGACGCCAATACCGGAACCGGTTCGGGTCGAGGCATTCCGTACGTTCACTTCGAAGAGTGGGACGAACCGCGGGTCGAAGTACGGCTGATCCTCAAGGGCGGAGGGAGTGAGAATGTCGGCAGCCAGTACAAGCTGCCCGATGCCGGGTTGGGCGCGGGGCGAGATCTCGAGGGCGTGCGCCGGGTTGTTCTCGACGCGGTGGTCCAGGCTCAGGGCAAGGGGTGTGCGCCCGGCGTCCTCGGTATCTGTATCGGTGGAGACCGGACCTCCGCCTTCGCCCAGACCAAGAAGCAGCTCCTACGGTCCCTCGAGGACACCAATCCGGTTCCCGAGCTGGCGGAGCTGGAGGCCCGGCTCCTCGACGAGGGTAACCAGCTGGGGGTCGGCCCGATGGGTTTTGGCGGGCGGACGACCCTGCTGGCGGTCAAGATCGGCGTTTTGGACCGGCTTCCAGCCAGCTACTTCGTGACCATCTCGTACATGTGCTGGGCCGACCGCAAGGCCGCGGTGAGTATTGACGAGGGGGGAGAGGCGACATGGCTGAGCTGAAGCTTCCGGTGAGTGAGAAGACGGCCCGCGGACTCTCGGTCGGTGATTTTGTGGAGCTCAGCGGCCGCATGATCACGGGCCGCGACGCCGCCCATAAATGGCTGATGGAGGGCCACAGGGACGAGGTGGCGCCCTACCTCAAGGACTCGGTGATCTACCATTGCGGGCCGGTCATCGGCAAGAACGAAGAGGGATCCTACGAGTTCGTGGCCGCGGGACCCACCACCTCGATTCGCGAGGAACCCTACCAGGCGGATGTGATCCGCCGGTACGGTCTGCGCGGGGTGATCGGCAAGGGAGGCATGGGCGCCAAAACTCTCGACGGCCTGGCCCGCTCGGGAGCGGTCTACCTGCACGCCGTTGGCGGCGCCGCCCAGGTCCTCGCCCGAGCAATTCCGAGGGTGGAGAAGGTATTCATGCTCGAGGAGTTCGGAGTGCCCGAGGCGCTGTGGGTGATCGAGGTCGAGCGGTTCCCGGTGATGGTGACCATGGACTCTCACGGCGGCTCGCTCCACGATCAGGTGGAGGAGAGCTCCCGGGCCAAGCTCAAGGAGTTGCTGGGATAACAGCACCGTGGGCCGGAAAGGTATTACGTGCCAGCGCGGTTTCAGTCTCCTCGAGGCGGTTGCCGCCCTCGCCATCTTCGGGATGGCCATCGTGGTCGCGGCGTCCTTCCTCGACGCCTACATGAGCGCAGCCCGTCGTCTCGAGACCCGGGCCGACCTGGTGCGGGCCGCCGAGGTCGTGCTCGAGAGTCTGCGCGGCGGCTCTCTACCGTTGACCACAGGGGTGGTCGATCTCGGTCGTGAGTTTCCGGCCCGATCGTCTGCACGGGTGGAGACCAGGGTCCGGATATTGCCGCGCACCGTCCCCGACCTCTACGAGGTCAGGGTCGAGGCGCGGGCCATCGTGCGCAGTGAGGAAATGGTGGTGTCCGTCACCACCGAGATCTGGCGCCCTTGATGAGCTCTCGCGGAACCTCCCTGGCCGAGCTGCTCGTCGTGCTGGCGCTGATCGGTCTGATGGTGCTGGTGGCCGCTGACCTGGTGATCCACTCGGTGGGCCTTCTCGGCGCAACCGGGAGGTCGGTTCGCAACCCGCTGGTGGTTCACGTCACCGCTCGCCTGAGGCAGGATGTCCAGCGTGCGGCGGGGATCAACACGTTCGCCCCCGTGTGGAGCGAGGGTCCGCTCGAACTGTGGACCCAGGACGGGGAAATCGTCCGCTACTCATTCATTGACGGCCGTCTGGTGCGCCAGGCATGGAAGCCTCCCAATCCGGTACCGGACGAGCGCGTGGTTCTCCGGGGCGCCACCGCGTGGTGGTGGCAGTCTCCCGTCGCGGGAGCCGTGGACATCAGGTTCGGCTATCTGGTCAATCCGGAACCCGAGAAGCATGCCTCGCGGGCGGTCGGGTGGGGACGAGTGCGGCGCGAGGAACGTCTCCGCTTCGCCGTTCGCACGGCCGGGGGAGGCAGGAAGTGGTGAGGCGAGCCCTTGGTATAGAGACGCGCGAGCTGGGCTCGGCGTTGGTTTTTGCTCTGGCGGCGTTGACCCTGGTGGCGATGACAGTCCTCGCGGTGACCGCCGGTGTGCGGTCCCGGGGGGTCGGTGTGGTCATGGAGGAACGCCACGTGCGGCTGACCGCACTCTCGGACGCTGCGATGGCGGAGTCGCTCGCCGAGCTTGCCCGCAACCCCGGCTTTACCGGAATCCCGGAACGCCGAATCGAAGGTGGTTCGATTGCGAGCACCGTGCGCAAGGTTGGCCTTTACGAGATCGATCTGGAAGCTACCGGCCGCCGCAACGGGTGGCGTGCGGTCATCGTCGGCCGGGTCGATCTCGAGCACGGCCCGCGGGTGCTGCGCTGGGAGCGGACGGAGAGGCCGGA
>JBGMRN010000304.1:0-3555 GCA_048061535.1 Thermoanaerobaculales bacterium | reverse complement strand
GGGAGCCCCCCCCCAAGCACTTTCCATGCCTCCGCCTCCGACCCCACGAATCTCCTCCTAGATGTCCTTGAGAGAACCGCGGCCCAGGCCGCGCACGGCTCGCTGATGATCGGGCGTCAGGCCCTGCGGGAGGCACTCTCGAGCACTTCCGATTTCCAGGGCGTGACCGGCATGCTCGATTGCCGCACGAAACAGGTCGCCCTTGGCACTACGCACGGGGATTGCGGCACCAAGCAGGCGCTGGGGATATTCCAGATCACGGCAGCAGAGGTTCGCGACGACGCCTGGCCACCCGAAGTTGTCTGGACTCCGAGCGACTAGGCGCGCTCAATCAATCCCCGGCTATATGCGGACGGGCTACCGCCTGCGAAGCCGTAAGATGGAGGACACGCTCTCCACGTCCTCGGTGCTCGGTGGCGCGCTTTCGCTCAAGCCGATGAATGTGGCTCCCTCTCTCCTGAAGACCACCTACGGGGCTACGCCCCACATCTGAACTAAGCCCGCGTCGGAAGCGCTAACCAGGTTACGGCCGTCTGGGGAGAACTCCACGCTCCAAACCGGCTCGCCTCCCTGGGAAGCGTGACGAGCTCCTCACCACTGGCCGCGTCCCATAGCTTGACCGTCAGCCTGCACGTTACCGCGCGTGTAGATCTCCCGCCCGGACGACAGGAACCAGAGCCTGGCGGTGAAATTGCCCAGGGTCATCAGATAGGTTCCGTCCGGCGTGAGCAAAAGCTGCCCGCAGCAGAATCCGTCCGGAACCATGATCTCGCGCACCAGCCGATCCTCATCGAGATCCAAGACCTTGATCAAGCTATCATCCGCGACCCAGGCCAGCCGGCGCCCGGTCGACGAGGCGTGGAAGGCTGATTATCGCCGTTCGGCTTGAGGGAGCTCCCGCCGCAGTTGAAGGCTTGGCAAATCCATCAGGTAGATTCTCTCCCCCGATCCAATGGCTAACCAATCCGACCTTGCCGGGATGAGCGTCTGGTAGCTGCCGGGAAGTACAAGCTGGCCGGGTGCTGGCCAGAATAGCTGTCGGCGCTAGCCTTCTGATCACGATACGCCAGCGCCCCGGTGGACATGTCCCAGACGAGCAGCTGTCCATCATTCAGATGGCCAACCAGCTCGAACTTATAGGAGGGGAAGAAGGCCAGGCTAGCGCCGGAGATCGAGGCCGGCAAACCCCCGGCCGAGAGCTCTTTGAAGGGCGCCAGCTGGTCGAGGTTTGCGGCTTCGATGACAGCCAGGTCGAGCGGAGAGGGCTCCAGCCCAATCGGAGCGTTGAAATCGATGGCCGCGGGGCCGATCGGAGTCGGAGAGGGCGTGATCGTGGGGGCTGCCGTAGCGGGAATGATCGGAAGAGGTGTGCTGGTAGGGGGCGGCCCGGTGATTTGGCCACAGCCGGCCGCAAGTGGCAAGATGGCAGCTAAGATGAAGGCCGAGGCCCTGATCCAGAACGACTTGCGCATCAATCTGGTCCGGTACAAGGATCTGCATCCTCTGCTGTAATATCGTATGCGGGTGGGGGCACGTTTGCTCCCGCAACCATATACCAAAGAACGCGACTCTGGAAGTCCTAGCCGGCCTGAGCATCAGGCCAGAATCTGTAGGCAACTCAGTCCCTTCCAAGAGCGGAATAATGCGAGCTGCCCGAGAAAGTGCAGGATGCGATTGCGGCCACGCTTGACGCGGAGAACGTGGGCCCTCACACCTACAACGCGTACTAACCGCGAACGCCCTGCAGCTTCCCTGGAATAGCAGCCAAGCACGCCAGAAGCATTAGATAATGGCTTACACTCGATTGCTCAAAGGATAGATGCACACAGTGTTGCCTTCAGAAGCTGGGCTCAATTTCGACGCCGGCCTTGACGACGTCGTCTTCGATTCACAAGGCAGCAGTCTCTTGGGTGGCTTCTACCGCGGCGGAGGGAGTGGGCCTCGCCCCACCGTGATCCTCCTGCAGGGTGTTCCCGGAGTCGAAAAGAACCTCGATATCTCTTACAGGTTGCGAGACGAGGGCTGGAACTGCCTCTACTTCCACTACCGGGGCTGCTGGGATTCGGAAGGCAAATACTCGTTCGGAGGGGCATTGGACGACGTAGCTGCGGCCACCGATTGGGTGCTCGCGCAAGCCTCCGTCGATCCACAGCGCCTGGTGATTATCGGGAACAGCTTCGGTGGGTACCTAGCGTTATTGGCCTCGTAGGAAGTGGGCCTTACCTTGAAAGCCAAGCACCGGAAAGACCTGCACGTGACGCCAGAGAAACTGCCATATGCAAGACGGGATTGACGCTATAATCGCCTCCACCTCGGACCACCCAGCCCATTCCGGCCTTGTGGTAGGGGTGCTCAAGGGCGGCCAGGGATCTGTCCATGGCTACGGGACCGCGGGCGAAGCTACCCCCGCCGGCGATACGATTTTCGAGATCGGCTCGGTCACCAAGGTCTTTACCACGACGCTGCTCTCAATCCTGGCGGCGGAGGACTCGGTTGCTCTGGATGACCCGGTGGCGAGCCTCGCCGCCGAGCTGGCCCGCTTTCCAGCGCAGATCACCTTGCAGCACCTGGCCACGCACACTGCCGGGTTGCCCAAGATGCCGTCCAACATCATTCGCTCGATGCTGCGCGACCGGGGCAATCCCTACGCGGCGTATTCCACCGACGACCTGCTGCGGTACCTTTCCAAACACCCTCCACAGCTGCGCCGCGTGGAAGCGAGGCGAGTGAGCTACTCCAACCTGGGAATGGCGCTGCTGGGAACGCTCCTGGCGCGCAAGCTTGACCTTTCCTACGAAGCGGCGATCGTCGGCAGGATCTGCGAGCCGCTGGGAATGATGGACACCGGCATCCAGCTTACGCCGGACCAGGAACGTAGACTGGCCGCGCCGCACAACCCACGCGGAAAGCGGGTCCGCAACTGGGACCTGCCCGCATTCGCAGGAGCCGGCGCCCTGATGTCCACCGCCGAAGACCTGCTCACATTCCTGGCCGCTCACCTGGGAAGCGGCCCTTCCTCACTGACCGCGCCGCTACAGGAATGCCATGCCGTGCGGGCGAAAACCTTCGCACCGCCGGGAGCCCTGGAGCGTCTGGTCGCCCGCGTCTCCGGCGGTTTGCTGAGCGACGATCGCACGCAGGAGGGGATGGCGCTGGGCTGGACCGTTGGGCGCCTGCCGTCGGGCGAGGCCCAGGTGCACTGGCACCACGGCGCGACCGGCGGATACCGGGCGTTTGTGGGCTTCGTCCAGGCAAAGCGCATCGCCGTAGTCGTTCTCGCCAACAGCGGCCCGAGGATGCGGGAGGGGGTGCTGGGAACGACCGCCACCGACCGGGTGGGCTTCCGGGTTCTCGAGCACCTGGTCGAGGTGAGCTGAAGCTGCCGTGAGAGCCTTCATTCGTCTGCAACCGGAACACATCGCCCACCTGGCTGAGGCGAGCTGAAGCCGCCGTGAGATCCGTCACGCATCTGCAGCTGGAAGACATCGCCCACCTGGCCTCGATCGTCGGAGACGAGCATCTCTCGACGATACCTGCCGATCTGGATCAGCACTC
>JBGMRN010000303.1:1644-3563 GCA_048061535.1 Thermoanaerobaculales bacterium | reverse complement strand
TGTTCTCGTGCATCAACTGATGGGCATGGCCGATCTCGTCGAAAGAAAGCGTGTCCGAAAGACACGGATCGACCTTCCCATCAATGACCATTTGATTGACCGCCGCCGCCTGCTCGTCGTTGGACAGGTGGCTGCCTTGGAAGCGCTTCTGCATCATCCAGTGGTAACGCAGATCCATGGTAACGTTGTAGCCGCTCGTGCCGGCGCAGATCACCACCATGCCGCCGGTGTCGCAGACGAAGTCGGACGTCGGCAGCGTCGCTTGGCCGGGATGTTCGAACACGATGCGCGGGCTCTTGCGCTCACCGACACACTCCCAGATCGCCTTACCGAAGGCCCGCCCGCCTTTCATCCATCGGCCCCAATCCTCGCTGGCGGTATCGGGCATGGGCCCCCAGTGGTCGAAGTCTCGGCGGTCGATGACGCCGACCGCGCCGTGGTCGAGGCAGAACTGACGTTTGTCCTCGTCGGAGACGACGCCGACCGGCTTGCCTCCCCGGGCGGCGACAATCTGCAGCGCCATGCTACCGAGACCACCGGCGGCGCCCCAAACGAGCACAACGTCGCCCTCCTCTACGGTATGCGGCGGCCAGCCCATCAACATACGGTAGGCGGTGGAGGCGCAAAGCATGTAGCAGGCCGCTTGTTCCCAGGTCAGGTGCTTGGGTTTTGGCTGGCACTGGTGGGACTGCACACGGGCGAACTGACAGTAACTGCCGTAGTTGGTCTGGTAGCCCCATATGCGCGTGGACGGCGCGAGCATCGGGTCCTTGCCGGACAGCACCCAAGCGTCGTCCGGTTCCCACCAGCCGCTATGGACGACGACCTCGTCGCCAACCGCAACCTCGGTAACCTCGTCGCCGATGACCCAGACGATACCCGAGCAGTCGCTTCCGCCGGCGTGAAAATCCTCAGGCTCGCCCTTCTTCTGGCGATCCGCGATGACGTCAACGGGATAGCCGAGGGCCGCCCAGACATTGTTGTAGTTGATCCCCGTCGCCATGACGTAGACGAGGACGTCCTTCGGCCCCGCGACGGGAGTCGCGATTACCTCGCGCTGCCACGCTTTCTCGGGTTCGCCGAAGCGGTCCTGGCGAACGCAGAAAGCATGCATGCTTTCGGGAACGACGCCTGAGGGCGGCCGCTCACCAAGAGCGACGATATCAGGGCGTGAACCATCCCCGTGCGTGGCGCCCGTGCTCATGAATCGTCCTCCCTCAGTGTTTCCGCCCGATACGGGGCGTTTCTTATGGTTAGCTTTGCATATATTGCAATATTATGCTATTTGTCAAGCAAATTAATCAATATGGCAATAGTCTTTACTCAAAGAGAGGCGGCGCGGTTGGAAAAAGTGGTATGACAAACTTGGCGAAGGTAAGGTCTTCTCTCGTCCCAATTGATCGACCTCATCTGAAGGAGAAGTGCGTTTGGCGTCTCAGAAGTTGAAGTATGAACCGCTGGTCACGGCGTCACTGGCCAAGCAGATCGCGGAGAGGATTCGCGAATCCATCACCGACGGCACGCTGAAAGCGGATGATCAGCTCCCCACGGAGGACGAGCTGGCGAAGCAGTTCCAGGTTTCACGCCCGACGATCCGGGAAGCGCTCAAGCGGCTTGCCGCACAGAGCCTCATCCGGTCCCGGCGCGGACCGGCGGGTGGTACGTTCGTTAATCGACCGAGCCATGAGGAAGTAAGCTCCAATCTGGCCACGGCGACGGCGCTGCTCGTTAGCCTCGGCGAGTTCGAGGTACCCGAGGTTCTGGAGGCGCGGCATGAGCTGGAAGTCATATGCGCGCGGCTCGCCACCAAAAGAATCGCCGAGGCCCAATTGATTGTCATGGCTGAGGAGATCGAGACGCAGAAGATCAGCGCGCTTTCGGACATCGATTTCTGTGCTGCGGATGTCCGCTTCCATCGC
>JBGMRN010000303.1:0-1544 GCA_048061535.1 Thermoanaerobaculales bacterium | reverse complement strand
GCTCTGATTTACGACAGTCCCGTCACCGACACGATCAGGACGTTTACCTACCGCGAGCTTCGCGATGAGGTGGCGGCGTTTGCCGGCGCTCTTGCCAGCTACGGCGTTACCAAAGGTGAGCGCGTTCTCATCTACATGCCGATGGTTCCCGAGGCGGTAATTGCCATGTTGGCGTGTGCGCGGCTGGGGGCAATCCACTCGGTGGTGTTCGGTGGGTTCGCAGCCAAGGAGTTGGCGGTCCGTATCGACGATTCCAAACCCAGGGTCATCGTCTCCGCTTCCTGCGGGATCGAAGTCAACCGAAACGTGCCGTATAAGCCGCTATTGGAAAAGGCCGTCGACCTGGCTGAATACAAGCCCGAAATGTGCATCATTCTTCAGCGGCCGATGGAGGAATGCGCACTCATTCCCGGCCGGGATGTTGACTGGAAGGAGGCTGTCGATGCGGCCGAGTCCCATGACTGCGTGCCTGTCGCTGCGACGGATCCTCTGTACATTCTGTACACCTCGGGAACCACCGGCGAGCCCAAAGGCGTCGTTCGCGACAATGGCGGCCACGCGGTGGCGCTTAAATGGTCAATGAGGAACATCTATGGCGTGGAGCCTGGTGACGTGTACTGGGCGGCCTCGGATGTGGGTTGGGTGGTCGGTCACTCCTATATCGTCTACGCGCCCTTGCTCAACGGCAATACGACAGTCCTGTTCGAGGGCAAGCCCGTGGGAACACCGGATGCCGGTGCTTTCTGGCGGGTCATATCGCAGCACCGCGTCGGGGTGCTGTTCACCGCGCCGACAGCTTTCCGCGCCATCAAGAAAGAGGATCCGGAGGGTGCGCTGATCAAGAACTACGACCTTTCCCGGTTCAAGGCGCTGTTCCTGGCAGGCGAACGGCTGGATCCGGACACGCTTAAATGGGCCGAAAGCAACCTTGGCGTTCCGGTGATCGATCACTGGTGGCAAACCGAAACCGGTTGGGCGATCTGCGCCAACTTCCTTGGCATCGAACAGCTACCGATCAAAGCGGGTTCGCCCACCAAGGCGGCGGTCGGCATGGACGTGCGCGTCGTCGACGATGCCTGCCGCGAGGTCAAACGCGGCGATATCGGCGCACTGGTCATCAAGCTACCGCTGCCGCCCGGGACCTTCCCGACACTGTGGAACGCCGATGAGCGCTTCATCGAAGCGTATCTTTCCGAGTTTCCGGGTTATTACAAGACTGCCGACGCGGGCTTCATCGACGAGGACGGCTATGTGTTCGTAATGTCGCGCACGGATGACATCATCAACGTCGCCGGCCACCGTCTGTCCACGGGTGCGATGGAGGAGGTATTGGCCGACCACCCCGACGTCGCCGAGTGCGCGGTCATCGGAGTCGCCGATCAGCTCAAGGGCCAGCTTCCACTCGGCTTCCTGGTGCTTAACGCAGGTGTTAAGCGCGATCACTCGGAGATAGTCACGGAAGTGGTGCAAATGGTGCGCGAGCGGGTCGGACCGGTCGCCGCCTTCAAAACTGCCACCGTGGTGCAGCGCCTCCCCAAGACGCG
>JBGMRN010000302.1:0-3573 GCA_048061535.1 Thermoanaerobaculales bacterium | reverse complement strand
CTCGGTCGGCTCCCGCGGCGGTAACTCAATTCCGATAACTCGCGACGGGGACGGCGAGGCTGCTTAACGTAGAATGTCCGGGCGGAGGATAGGAATGATTCGTCGGCCCTGGTTCATCATGCTCTCGTGCGCGGTCCTGCTGCTGGGGTTTCTCGTTCTCTGCCTGGCCCACCTTCGGGCGCACACCGCCGCGAGCCGGCTCCCCGAGAGGGGGCGCGTCGTCGAGGAGATTCCTGGGTGCCCGGCCCGGATCGAGGTGCTTTTTGACGCGCGCGGGATTCCACACGTGAATGCAGACACCGAGATGGCGATGTGGTTCGCGCAGGGTTACCTGCACGCCCGGGACCGCTTCTTCCAAATGGATCTGGCGCGAAGGCAAGCCGGGGGACGCCTTTCCGAGGTTTTTGGTGAGGCCACTTTGGCTGAAGATCGTAAGATGCGGACCCTGCGGCTGGCGGCCTCGGCGCGGCGGCAGGCCGCCTTGCTGTCGGCGGAGGAACGGCAGGTTCTGAGCGCCTATTCGGCGGGTGTGAACGCCGCGCTCGACCGTTTCGGTCGGTGGGTGACGCCTGAGACGTGGCTACTGGGCGTCGATCCTGAACCATGGAAGACGGAGGACTCTCTGGCCGTCGGTCAGCTGATGCAGCTCGACATGAGCTGGGCGATGGGTGAGGAGTTGCAGCGGGCGGTCGAGCTGGGGCGTTTGGGTCGCGAGCGGGCGGTGGAGCTCTGGGGATGGACACCGGTCGAGGCGCGCGCCTGGATTCCCCCAGGCAACAACATCGTCAGTCCATTTCGAGAGTACGACCCCATCACACCGCCGATGGGTGGCGTCGGCTCGAACAGCTGGGTAATCGCCCCCGAGCGTAGCGCCTCGGGCCGACCGCTGGTGGCCAACGACCCCCACCTGGGTGTCCAAATGCCGGGAGTCTTCTACGCGATTCACCTGCGGGCGCCGAGCCTTCATTTCGCCGGCGCGTCGATTGCCGGGCTCCCGGGGGTCCTGGTTGGGCACACCGATCGCGTTGCCTGGGGTCTGACCCTCTCCATGCTCGACGACCAGGATCTGTTTTTCCTGACTCTCGACAAGGCAGGTGATCGCGAGCTGATCGACGGGCGTTGGCAGCCCCTGCGCACCGTGACCGAGAAGATCCAGGTGCGGTGGCAGGAGTCGCCGGTCTTGTTGAAGATCCGCCTTTCGGTGCACGGTCCGCTGGTGCGCGCGCAGAGAAACGAGGTGTTGGCCCTTTCGTGGACGGGCATGCACGGTCCTAGCTTGCTGCGCGCAATTCTCAGAATGAATGGTGCGGCGACGGTGGAGGATGTGGCTCAAGCCTGGACCGGGGTGACAGGACCTTCGATGACCGTTGTTGCTGCCGATGATCGAGGCCATATCCTTCAGCAGGTGGTGGGCAGAACACCAATCAGGGGTCGGGGGGCCGGCAGATTGCCCTCCATTGGCGCTGATTCGAGCTGGACATGGAAGGGGTTCAGACCGGTGGCCTCCGATCTCAGACGTCTGGATCCGGAGGAAGGATTTCTGGCGGCCGCAAATCAAGATATCTTCACCGAGGGCGATTTCCCGGCGAATCGAAGTTTTCCCGGCGAGTTTGCGCCACCCTGGCGCGTACGCCGTATCCGAACGGTTCTCGCCGCGCGCGACGATTGGCGCCTGTCCTCGTGCCTCGAGCTGCAAGGTGACCTTGTTTCGGGACGAGCCATCGCGATGCTCAAGCAGCTGTGGACCGAGCTGGAGGAGCACGGAGGACCCACCGCCGAGATCTTGACCGACTGGGATGGGCGCATGGATGTCGACAGCGTGGCTGCGCAGCGATTCGCCTCCCTGGTTCAGGGGTTGGAAGAGGCAGTCGGAGGTGACGAGGCGGCGCGGGATGGCCTGCAGAGGAGTCCGCTGGGAGCTGAGGAGATTCTGCGCCTGCTCGCGGGGGGCCTCGATGAGGCGTGGTGGGACGACGTCACGAGCCCGGCTCGGGAGAACCGGGCCGAGGTCGTGGCCGCGGTCCTGGACCAGCTCGACCGCCGCGGTTCGGAGCGTCGATGGGGAGGGGTCCACCAGGTGCGATTCGAGCACCCATTGGCCCGGCTCCCCTTTGTCGGCAGACTGGTTGCAGCCGCGTGGAGCCGGGGGCCCTTCCCGGTCCCGGGTGACAACGTGACTGTCAACGCCCATTATTTCAGCCGGCGACAGCCGTTCACCGTCTCCGCGATACCATCCATGCGCTTCGTCGCGGAGGTTGGTAACTGGGACGAGACGATTCTGGTGCTGCCGGTCGGAGAGTCGGGCCGGCCCTGGTCGGCCCACTACGCGGACCAGATCGGGACCTGGCTCGAGGTCGGCGCTGCGCGCTTTCCATTCGGGCTCGAGGCGGTGGAACGAGCGGCCGTTGCCAGCCTCGAGCTGCGTCCCGCTGTCGGTGCGGAGGTGGCCGAGGAGGTTTTACGGTGATCGGGGGAGGGAAGAGTGAGACCGAGGCCGTGACCGAAACGCCCATTTTGGCCTTGGTGACCTGTGGACCGCACCTCGAGACAGCACTCGTGGGACCGTCCCTGCGCACAGTCTCGGTTGTTCGCCTGGGGGGCGTGGCGCCGCGGTCGACCTTGTTGCTGGCGGCGGTGGATCTGCTGGTGGAGGATGCGGGGATCAGTCCCGGGGACATCGGAAAGCTCGTCGTCTCGCGAGGACCGGGATCGTTCACCGGGATTCGGGCCGGTCTCGCGACGGTAGCCGGCCTGGCGGCGGCGACCGGCGCCGAGTGTGTGGCCTACGATTCGCTTCTCATGCAGGCTGCCCGCTGTCCGGAGGAGGGGACGGTCTGGAGCGCCCAGCCGGGCCGCCGAGGTGAGGTCTACGCGCGCGCCTTCGTGCTCGAGTCGCGTTGCCCGCCGCGGGGGGTCGGCGAGATCGAGGTCGTGTCCGTCGCTGACGCTCACGAACGGGGGCCGTGGGTGGCGTCCGAGGCTCTGGACCTGGGGAGATCCGAGCGCGCCCTGACCGTGCGTGGGGCGGCGGAATCCCTGCTCTTGTTGACTTCACTCGGGGTCGAGTCAGAGCCGCTCGAACCACTCTACGTCGAGGGCCCGCCGATCCACCAGCGGGGTGGGGGAGATTGACGTGGCGGCCCGACTGAGTATTCGCCCGCCCCAGGCGGGCGATGTGCGGGCCCTTTCAGAGGCCGAAACGTGTTGCTTCACGGACCCCTGGCCCGCCCAGTTTTTCCTCTCCGAAATCGTGGCCCCCGGGCGGTTCAACCGCCTCCTGGTCGATCCCGCCGGCGAAATGGTCGCGTATCTCTTCTGCGCCTGGCAGTATCTGGATTTGCACGTCCTCAAGGTGGCCACGTTGCCTCGGTTTCGGAGGGGCGGCCTGGCGAGGCGGGTCATGGGCATTGCGGAGCATCACGCTGTTGAAGTCTGTGGGGAGTCGTTGACTCTGGAGGTTCGGGCCGGAAACAAGTCTGCGATCGCGTTGTACGAGGCCCTGGACTACGCCCACGCCGGGTGGCGCAAGAGCTACTACGGCGATGGCGAGGATGCAGTGGTTATGACCAAACG
>JBGMRN010000301.1:1546-3633 GCA_048061535.1 Thermoanaerobaculales bacterium | reverse complement strand
CGCCCCGACGCAGGTGAAGGGGAGGACCAGAAGATGACGCGGAGGTTGCCGGTTGACGATGGGGTAGAACACCGCCAGAAGGATCAACAACGACACCGCGGCCGCGGCGGGCAGAACACGGTGGATCAGAAAGCCACCGCGGCGGAGCGTGCCGACCGACAGGAGCGTATGGGTCACGATCTCCGCTGGACTGGGATCGCCGCGAAATCGACGCAGGTCCGCAAGGAGCTCGCGAGCGTCCTGGTAACGACGGTCGAGGTCGCGCTTGAGACAGCGGCGGATGATCCGCAGCAGCTCCGAGGGAGCGTCTGGCCGCAAGGTCTCCACCGGCGTGGGGTCGGAGCTGGCGATGGCCAGCAGCACGGCCTGTTCGTGGTCTGCGGCAAAGGCGCGCCGGCCGGCGACCATCTCGTAGAGCACTGCGCCCAGGGCCCAGATGTCGCTGCGTCCGTCGACGGGCTCGCCCCGAGTCTGCTCCGGCGACATGTAAGCCGGGGTGCCCACAACCGTGCCCTCCCGGGTGACCGCCGCCTCGCCGGCTAGCTTGGCGAGACCGAAGTCCACGACCTTGACCCGGTCGTGATCGGAGATCAGGATGTTGGCCGGTTTGACGTCGCGGTGGACGATGCCGTGCTCGTGGGCCCGCACGAGGGCGTCCGCGATCTGGATGGCGTAGGACACCGCCTCGTCGATCGGCATCGGGCCGCGGAGGATGCGCTGCTTGAGATTTTCGCCCGGGCAGTAGGCCATGGCGATAAAAAGCTGGCCGTCGGGGGTCTCGTCGATTTCGTAGATGGTGCAGATATGCGGGTGGTCGAGGGCGGAGGTGGCGCGCGCTTCGCGTGCGAACCGTTCGCGGAACTCCTTTTCCCGACTCCACTCCTTGGGGAGGAACTTGAGCGCCACCGGCCGGTCAAGGCGTGTGTCGTGTGCGCGGTACACGAGGCCCATCCCACCGCCTCCCAACGACTCGAGGATGCGGTAGTGGGAAACCGTCTGACCGATCATGCCTCCTCCGTCCGGGTCGCGCCCCGTGGGGAACGATTCAAGGGCCTGCCAAAGGGCGGTTTCGCCCATTGACAGGGAAGAGCAAGCTTCGCACAAACCGCCTCACTTACGGGTGCGCGGCGGCGGGATACGGCTGGCTCGGGTCTATTCTACACATAATGGAGAAAAAAACCGTCGGACAGGCTGCCAGCGCCAGTATCGGGCGTGGTGGAACGGCGTCATGCCGTTCCGGTCGAGAACGCCGGAGTGAAAAAGTCACGGTGCTGTGGCGGTGCCCGACGCGAGCCTGTTGGACCTGTCCGAGCGGTCGGCAATGGGACGGTCGGAGATCGCCTCAGGTTGACGCGGGGGATGTAATCTAGGGCTTGCATGCGAGAATTCTTGATCAATGCGGATTTTGACCTCAGCCTGCGCGCCTCATCCGCGATCTGCAGCCGTGAGCGAGTTTCCGGCCGGGCTTCGAAGGCGCAGCAGGCTGAAGAATTGCCCCTGCATCTCCTACTCCTGGGCCTGGGCGGGGACTCGGTCATCGTGCCCGAGGCTCCCCCCGACGGTTTTCTCGACTACCTGGAACGGCTCGGGTTCGAGAGACTCCACGTCAGTGTTTCGCCGGCGATCCGACCGTCGGCGCAGTTCGTCCCGTTCGGTTGGAACGCGGAGGCCGTGCGCCGCAACCTGTCCTACGACGAGCCCTCCCCTCATCCGCCGCTCGAGGTCGTTCGCAAGGTCAACGGCCGGCGCTTCTCCGCCGCCGTGGAGCGGGCCCGGAGTGACGATGGCTCTCTGCTCGGCGAGTTCGACACCCTCGGGGCGCTCGAGGCGTGCCTGGCCGCCAGACCGTCCGGCGAACGCGGCTGGATCGTCAAGTCCGAGCACGGCAACTCGGGACTTGGCAACCGGCGGCTCCGCTCGCGCGAGCTGAGCGTGGTCGATCGTGCTGCTGTGGAGCGCTTGTTGGCATGGGACAACTGTGTGCTCCTCGAGCGGTGGCGCCGCCGCGTGCTCGATATTGCCGCGGTTTTCGACGTGGACGGCGGCGGGCTGACGGCGCCGCCGCTTTGCCACGAGGTTGTGAACAC
>JBGMRN010000301.1:0-1446 GCA_048061535.1 Thermoanaerobaculales bacterium | reverse complement strand
TCATGGCCGGTGGGGATCGCGAGGAAGTGGAAGGCATTGAGCGCCGGCTTCGGGACCGGTTCGAGCGATGAGCCTGCACGTGGTGGTCATCGTCGGTCCGACCGCCTGCGGCAAGACAAGGCTGGCGGTGGAGGTAGCCCATCGAATCGGCTCGGAGATTCTCTCGGCAGATTCGCGCCAAGTTTATCGCGGGCTCGATCTCGGCGCCGGCAAGGACCTCGGGGAGTACTCGCGAGTGACGCCGCCGGTTCCATACCACCTCATCGATGTCGTCGAGCCCGAGGAGGTCTACACGATCTACCAGTACCAACAGGACTGCTATCGTGTGCTGCGCGCCAAGGCGGAGGAGGAGAAATTCGGTTCCGGAGCGACGCCCTTGATCCTGGTGGGTGGGAGCGGGCTGTATGTCGAGGCGGTGGTGCGCGACTTTCGGATTGCCGATGTTCCGCGGAACCGGGAGCTGCGAGCGCGGCTCGCCGGCCGTGGTCGTCAGGAGCTGGTGGCCGAGCTCGAGCGAAAAGCCCCAGCCCTGTTTGCCGAAACCGACCTCTCCAGTGCGCGGCGGGTGATCCGGGCGCTCGAGGTCGCCGACTTTGCGATTCGCGGTTGTGAGAGGGCTTCCGGCCGGGCCTCTCGGACCGTCCGGAAACGGACCAGCGTTCCGCCGGGAGTCAACTTGCGCTTTACGGTCTTCGGAGTGACCGTCGAACGGCGAACGTTGCGGGGGCGGATCGGTCTTCGGCTGCGCCGCCGGATCGAGGAGGGCATGGTGGAGGAGGTGCGGGGGCTGCTCGAGCGTGGACTCTCCATCGGTCGGCTCTCCGAGCTCGGCCTCGAGTATCGCGAGCTCGGGAAGTTCCTTCTCGGGAGGAAATCACTCGACGAGGCGGTCGGCGATCTCGAGCTGGCGATCGGTCGCTTCGCCAAGCGCCAGGAGACCTGGTTTCGTGGGATGGAGCGGCGGGGTGTTCCCATCCGTTGGATCGACCCCGAGGACACCAGGGCGGTACTGTCTGCATGTGGCGAAAACAGCGGCCCGCCACCGGCCTCGATGGCTCAGGGATCAACCACAAGCGGACGGTGATATCGACATGGAGACCATGAGCGGCACGATTGCCCTCGTCGCCGTCAATACGAAAACGGGTCCCGGTCGGACGACGATCCGGAGACGGGGGAGGCATCCGCAACCGCCGGCGCCGCCTCGGCCTCTTTCTTGCGGGGGCGTCGCGGGCGGCGGCGGGACTTCTTGGCGGGAGGGTGTTCAGCCTCGTTCGTGTCCTGAGCTTGCGATTCGTTCGCCTCGGTTGCTCTGGTTTCACCCTTCAATGAGGTGTCGGCTGCGGCGTCCTCACCACCGGAGACAGCTGCTGCGGTTTTCCTGCGTCTGCGCCCACCTCGCCGCCGCCGGCTCGGTTTCTTCGGGGCGGCATCGTCATTCGCCGACGG
>JBGMRN010000300.1:0-3642 GCA_048061535.1 Thermoanaerobaculales bacterium | reverse complement strand
TGAGATCCGTCGCGCCTTCCGCAGTGGCGAGCTCCTCCGCTTCGGCGGCGAGATCGATCGCCGCGTGGATGTCACCTCCGGCAAAGACCTCCTCGGCCCGCCGCAGCAGCTCGTCGAAGCGCGTCCTCATGACTCGGCCTCGTGCGGGCGACGCGCCTCGTTGGCCCGGCGCTCGGTCCGTTCCCGGCGCAGCTTGAACTCGAGGAACTCCTGGACCTCGATCCGCGCCTCGGGGCTGAGCTCGCGCAGCAGATGCAGGATCTGCATGTCCTGCTGGCTGAGCGGCGCCGGCGCCGTGCTGCGCGGCTGCTCCCCGAAAAAGTCGGCGAGCTCGAGGTCGAAGACCGACAGGATCTTGAAAAGATTGTCGAGGGAGACCCGGTATTCGCCCTTCTCCATCCGGGACAGATCGGACTGAACGATGCCAATCTGGCGCGCCAGCTCGGCCTGCGTGAGGTGGCGCTCCTTGCGCAGCTGGCGCAGGCGAGTGCCGATGGCCTCGACCTGGGGCGCTGCTGGTTGGGCTTTCCGAGCCATCTCGGTTGGCGTCCTTTCGCGGCCTGTAGTACCATCCCGCTCGAGCGGAGGGCGCACGTCGGCCGTTCGACATCCATAATATGCGGTGAAAGCAACTGCGTCAAGGAAAATCGGACCGGGGACCTCCGCCCGTGACCGGGGTCACGCACAGCCACAAGCCGGCATCCCCAGAGTAAGTGAAATTCATTGCTTCGATAGGACTTATGGGACATCATCTCCTCGCAGCCCTGCGCCTCCTGCCGACCTTGAGGAGGCATCGTTTTCTGCTCGGGCAGCTTGCCTGGCGGGCCTTTGCAGCCCGTCATGCCGGTTCCTACCTGGGCTGGTTGTGGACTCCGGTCGCCACCGCGGTCCAGTTCGCCCTCTACATGGTGGTCTTCTCGGCCATCCTGCAGATCAAGGTCGACGGACTTGGCATCGATCTTGCTCGGCGTCCGACCGTGGGATTTGGAGTTTTCCTGATTACCGGTCTGGTGCCTTTCTTGGCCGTCAACGACACCGTGCTGCGCGCGGCGCGGGTCTTTCGGGCTCACGCCAACCTGGTGCAGCGCGTGAAGATGCCGGCCGAGGTGCTGGTCCTCGGCGATGTGCTGGGGACCCTTCTCCACCACGCGATCTCCTTCGCACTGGTGGTGGCCTACTGTGCGTTGAAAGGCCATCTCGGGCTGGTCGGGGTTGGGTGGGTCTTGCTCGGGCTGGCGGCAGTCGCGCTGTGGATCGTCGGCGCCGCGCTCATGGCGAGTATTTTCGGCGCCTTCCTTCCCGATGTGGCAGAGGTCCTGGGGCTCGCCCTGCAGGTGATGTTCTATGCCGCGCCCATCGTGTATCCTCTCTACCTGGTGCAATCCGAGTTGGTTCGCGCCGTCGTCAATCTCAACCCCCTGACGCCGCTGGTCGGGGTCCTGCGGACGGGCCTCGTCGGCGCGCCGCCTCCCAGCCCCGCAGCTCTCGCCTACCTGTTGATCGGCGGGTTGCTGCTGCTGCTGGCCGGTTCGGCGGTCCTCGACCGCTGGCGCTCGTCGATACCTGATCTGGTGTGACGGAAAAATCCTAGAGTAAATGTTCGGAGGTTTTGTCATGGATCGAAAGAGAGTGATTACCGTGCTGTTGGCTTTTGGCCTTGCTGCAACCATCGGCTGGGCGCAGCAGGGCCCATCCGGAGATGGGAAAACTGATATTGATGCCCAGGCCGAGACGGTCGGATCGACGGGAGAGCGGATCACCGAAGAGCAGCATCAGGAGCTGGAGAAGTTCACGACGCAAAGGTTCGAAACCTGGGAAGAGTTCCTGATCGACTGGATGGCGCCCAAGCCGGTGCCCAAAAAGGGGATTGTTCGCATCGACGACCGTTTCGTCTTTCCGCACGTGGCTGTCTCCTACAAAATGGAAATCGTGCGCGAGGAAGGAGAGACTATCTGGCTGCGTAACCTCCCACCAGACGATCCTCAGTCCCCGATCCATCCCATTTGGGTTCGCAATCAGATTCGGGAAATTGGTCTTGCGATGCAGAGCGAGGCGCTCAAGCAGCCTGGGGCCGTGTATTTCATGGATCCCTTGGCCGAGCAGATCCCGCCACCCTTCGAGCGTGGGCTCAAATTTGAGCCCGCTGCGCCGAACCTCCCGGATTCCGGCCGGTGGCAAATGAACTTCGCGATCGCCGACATGAACGAAGATGGTCACCTCGACCTGGTGTTCCCGCCGCAGCGCAAGAGCATCCCGCCGCTGCCCGCGATCTTTCTCGGTGACGGCGCTGGCGGTTTCAGCCTCTGGCAAGACGTGGGGTGGGCGCGGGGGGTTCCCTTCGACTACGGCGGTGTGGCCGTGGCCGATTTCAACGGTGACGGCCACCAGGATCTCGCCATTGCGATCCACTTCAAGGCGCAGTACGTGCTCTACGGAGACGGTCAGGGGAAGTTCGCCGAGTTCAAGCGGTTGCCTTCGCCCGATCCTCGGGTTTCCTCGAGAGCGGTGACGGCGGCAGATTTCAATGGTGATGGACGCCAGGACCTCGCGTTTGTGGCGGAAATCGACTATGACCTCCAGACCAACGCCCGAATTTCCGAAGCGGCTACCGTCTGGGTCGCGCTCAATGGCGCCAACTCGTGGCGGCTCGAGACCACTGGCCTCCCCCAGAACCTGATTGCGGACGTGATCCGGTCGGCGGATATGGACGGAGATGGCCGGCCGGATCTCGTCCTCTCGTCAAATGCCGTCGACTGGCGGCGACTGGTGTACTTCAATCGAGGGTCTGAGGGTTGGCAGGCAGCTCAACACCGCGGGGTCCTGAGCTCCGCCTATCACTACGATGCCGTTCCCGCAGAAGGCAACGTCTATGCGGTTTTTGTCCAGTTCCAGATGGTTGGCGGGAAAACGACGGCACGCAACGGCATCATTCGTTACTCTGTCGAGACGGCTGACAAAGAGCCTGTGATGGGAACCCCTCTGGTGTGGGACAAAAATCGTGCCGACATTTTCTTCCGTCTCGGCGCAGGAGATTTGAACGGCGACGGTCTCGCCGACTTGGTGGCTGCGCGCAAGAGTGGGGGGCTGGAAGTCTTCGTGCAGACAGAGAACAAACAGTTCGTCCGAGAAACAGCCGATTCGGTGTTTTCCAGCATGGGGCGCGCGTTTTCGGTCCAGCTCGCAGATCTCGACGGCGACGGGCTGGACGACATTATTGCCGGTTTTACGCCGCGAAAGGATCGGCCGGGAGGGATCTACGTCTGGCTGACCAGAGAGGCGGATTGAGAGCTTCGACCGGGCGGAGATCGGTGCCTACCTACACCCGATATACTGGCGTGACACACCGGCGATCACTCCCTTCATCCGGTCTGTCCTCCGAATCATGACCGAATTCTGCGACATGAGATCACTGGAAATTGGATTCAGGGTAGGTGGCACTTGACTTGTGAAGCTCGGAGTCTGATAATCAATCGAACTGGGTTTCGGTCGAATGGCCTTGACACAGTGGGGATCGTGGTGTTATATTTTATGCTGCCGTGACATATTTATGAGGTCAAATTTTGAGAAACAAATCATTTACGGGAGGTGATGCGGTGCGTGAGCTTGTTCGGGAAGTGCAGTTTTCCGGCCGCGATCAGTTTG
>JBGMRN010000299.1:0-3666 GCA_048061535.1 Thermoanaerobaculales bacterium | reverse complement strand
GCTGCTGATCCACCGCCCGATAAACCCGACCCATCGCGCCTTCGCCCACAAAACCAACGATCGTGTATCGATCCCAGTCGGGCGCCGGGTTCTTGAAATCCTCTGTGGCGGAAGCCTCTGTCACCGGCGCTGTGAGCTCGTCAGCACCCCTGTGACTCTGCAAAGGCTCTTCCCCGCCGGACCGTTGAACTCCGTCTGTCATCGCCCGATCAGTCTAACCCACCCCTCGCCCGTCTCGAGTGCGGCGCCCTCCTCACGAAACCGCGGCCCGGCGACCACGGCGCCGCCGTCCTACGCGGTGGCAAGTCCACCATCCAGCATCGAGTATCCGAAGCTCAGGACCCTGAGCCATCCACGACCTGGGTGTTCGGGTAAAAGCCCGACCACGCAAACCAGTAGACCGGTGTCACGGCGACGCTCTCGAGGCTCTCACCCGCCCGCGGGCCACCCGAGCAGCGTCCGCTGACGAGATCCCAGGTGGAACCACCGGCGTCCCGAAACGCGGCGCCGCCCCCAGGACGCGCGGTCAGTTTCAGGTCGGTTTCGCCGGAGCGGGAGACCCACGCGCGCACCCCGTCGTCGGCGCCCCGCAGCACGACCACCGGCGTACCGCCCAGATCGACCGAGATGAGCCGCCCCTCATCGAGAACATCATCGGTCAACGCCGCAGCATGCGGTCCTACCGCAAGATCGAAAACACGGAAATCCGACGCATGAATAACCTCCCTTGGTCGCTCATCACTTTGCCGGAGCAGGATTCGGGTTACGAGCGTCGACTATAATCCTGGACCTGATGATCTCTCCGCACCCCTCCGGTCGACAACCCTCTCTCACCGATCGGTCGTCGAGACCGGAGGAATAGAAAATATGGGGAAGGTACGTACCGATCTCGCCGTGCTGGCCGTTTTCGGGTTGCTCACAATCGTCATGACCTTCCCCGTCATCACTGAAATGGGCACAGCGGTCAAAGATCCGGGCGACCCGTTGCTCAATGCCTGGATCCTCAGCTGGGATGTCGAGCAGCTGAAGAACGGCAACATCTCCGGTTTTTTCGACGCCAATATCTTCTTCCCTTACGAACGCACGCTGGCGTACTCCGAGCACTTGTTCCCGCAGTCCCTGGTGGCCGCCGCACCGTTGCTGCTGACCGGCAATCCGGTCTTCGCCTACAACGTCGTCCTGCTCGTCGCGTTCCTGACCTCTGCGTTCGGAATGTACGTCTACGCCAGATACCTCACCGGCCAGGTGATGGCCGGGGTTGTGGCTGGGATCGTTTATGCCTTTTCCCCCTTCATGTTCGCCCACCTTTCCCACCTTCAGATCGTGTCCGCCGGCGGAATCCCGCTGGTGTTTCTCTTCCTCGCCCGGTTCTTCGCCCACGAACGCTGGCGGGATCTGGCCTTCGTGGGTCTTTTCTCCGTTGTCCAGATTCTCGCCAACGGCTATTACGCTGTTTACCTTTCCTTCTTCGTCACCCTCACCGTGGCCTACCACACGCTCGCAGGAAGCAAGCTGCGTAACCCGCTCTACCTCGTCAAGCTGGCCGTCTTGGCTTTGACCATCGCGGCTCTTGTCGGGCCCTTTCTCTATCAGTACGTCGCCATGCAACACGAGATGGAGTTTCGCCGGACTGTGGATTCGAGTGTCGAGCTCACGAGCTTTCTGGCGACACCGAAGTTCAACCGGCCCTACGGCTGGATGTCCCTGGGCCACAACGAAGCACGGCTCTTCCCGGGTTTGGCGGCAGTCCTTCTCGCAACGCTGGGCGGGTTGGCCGCCGTTCGGTTCACGAGAGGATCGCCGCGGCGGCCGGCGGGCCCGCTCGACGGCCGTGCGGTGGCCACGCCCAAGACCAAAAAACGCGTGTTTATCGCCATCTGCTCGGTGGCGACCGTCGCCATCGTGCTCTACGAGATCGGAACCGTAACTCCCAACTACTTCCATGCCCTGTTGCCTTTCGTCCTTCTGCTCGCCGCCCGATGCACCGTGGATGAGCGGTTTCGCCGGCGGTGGTTTCCACCCCTCGCGACTCCACGCAGCTTCCTCTTCTTGCATCTTTTCTTCCTCGGCCTTGCCTTCATCCTCAGCTTCGGCCTCTCGATCAACGGACCCTACGGATTCCTCTACAAATACGTTCCGGGGTTCGACGGCCTGCGCGTGGCGTCCCGGATTCATATCATCACGATGATGTCGATCGCGGTTCTCGCGGCGTTTGGCATGAAAGCGCTCATCGCTTCACGAAGGCGGTGGATTCGCGGCTCAGCGGCAGTCGTCATTCCGCTCGTCGCGCTTGTGGAATACACTTCGATTCCCGTCCCCTCGGTCCGCGTGCCGGTCAAGGATGAGCTTCCGGCAGTCTACCGGTGGCTCGCCGACGAGGGCGGTGACGGCCCCATTTTGGAGCTTCCGCTACCCCTGAGACAACAGCGGCACAGAAACCGCCCCGAGATTTTCCGAACCTACTGTTCAACCCTGCACTGGCGCCCGATGGTCAACGGCTACAGTGGTATTTCCCCGCCGATTTACCGCGAGCTCCGGCGGAGATGGGAGGATCTCCCGCCACAACAGACAATTCATGATGCACAGCTTTTGGGGGTTCGGTACGTCATCCTTCACACCGACGAGTTCGACGATAAAGAGAGATTGGCGCAGGCTCGAGCAGGGCTTGCAGAAACGGTGCCGGCCAGCCGTCGGGTTCGCCGGGAAGGTCCGGCCGAGGTCTGGGAGCTTGCCCCAGGGGAGGGAGCGACCGATGGCCTATCGCAGCTTTCCGAACGTTCCCTCCTCCCGCGGGAAGGTTGGGTCGCCCAGGCCAGCGTGAACGGCCCTCGCGCGATGCGGGCCATCGACAACCGGATCGAAACCTGGTGGAACGGCGGGCCTTTGGAGCCCAGAACGTGGTTCCTCCTCGATCTCAGAAGCGTGCACACCTTGAGGGGAATCGAGTTCAAGCTCGGGGAAAATCGCAGGAGCTTCCCGCACGGCTTTGTTCTTGAGGTCTCGACGGACGGCGAGTCGTGGCGCGTAGTGAGTTCGAAGGAGCTCACAGCCCTTCCGATCACCGCCTTCTTCCGGCCGAACGATCTCGGTCTCAAGATCACCTTCGAGCCGACGAAAGCCCGATACCTGAGAATCACGAACACCGTGAACAACGTTTCGAACCGATGGTTCATTCGCGAGATCGACGTCTGGTAGTCAGTCTCGAGTCTCCCCCACCGGAGACCTCGCGAACTCGAATATCTCTCCAGCCTGCTGCTGCGACCGGCGATCTTCAACGCAGAGCTGCGAGAACCCGCTCCGGCGTCAACGGCAGGGTGCAACTCCTCACGCCGACGGCGTCGTACACGGCATTGGCGATGGCGCCCACGGTGGGAATGACGGCAACTCACCACACCCCCTCGGCAGCGATTTCCGGACCTCGTTGGAGAGTAAGGCAAGCTCGACTCCGGGCGACGCTGCGGCGGCTTCGAGATCTGCGGACTCGACCCCGGTGAGCTGGATATGATACTTCGGCAGGAGCAACGCCCCGCAAACGCCCTCACCACACCCGAACTTGGTGCCAGTGAGCTGCAGGCGGTCGCGGAGGACCCACAGCAATAATTCGTCGGCGTCAGCCACCACCGAAACGGCCTGACCGTTGACCCGAAGCTCATGTCGCTTCGTCCC
>JBGMRN010000298.1:0-3668 GCA_048061535.1 Thermoanaerobaculales bacterium | reverse complement strand
CTTCCTTGAACAGGTTGGCCTGATCCAACCTGAGATCATCCAAAGGCTGACGTGTGTCCTCGGGCATCGTTCCTCCTCGAATCAAGTTCGTGTCATGAATGGCGACCGCGGCGCCCGGGCCGCGCTTCGGCCTCTGTGATTGCTGCAGCAAAGCGCTCCTCGAGCGCCGCTCGGTGTGCTTCCAAATCGAACTCTTCACTTCCGGATGGCACGATGTATGGATCCCCGACGTTGATCGCGACCCGGGCCAGCGGGAACGGCACCAGCAATCTGTCCCAGGTAGGGAGACGCCAACTCCACCGCGAGGCACAAGCGATGGGGACGATCGGCACACCCGCCAGGTGTCCGATCATCACCGCTCCCGGCTTGCAGTGATGGCGAGGGCCCTTGGGACCGTCAAGAGTGATCAGAGGCGAGGCGTTGTCTCGTCTGATCGCCCGGAAGAGCCCGCGCAGGGCGGCCGCCCCGCTGCGGGTGGCGGACCCACGGACAACGTAACCGCCAACGACGTCAACCATCTTCACTCCGAACTCCCCGTCCACCGACGGGCTGATCAGATACGTGACCCGTACCCCGCGCTTGGCCAGTCGCAGTAGAAACCAGGGAAGCACGAAGAGCCCATCGTGCCAGATCGCGAGCACCATCGGCTTGCCGGCGGCGGCAAGCCTGAGAATCTTTTCTTCACCCTGAACCCTGAAGCGGTACGTGGCGCAGACGAGAGTAAGCACACCGACGACTATCGGCGCACCCACCGCGAAGAGAGCTCTTCGCCACCAGGTCATCCGGCGCCGCGAAAGGCGCTCACGGATGACCGGGCCGGAGGCTGCCGGTTCGGAGAGACGGGTATCGGTTTGCTCGTCCATGGTTTCAGGGGTCTCGCCCGATCACTCCGCGGCGAGGACCGCAGGATGGTAGCACGAGGTAGGAAGGACAGTTATTAGTTTTGAGTTCTTAGTTTTGAGTTTTGAATTTGGGAAAGGGCGCGCTGACCGGAGGTGGAGCAGATTTCGGATTGCGGATCGCAATTCGCCGGGCGAATTGCAGGGGGGCACTCTCGGGAAGCGGGACGGCAGAAGATCGCGTCACCTGCCAGCAGCGCATATCCGAACCTCTGGAAAGCGCGCTCCTTCGGAGGTGCCTGGCATCCCGATTCGCCGAGGCGCGCAAGCTACGCTGAACCGCGTAAGAGCGAATCAGCGTGCCTGGCATCCTCACGGGGAGCGCGATGGGAAAAGGTCGCCTCGAAGTCAGCAGCTCGTCGCCGGAACGCGAGCAAACGTCATCACCCACCCGACCCTATCCCAGCTCGAAATAGACCGGAGACGGACCGAGCAAGACATCGACGCCGTCAGGGGCGGGCAGAGTCTGCCCGTCGCGACTCACGGCGCCCTCGGCGGGTCGGGGTAAGGTCGCACGCACGTTCGGCGTCACGCTCCAGCCCACAACCAACTCGCCAGACTCCCGGGTGAAATGGTAGAGGAAGGCGCCGTCGGGCGCCGGCAGAGGCCCCTGGAAAGTGGCGCCTTCGACCTGGCTGATCAGGGTCTTGAGCGCACTCCACGCCGGACGTCGGCGCAGCGATCCGCCACTCTCCGGCGCTACAAGACCGTAGCCGCGGGCGACCAGCCGCCACCAGTAGACGCGTTCGACAAGTCCGGTTCCGAGCGCGAGCAGATAGTACCTCGCCAGGTAATCCGCCTGCTCCTCCTCCCCGACCGACACCGTCTTCCCGGCCGGGGAATGGGGCCCCTCCCACAGCGGCCAGTTGACCTCGGTGATCCAGCAGCGGTCGCTCGATGAATGTCCGACCTCCGCGATAGCCCTCAACAGCGTGACCTTGTCGACCGTGTCGAAACCAAGGTGACGGTTCTCCGGCGCACCCCGCCGATCGACGTAGAGCAGGCTCGAGACCACATCGAAGCGGAGGCCGGGCCGCCGCCGGTTGATCAATGCCAGCACGACCTGAAACTCGAAGTCGATCACCGCCGGGCCCATGACCTCCACCTCATCGTGGCGACGGAGGATCTCCGCCGCCTCCTGATAGAGGTCGAGGTACTCTCCCCTGGTCCACACACCCCACTTGCTCCGGTTGATCGCCTGCCCCACTTGGAAGTGCCGTCCGTACTTCGTGAACCGTTCGGCAAGCTCCTCCACGACGGCCCGCCAGCGCCCGCGATCGCAAACCAGGTGCCGATTCTGGGGAATCGAAAAAGCGAGCTCGTGGCCTCTCGAATAGAGCGCCGCGGCCAGCTCCTCCTCGTCGTCATGGTTCGTGTCCCAGGGGTGGAGCCGGATCAGGACCGGGCCAACCCGGAGCTCTTCGAGAGCGTTCAGATGAGCCTCGGGATCATCGGGCCACGGCCGCACGGCGAGGCCGATTCCGGCGAATGGAACAGGTTTTTTGTACCTCGACTCCTTGAGCGCCCGATACCTCCTGCGTACCGGAAGCACGGATGAGACCACAACCGCGAGGTCACGGAGGTGGCCGGGACTGTCGGCAACTCGGATCGCGAGCTTCTCCCCCCGGGTTGCGTGCTGGTGCGGCTGATCCGAGAGGTAATCCCACACCGCCTTGTCACGAGACGAGGCGCCCGCCTCAGCGTCGGGGATATGAGGGTGATGGCTTCCTCCGTGGGCATGACGGCGGCGCCAACGCAAGCGCCGGAGACGGCCCTTCAGAGCGTGCTTGAAGAGGTAGGAGTTCACCGAGAAGACGTAGAGCCACCACCGGGGGGAGAGGCGCGACGGCACCTCGCCCCAGTAGCCTCCCAGGAAGGCCTCCCGGTGCTCGCGATGTAGAACCGGGAAACGGCAAATGTCCCGGGTCCTGCGATAGACGCCCAGCCGCCGGCCGACGCGAGCGCGGTTGAAGTCGACGAGGTAGAGGTCCAAGGCGCCCCTCGCCGGTACGACCAGCACGTTGCCCAGCGACAGGTCCCGGTACCAGATGCCAGCGTCGTGGATGCGGCGCGCATGGGCCCCGAGACGGGCGAGGAAAGCCCCATCGTCGACGTCCGGAAAAGCTCCAGCACTGGGGTCGCCGTTGAGTCGGCGGAAGAAATGTCGGACTTCGACAGCGTTCTCGAGCAACCGGGAGACAAAGAAGGACGGCCCATCCGGCGCCGCTGATTCCGCGAGCAGAATCGACTCCGGAGCGGAGAGGCCGACCCGCGCCAACTCCTTGGCCACTCGCCAGCTTCGCTCGGCCTTACTGCCCCGCAGGCGCCGATCGGCCCTGCGCAGCCAGCCCTTGTTCCTGAATTGCTTGACGACAACCTTGACCGCCTCGACCGGGCCCCGAAACGTCGCGGTGTAGAGGTAGTTGCGGCCCCAGTGGATGGTCTCCTCGGCGGCCGAGGGATCCGCCAGCCGCCGCACCTCTCCCAGGAGATTCTCGTCGCGATGGATGGACGCAACCTCGCCGCGGAAACCACCACCTGAAAAGGTGTCGAACCCCGAACCGGAACCGCCCTCAACGCCGCCCATTGCGAGAGACTATCAGGACCCGTCCGGAATTGGTCATCTCGCCCGCCCACTCGAGGAACTCCCGATGTCTTGAGAGAACTTGTAAGACTCTCGGAGGTTAGGGGGTTAGGGGGTTAGGAGGTGAGGGGGTTAGGTCCTTAGTGCTTCGTTTCTTCGCAAGATGGTCAGAACTTGTGTTTTTG
>JBGMRN010000297.1:0-3674 GCA_048061535.1 Thermoanaerobaculales bacterium | reverse complement strand
GGGGGGGCGGCCCGAAAAGGCTTCCCACCGCGACCCTTGGCAGGAGGTCACCTCGAAGTCAGCAGCGCATCGCCAAAGCACAAGCCAATCGTCCTCAGCTCTCAGCGACTCTCGGTTCGAACCTCCTCGGTGACGTCCTCGTCGGCGCAAACCTCGACGGTTCCGAGGAGGATCGAACGTGCGATCCGTGCGCCCCGTCGCACGATCGCCCCTTCGGCCACGACCGACGCAACGACCCGTGCGCCGGCTTCCAGCACGGCGTTTCGCCCCACGAACGCGGCCTCGACGAACGCGGAGGGGTGAACCTCTGCCGAAGGATGGATGGCGTACTTGCCCGAGAGGCGTTGCAGAACCACCTCGAGATAGTCGGCTGGAGTCCCCACCTCTCTCCAGTGACCGGGAACCACGACACCGCCGAGGCGCCCCGCCTCTTGGGCCGGCCGCCACAGACGATCGGGAATCTCGCCGGCGGTTGACGGCAGGGACTCGAGGGCCGCTCGGGAGACTGCCATAACCCCCGGGTAGAGGAACGGCGCTTCCCGGGCCTTCGGCGATCCCGGGGGCAGAATGTGGTTGACCTGTTCGGCCGCGTCGAGCATCACCCTCGACCAGCGCTCCGGAGCCAGGTGAGGTAGCAGGGCGAGCGTCACAAGATTTTCTCCCTGGTTGTGGTGAGCGATCAGCGAATCCACGTCGAGACCGAGAACGCCGTCGCCGTTGAGGACGAGTACAGGGCCTTCGTCGCCGAGGAGATCGCGATCGCGGGCGAGGGCGAGCCCCCCGGCGGTTCCCATCAGCCCCATTTCCCGCGACAGCAGAATCTCCATGTCGTCGAATTCGAGCCCGGCCACCGTTTCGACCAGGAGATCGGCCAGATGGCAGGCGTTGATCACCACCTTCCGTATCCCCGTCTCGGCCGCGAGACGGAGGGGTGAGGCGATCACCGGTCCCTCCGGAAGAGGCAGGGCGGGCTTGGGCAGGACGTCGGAGAGAGGCCGCATGCGTTCGCCGCGCCCCGCAGCGAGCACCATGGCAACCGAAAACGGCGAGTGGCTCATTCCTCGAAAACCATGTCTGGCGGGAGATGGCGCTCGGGAAAACGTTGCCGATGAACTCGCCACAGGCCCAGGTAGGACTCCCGTACCGCGTGATCAGGATTCAAGCCCACCTTGCGGGCGGCGCCCGGAAGCTGCTCCGGCGGTCCTTCCACCTCGACGAAGTCACCCATCGGCGTGTGGTCCAGAACCACCGTGACCTCCTCGAAGCGCCACGTTTCACGGTCCTTCTCGTAGCGAATCGTGGGCAGGAAGCCGATGGCTCCCAGAATTCGGGCCATACCTCCGAGGTCGCTGACCTCGACCTCGAACTCCTCCCTCTCCTTGACGGACCCATGGTAGGTCACCGGCCCCTTGAGCGTGAGGATTTCGTACGCGCCGTAGCGACGCAGCCGCAGGGTCTTGCCGTCGGCTTGGAGCTGTCCCGAAGCAGTGTCGAGGAGCACGTTCGTCTCGCGCATCATGGGGTGGAGCCGATCGGCGTTGACATCGTGTAACGCCTGGCGAATCGGTTCGAGGTCGGCGACCGGGATCTTGAGCTCGGTTTCGAGTGAGGCTTGGGTCATCCATCGAGCTTACAGAGTCGCAGCGGCCCGGCCAAGGGTCGGAGGGCGTCGCCGAGCATCGTAGAAAGCTGCCAAGGTGTGCGGGCTCGGCACGAGAGACCGTGTACCATGAGCCGATGCGGCATGTTGTTTGGGGCACGGCAGGGCATATTGATCACGGCAAGACCACTCTGGTGAAGGCCCTCACCGGAACCGATTGTGATCGACTGCCCGAGGAGCGGGAACGAGGCATCACGATCGAACTTGGATTTGCCCAGCTCCTGGCGGACGACATTCAACTTCATTTCGTTGACGTTCCCGGGCATGAGCGGCTGGTTCACACGATGATCGCAGGGGCTTCCGGGATCGATCTCGCGCTGCTGGTCGTGGCCGCCGACGAGGGCGTGATGCCTCAGACGCGCGAGCACCTCGAGGTCATTCGGCTGATGGGTGTTCCCGGGGGGGCGGTGGCGATCACCAAGGTGGACATGGTCGATGAGGACCTTGCCGAATTGGCCGTCGAGGAAGTCCGCGAGTTCCTTGCACCGACATCTTTTGCTGGTGCACCGGTGGTAGCGGTTTCGGCTCCGACGGGCTCGGGTCTCGACGAGCTCCGCCGGGTTCTCCTCGAGCAAGCGCGGAATGTACGTCCGCGCCAGCAGAAAGGCCGGCCTTTTCGAGAACCGATCGACCGTGTATTCAGCTTGACCGGAGCAGGAACGGTCGTCACCGGCACCTCGCTCTGGGGTTCTCTCGAGGTCGGCTCGGATATCGACGTGTATCCCCGCGGGGGCCGGGCTCGGGTTCGAAGGCTCCACGTGCACGGTACCGAGCGCGAGGCGGTCGGGGCGGGCGAACGCGTTGCCGTCAATCTCGTCGGCCTCTCCCGCGACGAGCTGCAGCGGGGCGACCAGATCCTCAGTCCGGGTCCCTGGGAGGTCACCCGGATGGTGACGGTGGGTCTCGAGCTTCTGGCTTCTGCCCCCGGACCTCTGGATGAGGGAGACCAGGTGGAGGTCCACGCTCTGGCCGCAAGGGTGCCTGCACGCATCGACCGATTGGCGGTGCGACCGCTGAACCCAGGGCAGCGCGCCAACGCCCAGCTTCTCCTTCGCGAGCCGATGCTGCTCTTTCCCGGCGATCGCCTGGTTCTGCGCCGGCCTTCTCCGGTCAATACCTTTGCGGGGGGGAGGGTGCTGGATACCCATCTCCGGCGGTGGCGGCGCAAGGACAGTGCCGGCCTCGATCGGCTGCCCGCCGTACAGCGGAGCGGCTGGCCGCAGTTGCTGCGGGCTTGGATCGACCGGGCGGGGTTGGAGGCGATCTCGGTTCCTGCAATCGCCGGTCGCCTGGGGGTTCTGGAGGATGCTGTCGAACCCCCGCTCGGCCGGCTCCTTGACGAGGGGATGATCCGCAGCCTGCCGACCACACCCCGCAGCTTCGTTTCCTCTCAGGCGGTTGAGGCTCTCGCCGAAGACGCGGCAGCTGAGCTCAAGAGGCGGCTGGCCGGGGAGGAGGTCTCCGCGGGAATACCGGCGCGGGATTTCGTGGCGCCTCTCCTTCCCCGCCGGGCGCTGGCCATGGCCGACGTCTATCTCGAGGAGCTTCGTGCGCGAGGAGTGTTGGAGCTCTCCGACGGCAGGGTGGTACCGGCGGGTACTGACCGCCACATGACTGCTGCCGGGGAGGAGCTGACCCGAAGGGTCGAGTCTCTGTATCGGGAGGCTGGGTTTCAGGCGCCATCTCCCGGAGAGGCGGCCGAGCGGTTGCAGGCTAGGCCCGCCGTGGTCGAGGGCATCTGCCGATTTCTTGTGCAGCGTGGCGGCATGATTCGTCTCGATGGGAAGTTCTTGATCCACCGGTCCGTTCTCGACGAGATGGCGCGAAAGGTGAAAGATTGGGGGGTCGATGATTTCGGGGTCGGCGAGTTCAAGGACCGTTTCGAACTCACTCGCAAGCTCGCCATTCCAGCCCTCGAGTGGCTTGATTCCCAGCGCGTCACCGTCCGTCACGGGAACCGCCGCAAGATCATTCGCCGCTCTCGCGACGAAACCCGATGAGATATGCGGGCTAG
>JBGMRN010000296.1:0-3680 GCA_048061535.1 Thermoanaerobaculales bacterium | reverse complement strand
ACGGCCAGGAGTCGAACTACACCACCTGGCGGCTGGCCGAGATGAACCTCGCCATTCGCGGCATCGAGGGCCAGATCGCCCACGGCGACACCTTCCTGGGCGACCGCCACTCCGACCTCAAGGCCGACTTCATCCTCGCCAACGGCTCGATGAGCTCCAGCCAGTCCGGCGAGGGCGAGATCCGCAAGAACCTGGTCGAGGCGGATCTCGTCGACTGCATGGTGGCCCTGCCCGGCCAGCTCTTCTACTCGACGCAGATCCCCGCCTGCCTCTGGTTCCTGGCCCGCGACCGCAAGAACGGCACCCGCTCCCCCGGGGGAGCCGGAGGGGGAAGGCGCTTCCGGGACCGCCGCGGCGAGGTGCTCTTCATCGACGCCCGCAAGCTCGGCCGCATGGTCGACCGCACGCACCGGGAGCTGACCGGGGAGGAGATCGAGAGGATCGCCCGCACCTACCACGCCTGGCGCGGCGAGAAGGATGCCGGCGAGTACGAGGACGCCTCGGCTTCTGCAAGAGCGCGACGCTCGAAGAGGTGCGCAAGCACGGCCACGTGCTCACGCCCGGGCGCTACGTCGGCGCCGAGGCCATCGAGGACGATGGCGAGCCGTTCAAGGAGAAGATGAAGCGGCTCACCGCGGAGTGGCGGGAGGAGCAGGCGGAAGCCGCGAAGCTGGACGCGGCGATCGAGGCGAATCTGAAGGAGCTTGGGTATGGCGGGTAGCCGCAAGACCTTGGACTTCGGCTCGCTCGTTGTCGCCATCCGGCAGGTTCACGGGCACTGCGCCGCCCAGGCCGGCAAGGCGGTGAACATCAGCCTGACGCTGCGGAACTGGGCCATCGGGTGCCATATCCGCGAGTACGAGCAGAACGGCGCGGACCGCGCGAAATATGGAGAGAACCTTCTCGACCACCTCGGGGATCGGCTGCGTCAGGAGGGGCTGAGCCGTGTCGAGTCGCGGGAGCTGCGCCGCTATCGCCAGTTCTATCTGGTCTACTCCCGAATCTGGCAGTCACTGACTCCCGAATTGAAGAAGCTGCTTCCCGCCGGTCGGCATCCTTCTCTGCACCCGAAAGGACCACGCCCTCGTGGAGTACGCCTTGGCCGACATGGACAACCGGCTCTTCGTCTCGAAATACCAGCTCCAACTGCCCAGCCGAGAGGAGATCCAGCGGTTCCTCGAGGCCCAGCTCGAGGAGGCCGGCGATGGAGGGTAGGACCGAGACGCGGTGGACGCAACAGGCAAAAGCCCGGAACCTCGGCCGCATGGTCGACCGTACCCACCGCGAGTTGACCGAGGAGGACATCGGGAGGATCGCCCGCCCCGATCATGCTTGGCGGTGGGAAGAGGAGGCGGGCGACTACGAGGACGTCCCCGGCTTCTGCAAGAGCGCCACTTCGCAGGGTGTCCAGAAGCACGGTTACGTGCTCACGCCCGGTCGCTACGGTGTGGGCGAGGCCCGGGAGGATGATGGGGAGCCGTTCGAGGAGAAGATGAAGCGACTCGTCGCGCAAATGCGCGAGCATCAGGCCGAGGGTGCGAGGCTGTATGCCACCATCGACGCCAACCTGAAGGAGCTTGGGAATGGGGTTTGAGTCGGCAGACTACGCCGAAAAGCTCGCCATACCCTCCGGTTGGCGGTCGCTTCCTCTCGGCCAGTGCATTGAGCTCATTATCGACTATAGGGGCAAGACGCCGCCAAAAGCACCCTTCGGAATACCGTGTTTAACTGCGGCCAACGTCAAGGGAGGACGCATCGACCTCGACAGTCTCTTCCCCGACAAGCTCGTACCCTCCGCGCTGGGCGAGATTCCGAAGGGGTGGGAGGTGGGATGCGTCAACGATGGGTTCACCGTAACGATGGGACAATCACCGCCAGGCAGTACGTATAACGAGATCGGCGAGGCCTCCCTTTCTACCAGGGGCGTGCTGACTTCACATCCCGATTCCCGAACCGTCGCGTGTACTGCACCGTGCCTACCAGGCTAGCGAAGGCAGGGGATACGCTGATTAGCGTGCGGGCACCCGTTGGCGATATCAACATGGCGTCTGAGGACTGCGCTATCGGCCGCGGTGTGGCTGCGGCTCGCCATAGTGCGGGCAGTCGGTCGTACGCATATCAGTTTATGCGCGGACTCAAGGATGTTTTCGACCGTTTCGAAGCAGAGGGGACTGTGTTCGGGTCGATCGGCAAGAAAGACTTCCACGCGATCCCGTGCGTGACTGCACCGGACACGGTCGTCGCCGCATTCGAGAGGCTCTGTTCGCCAGTCGACGGCCAGATCGAATCAAAAGATCGCGAGTCCCGTACCCTCGCCGCCCTCCGCGACACTCTCCTCCCCAAGCTCATCTCCGGCGAGCTGCGGGTGAAGGACCCCGAACGCTTCCTGGCGGAGGCCCCGGCATGAAGCGCGAAGCCAAGCTCCTCCTGGGGAAGGCGTGTGACTCGCTGATCCTGAGCATCGAGCTGTTCAACCGGCCCCACGACAAGGGGCGCGTCGCCGCGACCTTCTGAGTAGCGTCTTCGACCAGGAGCTCGCGTGCCACTTGCCGGACAGGGTGCTCCCGGTCTCGACCTCGCCGCCAACGGATCTGGCCACGTTGTTCGATTCCGAAATTGCGGAGTATCAAGAAGCTCCTGCGCCCCGGCCGACGGCGCCACATCGAAGCGAAGGCGAGGAGCTGGAGCGCAAGGAGAAGCTCAAGACCAAGTGGGCGCAGCTCGAGGCCATCGTGGGGGCGGACAAGCGGTTGGAGCTGCTGGCGGTCGACATGGTCGAGCATTTCGGAAAGCGCCTGGAAGCGCTCGAGGGCAAGGCCATGATCGTGTGCATGAGCCGGCGCATCTGCGTCGAGCTCTATTCCAAGATCGTGGCGCTGCGACCGGGCTGGCATTCGGACGCGGACGAGGCCGGTGCGATCAAGGTGGTGATGACCGGCTCGGCCTCGGACCCGGCCGACTGGCAGCCCCACATCCGCAACCAGCCGCGCCGCGAGGCGCTCGCGAACCGCTTCCGGGATCCGGGCGAGCCGCTGAAGGTCGTCCTGGTGCGCGACATGTGGCTCACCGGACAAGCAGGAGAAGGCGACGCAGACAGTCCTCGAGCAGGCCGAGGTGCTGTCGGAGGCATGGGTGGCGCCGTGACGGGGGCGCCTATCGGGTAAGGGCGCCCGTTGCCGGGCGCCCTTACCACGCCACCTAGCATGCGGGTCCGCACTAGGCGGTTCCCCGAAGAGGAGCAAGCTCGCTCCAGCGTTGCTTTAGAGAAAAGAGTCCCTGCTCTCGCAGCCATTGTGTGACCAAGTACAATAGATAGTTGGAGGCAAAACCATGAGCGATCAACAACTTTTTCTGTTTTCGAAGAAGCTCGCGGAATGGCGGATGACATTATCATGAAGACTACGGCGATCCGCTGAAGATCATCTGGCTCTGCGAACAACACCACGTGGACTATCACGACGGCAAGATCCCCTTGCTCGGGGGAAAGCTGTGGTGGGATCCCGCTCGCCTTACGCATGTCGGAAATACGAACATCCCAACTCGGTGGGACCAGCGAACTTCTCCGGCGCCAACTTCGGGGCGATCACCTATGGCAACCAACTCATTTTAATCCGAGAACTGGAATGAATAGAGGTCACCATCCTTGAGTTCAAAATGGAGACGGATCGGTTTGCCTGCCA
>JBGMRN010000295.1:0-3695 GCA_048061535.1 Thermoanaerobaculales bacterium | reverse complement strand
GCGCCGTAACGTACCGCAAGTACGCGCTCCGCGCCCCTCAGGTCGAAAACCCCACCGGGCACCGCACCTCACCGCCCTCGCAACTGAACCCGGTGAGATATGCGGGCTATCCCTTCGCCCTCACCTTCGCCCAGGTGTCACGCAGAGTCACCGTCCGGTTGAAGATCGGGCGTTCGGGGCTCGAGTCGGGATCGACGCAGAAGTACCCGAGGCGTTCGAGCTGAACCCTGTTTCCCGGCGAAAGGGTTGCCAGGCTCGGTTCGAGCATCGCGTTGTTGACGGTTTTGAGTGAGTCCGGGTTGAGATCGTCGAGGAAGTCGCCCCCAGCGCCCGGATCCGGGCTCGAAAACAGCGTGTCGTACAAGCGCACCTCGGCGGTCACTGCGTGCGGCGCCGACACCCAATGCAGGGTCGCCTTGACCTTGCGCCCGTCCGGCGCATCGCCGCCGCGGGTCTCCGGATCATAGGTGCAACGCAGCTGGATGACGTTGCCCTCGGCATCCTTGACCACGTCCCGGCAGGTGATGAAAAAGGCATAGCGCAAGCGCACCTCGCGACCGGGGGCGAGACGGAAGAACTTCTTCGGCGGATCCTCCATGAAGTCGTCTCTCTCGATGAAGAGCTCGCGCGAGAACGGTACCCGGCGGGTTCCGGCGCCGGCATCCTCGGGGTTGTTGACCGCCTCCAGCTCGTCAACCTGATCCTCGGGGAAGTTCTCGATCACCACCTTCAAGGGCCGCAGCACCCCCATCCGGCGCTCGGACGTTCGGTTGAGCTCGGAGCGAACACAGTGCTCGAGGAAGGCGAGATCGACCACGCTGTCGCGCTTGGCGACGCCGGCGCGCTCGGCGCAGTCGCGAATCGCGGCCGGCGGGTAGCCGCGCCGGCGAAGTCCCGACAGGGTGGGCATTCTGGGGTCGTCCCACCCGTCGACATGGCCGCCCTCGACGAGCTTGAGCAGGCGCCGCTTGGAGAGCACCGTATAGCTGAGATTGAAGCGTGCGAACTCGATCTGGCGCGGCTTCGACGGCACCGGCAGGTGCTCGACCAGCCAGTCATACAGCGGCCGATGGGCCTCGAACTCGAGCGTGCACAGGCTGTGGGTGATGTGCTCGATGGCGTCGGATTGGCCGTGCGCGAAGTCATATGTCGGGTAGATGCACCACGCATCTCCGGTCCGCGGATGGTCGGCGTGGAGAATCCGGTACAGCACCGGATCCCGGAGGTTGATGTTGCCGGCCGCCATGTCGATCTTGGCCCGCAGCACCCGCGCGCCGTCGGGGTACTTGCCGGCGCGCATGGCCCGGAAGAGCTCGAGGTTCTCGTCGACGCCGCGATTCCGGTACGGGCTTTCCCGGCCCGGCTCGGTCAAGGTCCCGCGATGGGCGCGGATCTCCTCGGCGCTGAGGTCGTCGACGTAGGCGTTGCCGGTGATCACCAGATGCTCGGCCCACTCGTACAGCTGCTCGAAGTAGTCCGACGCGTGCAAGAGCTTGTCTTCCCAGTCGAAGCCCAGCCAGCGCACGTCCTCCTCGATCGCCCGGATGTACTCCATCTCTTCCTTGATCGGGTTGGTGTCGTCGAAGCGCAGGTGGCAGCGGCCGCCGAACTCCTCGGCGATGCCGAAGTTGAGGCAGATCGACTTCGCGTGGCCGATGTGGAGGTAGCCGTTGGGCTCGGGCGGAAAGCGGGTGACGATACCCTCATGGGTCCCGTCATTCAGATCCGCGCGAATGATTTCTCGAATGAAGTCCTGGCGGTCGTTGTCGGTTTTCCCGTTTCCCATCATGCCTTCATCCCCCGCAAGGTCTCGATCGCCCGCCGCAGCCGGCGGCGGCAGCGCGCCTTGCCGAGAACCTCCATGGTCTCGAACAACGGCGGCGTCGCGGTGCGCCCGGTCAGAGCGACCCGCACCGGCATGAACAGCTCCTTGGACGTCCAGTCGTTGGCGTCGCAGAAAGCCCGAAGCGCCTCCTCGACGTTGGCGGCGGTCCAGTCGAGGAGCGGATCCAGATGCTCCTCGAGCAACCCGCGCAGCGCCTTGGCGGTCTGCGGTCCGCTGCGGCCCTTGGCCACCAGCTTCGGCAGCGCCGTGGTCTGGTAATCCACCTCACCGACGAAGAAAAACTCGGCATAACCGACGAAATCGGCGAGCGTCTCGATCCGTTCCTGAACCAGGGGAAGGATGCGCAACAGGTAGTCGTCCGACAGGACCTCTGAGCGCAGTCGCCCGAAAAGCTCGTTCACCGAAAGATCGCGAATGTACTTTCCGTTGAGCCAAACCAGCTTCTGCAGGTCGAAGACAGGCTCTCCGAGGCTGATGTCCTCGAGCCGGAAGTGCTCGACGAACTCCTCGAGAGTAAACTGATCGCGCTCGTCGGGCATGGTCCAACCCATGAGGGCGAGGTAGTTGATCAGGGCCTCAGGGAGAATTCCGGCCTTCCGATAGTGGTCCAGGCTTACCGGGTTCTTGCGCTTGGAGATCTTGGAACGGTCGGCGTTGCGCAGTAGCGGGAGATGACAGAACACCGGAGGCGTCCAGCCGAAGGCGCGGTAGAGTTGCACGTGCTTTGGCAACGAGGAGATCCACTCCTCCGCGCGAACCACGTGGGTGATGCCCATCAAATGGTCGTCGACGACATTGGCCAGATGGTAGGTGGGCAGGCCGTCTGATTTGAGCAGGACCTGGTCATCGACCTGGCTGTTGGCAATCGAGATCTCGCCGCGCAGGAGATCCTGACTCAGGGTGTCTCCCTCGGTCGGCATCGCCAGACGGATCACACACGGCTCACCCGATTCGCGCCGCTCGAGCGCCTCCTCGGGACTCAGCGCCCGACAGTGCCGGTCGTAGCCAAAGGCTGCCTTGGCGGCCTTCTGCTCGGCCCGCACCGCATCGAGACGCTCGCGGCTGCAGAAGCAGGGATAGGCCGCACCGGAGGCAACCAGCATCTCCACGTGTTCGCGGTAGATCTCAGACCGTTCGCTCTGCCGGTAGGGACCGTGAGGTCCTCCCACATCGGGTCCCTCGTCCCACTCGAGCCCGACCCACGACAGGGCCTCGAGGATCATCTCCTCGCTCGCCGCACTGCTCCGCACACGGTCGGTGTCCTCGATACGGAGCACGAAGCTGCCGTTGTTCTTCCGGGCGAGGGCATAGTTGAAGAGGGCGACGTACGCGGTGCCCACGTGGGGGTCGCCGGTGGGGCTCGGAGCAATTCTCGTTCTCACCGCATCGCCCATGGCTCTTCTCCAAAAAAAGCCGCCGGTCACGGCGGCCGATCATTCTACTGGCGGAGAGGGCGGGATTCGAACCCGCGGTCCAGGTTGCCCCAGACAACTGCTTAGCAGGCAGTCCTGATCAGCCACTCCAGCACCTCTCCGCACCGGGGGGGTATTGTACGCGGCGGCCCATCGACTGTAAAGTAAGCAGGTTCCATCCGGAAACTCCGGATCCCGGAACGAGGTTCTCGATGCGGAAACGCGGGCTTTCCGAGCGAGGTCCAGGAGATCGAGGATTTCCGCGGCTTGTACTCGGCGTACTCCGCACAAGGGAATCCGAAGATCGACGACGAGGTGGCCGGAAAGCACCGTTTCCGCGCCAGAAGCCGGAGGGATGGCCGAGTGGTCGAAGGCGCCGGTCTTGAAAACCGGTGAGGTTCACGCCTCCGTGGGTTCGAATCCCACTCCCTCCGCCA
>JBGMRN010000294.1:0-3703 GCA_048061535.1 Thermoanaerobaculales bacterium | reverse complement strand
CCTCCACCAACTTCGCATTGCCGAAGAAGTCGTGCCATTCGGCATACTCGAGGTTGGTCGTGATAATCGTTGGCCGTCGTCGATAGCGCTCGTGCATCAGCTTAAAGAACGCGTTCGTTTGCTCGGGCTTGAGATTCAGATACCCCATCTCGTCTATGACGAGGACCTCGATGCGCGCCAGTCTATTGAGAAGCTTGCGCGTCGATCGATCGGCGAGCGATGCATACATCTCGTCAAAGAGGTCCTGGGCAGAGACGAATTTCCCGGAGTGTCCATTTTGCATCGCCTTGAGCAGTAGACCTGAGGCGAGCCCTGTCTTGCCGACAGCTGTCGGTCCGATGAATACGATATTCTCGGACTTGGGGATGAAGTCGAGCTCGGCGAGTGTTCTGATCTGGCGCAGGGAGACGCCGGGTTGCTTTTTGAAGGGGAACGATTCCAGCGTCCATTCCTCAGGTAGCTTCGCCCTCTTGATTCGTGAAGTCAGAGCGCGCTCCTGCTGGTCATTCCACTCGGCGCGCATGAGACGCGCGAAGAGCCGGCTGAAAGGCTCACCGGACTTCTCGCTCTTGGCGAGCTCCCTGTCGTAGATCTCGGCGACCTTGCGCAACTTGAGGGAGGCCAAGAGCTGGGTGAGATTATCCCTCATCGTCATCATCATCCTCGTGGGTGGGAGGCGGCTCTGAGTCGAAGTCGGGTGGCGTGAAGTACTCGCGGTCAATGCGGCGCAGGACCATGCGCTCGATTCGGTCGAGGTCGTAGAGCCCGAACTGCTCTGCCTCGCGAATGGCATCGATGAGAGGCTGGCGTGGGTACTCCCGCACCATGCGCAAGAGACGCTGCAAGGCACGCACGCCGCGACCATGCGCATGCCTGGCGAGTGCGGCGACGTAGCCGGCGATCGACGGTTCAACGAGAGACAACTCGAGTTGCTCGGGTGGCGGGCCCTTCTTGGCTCGACCCTCGCCGCGGGGCGGGCGATGCTTGGGCTCCGTGACGTAGGCATCGACCGGGTCGATGACGCGCCGGTGTGAGGCCACCCTGCGCGGCCCGTCGAAGACGTCGATGCGCTCCTTGCTTTCGCGCACCTCCATGTCCCGACCGATGAGTTTGTACGGGACGGAGTAGCGGTTACGCCGCACGTTGACATAGCCTTCGGCATCCACGATGCGATGATGCAGAACGTAGACCTCGGGCACGAAGTCGGGGAGCCTCTTCATGGCCAGACTCTCGGTGGCGAATAGCTCGCGCCGAGAGGCGCGCAGCTTTCGGCTGTACTTGGCGTTGACCTCGTCGCACCACGTGCGTGCCTGGGCGTTGAGGTCATCCCAGTCGACGAATGTGCGCCCAGCGAAGAAGTTGTTTTGCGCGAACTTGAAGTGTCCCTCGACCCGAGCCGAGCGATTGGCGTCTCCGACCTCGTGCGCTGCAAACTGGAAGTCGAACCGCTCTCCGAAACAGACCATCTCGGGGACGGGGACCATGTCTTTGCCCGTCCCTTTCAGGCGAATCACGCTGGTGTTGTCGACCATGCAGATGTCACAGGCGCCGTCGAAATACGTCAGGGCATCGGTGAGGAAGAGCTTGCACTCGAAGCGCGTGAAGCAGGGGTACAGCTCGATAAAAATCATCCGCGAGTAGCCCAGCACGAGCGAAGCGATCTGAATCGGGCGCGTCTTGCCGCCAATCTTGAATGGATACGGCGAGGTGTCGTGCTGCATCTCTTGCGCGGGCGCAAAGTCGTATCTGCCAGCCGGAGGCTTGGTGGCACGACCGATCTCGTGTCGACGGCAGAAGGCGGTGAGCGCCTGGTAGGAGATCTTGGCGCCATCCTTGTTGAGCTCCTCGTGGACTCGTACGAGGTTGCCGCGGCAATAAGAATAGAGATCGAGGATCTGGTCGCGGTAGGGCTCAGCCTTCTCGGGGCGCAGGATTTTCGGAGGCTTGGCGGCACCGCTTTCAATGACCGCCCGCACAGCGCCGCGCGAGATCCCGAGCGCGCGGGCGATGCGACGCGTGCCGAAGCCCTTCTTCGCCAGCTCGAGAATTGCAGTGCGCAGGCTCTCATCGATCACTAGCAGACTCCTGCGACGGGCGTTGCGGCTCAGCACGGATCAATGAACCGCCGCATGCATCCGGCGACTCGGTCGTTGCGGCGAAGAGATCTACCGCCGACCGGAAGAGCGCATCGCACTCGCAGCGAGCTTGCCGCGCGATGCGCTTGGCTTCTTGCGCCTCGGTTGGCAGCAGGTGTGCGAGGAGGCCCTGGACGAGCTTGGTGCGCGCGCGACGGCTGGCGCCAACGAGTATGCCGAAGTCATTGAGGAGCTGACGCCCCGGTGTCTGCTCCGATGTCTTGTCGCTCCGTGCCTGTTCGCGAGCCTTCAGGACCAGGGAGGGCTGCGTGACGACGAGCTCGCGAGTGGCTTTGTTGCCGGAGACCCATGTGGCGTACAGCGCCTCGACATCGCGCGTGCTCGGCCGCATCGATCCGATCGCCTCGATGAGGCGCACGCAGTCGGCGCGTTTGGCGCGCGCCATAGGAACCAAGTACTTCATGGCCGCGTGCGCCGGCAGGTCACCGCGCTGCACGTGCTCCTGCACCTCCCGCGGCACAGCGCGTACGAGGGCAAGGCGACGACTGACCCAGCTCTGGCTCTTATCGAAGCGGCAGGCGAGCTCTTCACCGGAGAGCGCAAATCGCTCGCTGAGTTCTTCGAGCAGCCACCCTTGCTCCAGGGCGCCGTCAGACTCCGTCGTGCGCATCAAGCGCTCGAGCAGCACCGCGTCGACCTCATTGAGATCCCACAAGATGGCTCGCACCGTGTCGTGCCGAAGTCTCTTGAGGGCCCGAACGCGCTTGTAGCCGTCGAGAAGTACGTAGGTGCATGGGTCACCGCCGCCAACCACGACGACCGGCAACTGCTGACCCTTCTCGGCGAGCGAGGCGACGAGCTGGCGCTCCTTGTTGGCATTTCGCCGACGCAGTCTTTCGTATCGCAGCTCGAGCTGACTGAACTCTATGTCCATCTCGGCGCCCCATTCGCTCACTGCCACTCGTGCACCGGCCCTCTGCGGCCGCAACGTTCGCAACATGCCTCGGATGGGATCCCTTTTGCCTCGAATTGGGCTTCGGACCGACAGGTTGATCTATTACAAATTTCGATGCGCCGTTTCGGCACGTTTCCATGCCGAACTCGGTCCCGAAACGCAGCTATCGCGGCTGCACGGCGTGCCTGTCCTTTGTGTTTGGCGATGTAGGTCGCCTGGGCCGCACGGCACTGGCGTCGTCGTGCCACTTTGCGGCAGGCGTCCGAGCAATAGCATTGACCGTGAAAACAGCCCTTGCACAGGAAGAACCATCCTCTGCATTCCTTGCACTTGATTGCCCAGATGCGAACGGACACGGCCTCGCGCAGGCCGAGAGGGAAACTGGACGAGGACCGCTCGATGTGCGACGAAGAACGCGTCGCCCACGGCCTCGTGGAGACACAGGGGGACTCGGAGGTTGACGCTCCGACCCCCCGCCTCTCGACTGCTCTTACCGGCTATCAGCGTTCAGCGACGTCAGCCATTTTCTCGCGTGCCGCACCCTACTCGGGACAGGGTGGACCACTTTTCACGAGCAGGGGTGGGTCTTTTCTGGAGAGCGCTCCAGGTCGACTGTGCTGACCTCCTCAGGTTTAGGATTGCGGCTTGCGTA
>JBGMRN010000293.1:0-3703 GCA_048061535.1 Thermoanaerobaculales bacterium | reverse complement strand
GGGGACGAAGGCAACGGTAGAAGATGGCGAGCTACAAGAAGAAGTTCATGCGTCGTATGTGGGGCAGTTCGAACGCGAGGGAGGTCGGTTTCGATCGCACCCTGCGCGGGCTGCGTGAGGGTGACAGCACCGACCTCTACTTCGGTTTGGCGTTGAGCGCTCTGGCATATCTTCAGCGGAGCAAGCCACGCAAACAGGTGATCCACCGCCAGTCCATCCCCAAGGGCGCGGCCATCGTGATCCATCACAAGAAGTCGGGGAACCCTCGCCTCGAGATCATCAAGCCGAAGAGGCGTGCCCGCGGCTAACCGTTCTGACCGGTTCCGAAGCTCAGACGCGATAGACCTCTACAACCGTCTTGTTGCGATGGCCGCGCCGTCTGCCAACCACGAAGGCCGCAACCACCACAACCCCGATGGCAACGGCAAGGAGGATGGCCTTGTCCTGAGCAGAGCGTCGGGTGTCGTCAACGGCTCCGACAAGCTCGAGGGCCTTGGCCTCTATGTCATCCCGGGAGATCGTCACTTTGCATCCTCCAAACGATTATGCCTGCGGTACCCGCCGCGGCGAGCGCGGTGAGAAAACGGGAAAGAACCACCCACCATTCGCCCACCGGAAAGAGGATGTTCAGCCCGTAGTAGAGCGCCCATGCCATCAGGAACGCCCCAATCGACAGGACCACGGCGCCGCCGACACCCATGCCGGCGACCTTGCCAAGACGCTTCGCAGGCTCGATCGTTTCTTGCAGCAGGTACTCCCGCGACATGTCGATCAGCTCTGTTGCGATCTGAGGTATTTCCTTAGGGTTGGCCATGGGTACGTGAATCTAACAAGCCCTAGACAGAGCGCTACCCGGGGTTATCGTTCGAGCGGTGAATTCCGTCACTTCCATGCGGTCGCTCGGCCCCCGCTACATCGCACTGTGGGCGGGTCAATCCATCAGCCAGTTCGGCACTTACATCGCCTTCCTGACCATACCGTTTCTCGTTCTTCATATTCAGGAGGCCACCGGGAAGGGAAGCACCCTGGATTTCTCGATCGCATATGCGTTGGAAACCGCCCCGACCTTGCTGCTTGGTCTTGTGGCTGGTGTTCTTCTCGATCGATGGCATCTAAGACCCGTGATGGTGGCGACGGATCTCCTGCGCGCCTCGGCCTTCTTCTATCTGGCCGCCGAAGTGGGGAACTACGGGATCTCCACGGTGTTCGTGATGGCATTCCTGATCGGGTCGATGACGACCCTCTTCGATGGGGCGCTCTATTCCATGATCCCTTCCCTTGTCAAGAAAGAGCGCCTGTCCGACGCCAACTCGTTTGTCGCGGCGAGTCAGCAGGCCAACTTTGCCCTTGGTCCGCTGGTGGCAGGCATCATGGCCTTCGCGTTCGCCGGACCTGCGCTTGGGCTGTTCGTCAACGGCCTGACCTTCCTGGTATCGGCGATATCGCTGAAGTGGGTCGGTCGTGTTCCCCATCATCGCCGTCCAGAGGACGAGAGATCACCTTTCTTTACCGAAGCCGTCAACGGGATTCGATACCTCTGGGCCGAACCGAGGCTTCGGATAACCACTATCGCCTCGGCCGTCCCCAACTTTGTCATGGGTTTCATTGAGGCGACCTTTGTGGTGCTGGCCTTCGATGTCCTGAGGGCTGAGTCCGAGTTCCAGGTTGGGGTTCTCATCTTCGCCATGGGTGTGGGTGGAGTTGTCGGCGCCCTCATCGCTCCCCGAATTGCTCGCAGGTTGGGTTTGGGAAGGACTCTGGTAGTAGGGATGGGCATCGCCGGGGTCGGGTTACTCCTTGTGATGTTCACCACCTACGGTCTTCTGGCGCTGGCACTCCAGGCGGGATGGATGTTCGGAGTCTCTGTCATCAACATCCCTTTGGCGACCATCCGTCAGCACTACGCGGCGGAATCGATGTTGGGCCGGGTCATCACTGCGAGCCGCGCCATCGGCTGGGCGACACTCCCCATCGGTGCGCTCGTTGGCGGCTGGCTCGGTGCCAGCGAATCCACCTACCCATGGGTCGCCCGCTCGTTTCCGATCCTGTTGATGGCTACAGCGCTCTGGCTATACACCACGGCCGTCTGGACTGACACGTTCGGGCCTGGTTTCGAGATGGCGGACAAAGCCGCCGCCGACGCCGATGAGACGGAAACCGTCGAGGAGCCAACCCCGTAGACGAAACGCGGGCCTGGCCCAGGGCGGCCTTTCCCTGCTTCAAGCCGTTAGGTTCTGAGTTGTGGGTCCCGAGACGAACTATGCCAAGAGCGGCGACATTCACATCGCTTACCAGACGCTCGGAACGGCGAATCGTGACCTCGTCTATCTGGCCGGCATTTTCAGCCACATCGAGCTGCAGTGGGAGAACCCGCTCTACGAACGTTTCCTGACGCGCCTCTCCTCGTTCGCGCGATTGATCATGCTCGACATGCGTGGCGTAGGTCTGTCGGATCGCGCCGGGCAGTTGCCTCTCCTCGAAGATCAGATGGACGATCTGACCGCCGTGCTCGATCAAGTCGGGGCGCGCCAGACAGCGATCTTCGGTGCTTCTCAGGCCGGTCCCATGGCAATTCTGTATGCAGCTAGCTTTCCCCAGCAGGTAAGCGCTCTAGTTCTTTACGGCGCCTACGCCTCGTCGCAACGCCGAGAGGATTATTCGTGGGGTCGGGATCCCGAGTGGATCGCTCAGTTCCTTGCCCAGTTGGAACAGCGATGGGGACAGGGCACCTTCCTCGAGCAGTTAGCACCCAGCCACACGGGAGACGCGGTATTCCAGGAATGGTGGGCCAGGTTTGAGCGCTATTCGTCCTCGCCAGGCAACGCACTCGCCTATGCAACAGCCCACATCAAGGACGATGTTCGCGACCTTCTACGTTCGGTTTCGGTGCCCACTCTCGTGATTCAGCGTGCAGGCGACACCTACCGGGGAGCCGGTCAGGGCAAGTACATAGCCGAGCGGATACCGGGTGCTCGTTATGTCGAACTCCAGGGCAGGGACCATCTTCCATACGTGGGTAACTCGGATGAGATAGTCGACGAGATCGAAGAGTTCCTGACGGGTACTCGATCGGGCACCGAGCTTGGTCGTGTTCTTGCCACGATCTTGTTCACAGACATCGTCGACTCAACAAGCAAAGCCGCCGAACTGGGTGACAGCCGGTGGCATGGTCTCTTGGCCGGTCACAACCAGATCATCAACATGCAGATTTCGAAGCATCGTGGACGGTTGATCGATACAGCTGGCGACGGCGTTCTGGCACTATTCGATGGCCCGGCGAGGGGAATTCGTTGTGCTCTCGCCATACGAGATTCGGTTCACAGCCTGGGACTCCGGATAAGGGCAGGGCTTCATACAGGAGAGGTCGAGGTTGGTGCTGATGACATCTCTGGATTGGGAGTTCACATCGGAGCGAGGATCGCCGCTTTGGCGGGTCCCGATGAGGTCTTCGCATCCCGGACCGTCAAAGATCTCGTCGCCGGATCAGGAATAGGATTCAAAGAGCGAGGGACACACGAACTGAAAGGAGTTCCTGACCGCTGGGAATTGTTCTCTGTGTCATGATGAGCAGCTCGTGCCTTTTCGGTTCTCGCGACCCGTGTTCTGGGTTCAATGGACACAAGGGCTCTCCGGTGGGCTATCCTCACAACCGCGACTTAGGGTCGCGCGGGTAGCCGCATGGATCGGCGTCCCGTCCGCTGTA
>JBGMRN010000292.1:0-3704 GCA_048061535.1 Thermoanaerobaculales bacterium | reverse complement strand
GCCGAGGGTGTCTCGCAGGAGGTCGAGGAGCCGGAGATGGGGCTCCACGTCGGCTCGTACCTCGTGGCCGTTGAGCTCGAAGGTGACCCGGACTCTCATTGCGCACCACCACCACCGGCTGCCGCTCCCGGAACCAGCCAGGCCAGGGAGCGTTTGACCAAAACGCCGGTCAGCCGTCGCCGATACTCCTGCGATGCGCGGATGTCGCTGATCGGCGAAACCTCCCCCTGTGCCTCCATTGCGGCGAGTGCCCGCGTCTCGGGGCCCACATCCGAGCCTTCGATGATGGCCTCGGTGCGCCGCAGCCTCAGCGGCACCGGGGCTACCGCCCCCGCAGCGATGCGGGCGGTGACGCAGGTCGGACCGTCCATCTCCACAAGGGCGGCAACGCTGGCGATGGCCAGGTCCATCTGCACCCGTCCCTTGCGCAAGAACACGGAGCGAGTGCCGTTCGCCGGCGGGTCCAGCAAGATGGCGGTCAGGATCTCACCGGGCCGAAGTGCAGTCTCGCCGGGTCCCAGCACGAAGTCCTCGACCGGCAACTCGCGCTTGCCCCGGGCGTCACGCAACTCGACACGTGCCCCGTACACGAGCAGCGGTGGGGCGCAGTCGGCTCCCGGAGACGCATTGCACAGGTTGCCGCCGAGTGTTGCGACGTTGCGAATCTGCGGGCTACCGAACCCCCGGATGGAATCGACCAACGCCGGTAATCCGGCGATGACCGCCGGGTGGGCGGCAACGTCTCGGATCGGAACGGTGGCGCCGATACGCAGCCGCGCCCCTTCCTCGATTCGGGTCAGCTCCTCGACCCGGCGGAGCGAGATCAGTGCCGCCGGCCAGCGGCGGCTCTTCCTCATCTGTACCATCAAGTCGCTGCCCCCGGCGATGAGTTTCGCCTCGGGGAAGCGCCCCACCAACTCGAAAGTCTCCTCCGTCGTGGCTGGCTGATGGTATTCGAGGCTCATCAGGCGATGACTCCCGCTTCGCGCAGGTCGACCAGCTCCCGGGGGGTGAACCCGACTTCAGCCAGGACCGCATCGGTGTGCTGGCCATATGCCGGAGCGAAGGGCAGCTTCCTGCCGATGGCCTCCAGATGGGGCACATCCACTGCCGGAGGCGGGAGACGGACAACCCGGCCGTCGGAGGTCTCGGTGCACAAGGCGTCCTCGCGTACGAAGGGCAGGTCGGCGACATCCTCGATGGCGCTGATCGGCGAGTGCGGGATGGTGGCGGTCTCGAGCACGGCGTTCACCCGGTCGGTGCGGTGCTGCGAGGTTATGTCGCCGATCAGCCGGTGTAGGTCATCCTGGCCGGTGCGGCGGCCTTCATTGGTCTGGAAACGTGGCTGGTCCAGTTCGGCGAACATGGGTTGAAAAACCAGACGGGCCCACTGGGCGTCGCTGCCGATCGCGACGTAGATGAATCCGTCGGCCGTCGGGTAGGAATTGACCGGGAAGAACTGACGGTGCTTGTTGCCGTTCCGTCGCAATTCCTCCGGCGTGCTGCCCATGTCGAGCAGCGGGGTGAACGTGTGAAGCCAGGAGACCGCGACCCGGGCCAGCGAGATGTCGATCATCTTGCCGCGGCCGGTTCGATCCCGCTCCAACATCGCCAGCAGCACCTGGGCAAAGGCTTCATCCCCGGCTTTGAGATCGGATAGGGGAGGGCCGCACTGAGTCGGCGGACCGTCACGATCACCGGTCAAATCCATATAGCCGCACAAGGCCTGGATGACGGGATCGTACCCGGGGACGTCGGGATGGGCCGTTCCCATGGCTGAGATCGAGCACCAGATGAGGTCCGGCTTGACGGAGCGTAGCGTCGGGTAGTCGATTCCGAGGGGCTCGTGGCGCACCGGCATGGTGTTGGTGCAGAAGACGTCGGCGTCGAGCTCAGCTATCAGCCGGTGTAGCGTCTTGCGCCCTTCCGGGTCTTTCAGGTTGAGGGCGATCGCTTCCTTACCGACGTTGGGAGCCACGAAATAGCTGTGGCGGTCCTCACCACCGAACGGATGGCCGATAGAGCGGTTGGGGTCGCCGTTGGATCGGTGCCCCGGTCGCGGTGTCGACTCGACCCGGACCACCCTCCAGCCGAGATGGACGAAACGCAACGTGCCGTACGGCATGCTCAGAGCCTGCTCGAGGCTGATGATGATGGGGGGATCCGGGCGGCTCATCTTCAGAATCGGACGGGCTCGTGGTAGGAGCCGTAGACTTCCTGCAGAGTACCGCAAACCTCACCCACAGTGGCGTAGACCTCAACGGCGTTGATCGTGGCGGGCATGACGTTGCGGCCCTGCTCGGCGGCCTTCCGCAAATCCTCCAGAGCCGCAGCCACCGCCTTCGAGTCGCGCTCGGCGCGTACTTGGCGCAACCGGTCGAGTTGCTTGTCGGCCTTCTCCTGTAGGTAGGGGTGCAGCTCTACGGTGCGTTCCTCTTCGTCCTCGTGATAGACGTTCACTCCCACCTTCTTGACCTCTCCATTGAAGATGCGGCGCTCGCGTTCATAGGCCTGGAGACTTATCTCGGCCTGGATTCGACCTTCCGCAATGCCGGCGACGATGCCTCCTTCATCCTCGAGCTTGCTCATCAGCCTGACCATCTCGGCTTCCATCTCGTTCGTCATGGTCTCGACGAAGTAGGAACCGGCCAGGGGGTCGACGGTGTCGCTCAAGCCCACCTCGTAGACCAGAAGTTGCATCGTGCGCAGTGAGAGCTTGGCGGCGTGCTCGGTGGGGATGGTGTAGGCCTCGTCGTAGCTGCAGAGCGCCATCGTCTGGGTGCCGGATAGAGCGCTGGCCAGCGCGTAGTACGCGCCTCGCATGATGTTGTTCTCGGGTTGCTCGATGGTCAGGCCGCCACCGCCACCCCCGGCGATCATGCGCATTTGCATCGCCTTGGGGTCGGTCACACCGTACTGCTCCTTGAGGGTCTTGGCCCACAGTCGGCGGCCGGCGCGGAACTTGCAGATCTGCTCCCAGAGGTTGCCGAACACGTCGAAATTGAAAGTGAGGCCGCGGGCGACGCGGTTGGCATCGAGGCCGCGCTCGAGCGCATGATCCAGGTATGCCCTGGCGATGGCGAGGCCATATGCCATCTCCTGTACCGGGCTCGCCCCGGACTCGCGGATGTGGTAACCGCACACGCTGACGGGGCTGTATCGGGGGGCGTTGTCGGCGCAGTACTCGATGGTGTCACCGACGAGCTTGACGGATGCCTCCACGGGGAAGATCCACGTGCCGCGTCCGACGAACTCCTTCAAGATGTCGTTCTGGGCGTTGCCGCGCAATGTCGACAGGTCGTAGCCGCGCTTGCGGGCCATGGCGAAGTACATGGCCAGGATGGGCACCGCGGCGCCGTTGATGGTCAGCGACACCGTGATCTCGTTGAGGGGGATGTCGGCGAACGCTTCCTCCATGTCGGCCAGCGAATCGACCGCCATGCCCACCCGCCCGACTTCACCCTCGGCCATCGGGTCGTCGGAGTCGAGCCCGCATTGCGTCGGCAGGTCGAAAGCGACGTTGAGGCCCGTGTTGCCCTGCTCGATCAAGAAGAGGAACCGCTCGTGGGTCTCCGCGGCAGTCCCGAAGCCAGAGTATTGCCGCATCGTGAAAGGGCGGGAGCGATACATGAGAGGATGAATGCCGCGAGTGAAGGGGTACTCGCCCGGAAGCCCGATCCCGGCGTCACCGCCGGAGCTCTCCA
>JBGMRN010000291.1:0-3711 GCA_048061535.1 Thermoanaerobaculales bacterium | reverse complement strand
AACTCTCTTCATGTCGCTGCGTTCTTATGAGAAAGCGAGTCTTGTCAGGGAGGGACGAATGCGCGGCGATACGACCCGGCAGGTGATGATGACGGCGACGACGCCGGAGCAACTGGTGCCGACTGACCATCCCATCCGCAGAATCAAGCCGATCGTTGACGGGGCGCTGGCGCGTCTCTCGCCGGTCTTTGAGGACATCTACTCGCGCACCGGCCGGCCCTCGATCCCGCCCGAGCATCTGCTCAAGGCGCAGCTGTTGATGGCGCTCTTCTCCGTCCCCAGCGCCCGGCGCTTTTGCGACCAACTGCAGTACAACATGCTCTTCAAGTGGTTCCTCGACCTCAACATCGACGACCAGCCCTTCCACGCCTCCACCTTCTCGAAGAACCAGGAGCGCCTGCTCTCCAGCGAGGCAGCGCGGCTCTTCCTCCTTGAGATCGTCGAGGAAGCACGGCGGCAGGACCTTATCTCCAGCGATCACTTCAGCGTTGACGGCACGCTGCTCGAGGCCTGGGCCTCGCTCAAGAGCCTGCGCCAGCGGGATGGCGACAACGCGGCGCCGCCGCAGCCGGGCAGGAACCCCAGCGTCGACTACCGAGGCGAGCGCCGGACGAACGCGACCCACGCATCGGCGACCGACCCAGAGGCGCGGCTGGCGCGGAAAGGACCCGGCAAGGAGACGCGGCTCTGCTTCGCAGGGCACGCGCTCATGGAGCATCGCAACGGGCTGATTGTGGACGTGGAGGTAACGCCAGCGGCGGGGGTGCCCGAATGGCAAGCCGCGCTGGCCTTGCTCGAGCGGCTTCCTGGCGGCGGCCGGAGGACGGTGGCTGGCGACCGCGGGTACGACAACCGGGCCTTTGTGCGAGGGTGCCGCGGGCGGCGGATCACGCCGCATGTTGCTCAGTTCCCCAGGACGCGAACCCGCCGAAGCGCCATCGACGGACGCACGACCCGGCACCCAGGCTACCGCCAGAGCCAGCGCTGGCGAAAACGGATTGAGGAGTTCTTCGGCTGGCTCAAGACCGTTGGGTGCGGGCGGAAGCTTCGCTACGTTGGCATAGCACGCAACGGAATGTGGGCCGAGATGGGAGCTGCCGCCTATAACCTGGTAAGAATGGCGCGCCTGACGGCGGCTTAGCCCACCGCGCAGGCGATCAGCCCCAGCCCAGCGCCCCGCAACGGGGTGAGGGGGCAAAGGAAGGAGTCCGCACAACAAGATGATCCAGCCAAAATCACATTCAACACTGCTTCTTCAGCACCCTGCTAGGGGCCTCGCGGGGAGAGTTGCGCTTCGAGGCGCAGCGTGGGACGTTCACCTACAAGACTGACCGGCTACCTGACTGATCGTCACACACGATCGCTGGAAGCTAGTGATTATCCAGCCCATCTAATGGAGGACAGACCATGCAAGAGTCTTTGCTCACCGGCGCTCGAAGGGAACTGCGGGACGAAGTGCGGGCTTTCGTTCGCGACGACGTCCCCCGCCAGCTCATCCTGGACATGGATGCGGGAAAGGTGACCTATCCTCGACAGTTCCTGGAGGCCGCCGCTCGCCGCCGGCTCCTTGGCCTGCGCTTCGACGATGAGTACGGCGGCCGTGGTCTCGGGTGGACCGATGAAATCGTGGCGCTGGAAGAGGTCGGCGTGCTCAGCACCAGCCTTCCTTGCCTGTACAGCCTGGTCAGCATAGTTGGTGAAGCCCTGCAGGTTTTCGGGACGCCCGAACAGAAGGAACGCTGGCTGCGCCCGGCTCTCGAAGGGAGGCTCACCGTCGCCGAAGCGCTTACTGAGCCCAGGGGCGGGTCCGACTTCTTCGGGACGACAACCGTGGCCCGGCGCGAGGGCGACTCCTGGGTCCTCAACGGTCGCAAGCGGTTCATCGTTGGGGCTGAGGGCGCAGACTATTTTCTCGTGTATGCCCGGACGCAGGAGGACGTTCCCTCCCACGAGTCCTTGAGTGCGTTCATCGTCGAGAGGGGTCCCGAAGTGGAGGTCCAGCACGTGTATGGTCTTCTGGGCATGCGTGGGGGAGGCACCGGCCGTGTCTATTTCCGGGACGTCCGGGTACCGGCTGAGAACTTGATCGGTGGGGAGCATCGTGGCGCCGTGGTGTTCAACCAGATGATGATCCCGGAGCGCATGACCAGCGCCGCTGGCGCGTTGGGGGCTGCCCGAGCGGCGCTGGAGATCGCTGCCCGCTACAGCGACCAGCGCCGAGCCTTCGGCAAGAAGATTCGCGCCTTCGAGGGGGTGAGCTTCAAGGTGGCAGATAGCATTACTCTCCTGGACGCCGCACGCGCCCTCGTCGAAACTGCCGCGCGCGCGGCCGACATGGGGGATGAGCCCGGACGCGTCCGCCGGCTGGTATCCGAGGCGAAGAAATTCGCTACCGACTCTACCTGGCAGATCATCAACCACGCCATGCAGATCATGGGCGGCATCGGCTACACCAACGTCTACCCCATCGAGCGATTGCTGCGCGACGCCCGGCTTTCCATGATCTGGACCGGCACCAACGAGATCATGAGCCTGCTTATCCAACACGAGTACTACGAAGAACTCGGTCTGGCTGCCCCGGCCCGCGACGTGGAGGCGGACGCCCCGGATGCCGATGTGGACGGTGAGAAGGTATTCGAGTAGACCTTCGGAGGAGCAGATGCGGATCGATACTCACTCGCCATCCAGCGTAGGATTCCTGGCCGCGGTGAGTGGCTCGAACGCGCGTGCGCAATTCTACGCACCATAACTGCGGGCTAAGCCGCATCCGGAGGCAGGCGTGAAACACGGATCGCCATGCCACATAGGGCTGACCGGCCCGCGGAGCCGGGTGCACAGGTTCGGGCGGACGCCCGCCCGTCCGGGCGAGTTCTGTCGGGGGCGCCAGTTTGTGTCTGCCTTAGATACGAGTTCGCCGGCCCACCTACGTACCCGAGGGGCCGTGATGGCGCATCTGGGGCGCCGTAGCTGCCAGGCATCGTCAGTGCTGCCGGCAGCGGGGTTTTGTGCAGGCCATGTCCGTTTTCTCGGATTGATGAAGTCCGGCCTTGTATTCGACGATGTAGAATAATCTCGCCATGGAACCGCGAGTCCAGTACGCACAGACTGAAGACGGGATGAGCATCGCCTTCTGGGCGTTGGGGAACGGCGAGCCATTCGTGTATGCGCCCATCATGCCTTTCAGTCACATCCAGTTGGAGTGGGGTATACCAGAGTGCAGGCGCTGGTATGAGCTGCTGTCGATCGGTACTTCGGGCCCTGCTATCACGACCTAGCTTCAGTCAGCAACCAGGGCCTAGACCCCCATCGGTTCCCAGGAGTCTAGGCGTTCTTGGCTCCCTGAGCGATCCAAGAAACGATGACCTGAACCTCTTCGTCGGACAACGGCTGCCTCGATGGCGGCATTCTCATGGCGGGGTCCAGCAGCACCTCTACCAACTCGCTTTCCTCGGGTTTACCCGGAATCACCAGCCCTTTCGTCTCCATGATGTGCTCATAGGTGTCCAGCAGGACGCCGTGAGGAGGTGGTGAGTTTTCCGGCGGCATAGCGTGGGGGCCGGCATTGGCGAGGAAGATCGGCTGGACCTCCTGGACGAAGCTCACCTCCCGGTCGAGAGCCGGAGGCATCTCCCGCCTCTTCACCTCACACCCTACCGGGGCGAAGGGCGTGCGGCGGTAGGGGCTGCCGGAGGTGTAGCTCTCGAGGTTCCC
>JBGMRN010000290.1:0-3768 GCA_048061535.1 Thermoanaerobaculales bacterium | reverse complement strand
GCGATGCCGCGAATCTGAGTGCCTGGCTTTCCGAGTTTGGAGTCAGGAGGTTAGGAAGTTAGGACGTCAGGAGGTTAGGGGGTTAGCCGGAGTGAAGAGTTAAGACGGACCGAAAACCCGTTCCTCCGCCAAAAGACCAGCCCGTGCGCTGTCTCACCGGCTTGTGCGCTAAGTGACCAAGTCGTGCAAGCCGGGTCGGCGGCGATGGAAGACCTGAGACCTGAACGCCTCACGTCCTAACCTCCTAACCTCCTAACCCCCTAACCCCCCAAAAACTACTTCAGGTTGATCACTGCGTCTCCGACGCCGACCTCGACCTCGATGTGGGATGTTCCATCGCCGGTCCAGCGTGCGGAATGGCCGACAAAGCCTTCGCTCGGAATTCGGGCGCCCTGGACGCTGATGCGGGCATCGCCGACGCCGCCGACGCCTTCCGCCGATGCATAGGCGCCGGCAGGGGCGCGAATGACCGCGGTCCCGACACCGAGGTTGACGACCACATCTCCCCCGGGAATTTCGATCAGGATTTCACCGACGCCGGAGTCGACGGTGAGCCCACCGGCGACTCCTCGGATCTTGATATCGCCGACACCGTGGTTCAGGTCGATCTCGAGCCGCGCCGGGATTTCGATGGTCCAATGCTCCTCGAAACGCTGGTCCTTGGATTTCGGTTCGATGCCCACCGTCAGACGAAGCCCGGAGATCGCGGCGTGGAGTGAGGCCGCAGCGACCTCACGCTCGGCCTGGCGCTTCGAGGAGAAAAAACCTCCCCGTCGGGGTGTCAAAAGCACCGCGACTACGACCTCGTCAGTGTTTGACTTTCCGGTGATTTCGACGTCTCCGACACCGGTATCCAGAGCGATGCTCTCGATCGCGCCTGCCGGCAGAGAATCGGTCAGGGTTCGGGGTCCGTCGGCGTGCACGGTCACGGCCGGAGCGAGCAAGACCATGGCCGTCAGACTCAACTTCTTGAGCATCAGTTCCTCCGTGCGCTCGTTCGCGACTCGGCGGGGAAACCGTCTTCGTCGCGAGCGTTCTCGTGTGTTGAAACGGAGACCGTCAAAAAAGGTTCTCGCGCCGGGATTTTCATCTCAGGTCGCGGGTGGTCAGCAGGATCTCGCCGGAGGCTGTCTCCACGTCGAAAACCGGCCCGTCGCCGAGGAGACGCAGCGTCACCCCCTCATCGACGATCTCGCCCGGAAAGTCGCTGCGAATAGCCCCGGTGGTGGTGGTCAAGGTGCCGCCGGGATGGGCGTCGCCGGGGATCGTCAGGTGGACCCGGGCCGAGGACGAGCGCACCCTGATGACGTGATTCTTCTCCAACCGGTCCCAGCGAAGGGTGATCTTCCCGGTGGAGGCGCTGGCGACCACGCTGCCGGAGAGGTTCTCCAGCCAAATCTTGCCCGACGCGGTCTCCACATGGGCGTCGCGGGCGCCGCCGACGAGACGGATGTCACCGGAGGACGACCGAGCGAAGAAACGCTCCAGCGGGCGGATGACCTCGATGTCGGAGTCGCCCGAGACACAGCGCAGGTCGATGGATACCGCCGCGCCGACCATCTCGACATCCCCGGTCGCGGTGCGAAGGTTGAGGGGGTGGGCATTGGGAAAATCGCCGCGAATCTCGAGCCGTCCGCTGGTTGTGCTGAGATCTGGAACGACGTGGCCGGGAACGAGGAACCGGAGCCGGGCGCGGGCGCTGAGAGATCCGATTCCGAGGAAGCTCGAACGACCCGGTTCGACCTTGACCGACAGCACCTGGTTCCGGTCATCGGATAACGGGGTGTGCTTCTCGATCCAGCTCTCGCCCCGCCCCTCGCCGACTCCTCGGATGTGGAGGATGGTTTGCATCTCCACGTGGTCGATGTCGCCGACGTGCACCTGAAGGTCGAGATCCGCCGCCGACACTTCAATTCGTTTGCCCTCTGAGGAAGGAAAGCGCTCTGATTGGTCGAGGTCCTTCTGGGCAGCGTCGGCCGGGGATGGACCGGGGGCGATGAGGGCGATCAGGAACAGAGCGGCAGCGACCGTTTTCGCGTTCAAGTTCATCAGCGAAACATTACCACGGCGCCTCATCGCCCTCGCGACGAAATCTGGTGAGAAGCATCCCACGAACCGTGGCCGGTTTGACCCATCGGAAAGAAACTCACCAAGAAAGGCAAAATATTGCGACTGTGTCGCAATGAATGAATTACATGGGACCATGATATTTACGAGGGAGTTTCTTAGGAGTGCGGGTTAGTGCTTTCGCGCCCGTGACCGACCGGATCGCCGGTTCGTTCTCGGCGCCTCTTTTTCGGTTTCGTCCTTGGAGGATCTCGAGTGCGCAGCCGGCTGCCGGGAAGGGGCACGGCGTTGGGAATTCTCGGTGGCTCGCCGGCTGTGGGTGGCCCGGCTCCTGGTGGATGACTGGGCTGCGGCGGCCCGGCTTCGGTTGGTTGTTGCCGCACGCCGCGAAGCGGGGGCGGTCCGGCGCGAGGTCGTCGATTGGTGGGGCGACTGCGCTTCGGTCCGGGACCGTACCACCGATCGGTCCGAGGAGGCGGGCTGCGATCTCTGCGGTTCACTGATTCGCCGATCTGCGGAGACGCCCGCTGTCCTCGTCGGCGCCTGGACGAAAGCGGTCTCTCGGCGGCTGCCGGTGGCCGACCGAGATCTGGTGTCGCCTGAGCGTGCTGGCCGCGCTGTCGACCTTGATGTCGATGGCGAAGAGGGGGGGGATTGTGTTCGAGTCATGGGTTGCCGGCGGACACGGGCTGCGTCCGACAGGACCCGCTCCGCAGTCGGTCCGGCGTTGCGCTCGACGCTCCGCGTGACCCCGTCGGGGCGGGCGACGGTGATCTGGCGTCCGCCGGTGCGAACCGTTCGGGTCGAGAGCCGTGTTTCGGCGAAGCGCACTCCACCTCGTTGCAGGACATCGCTGGTGGAAGGAGCGGTCGTGAGGGTTTCGATCCGACCGCGGGAGACCACGGAACGGTTCACGGCATGTTGGGAGATATTGTCGGCCCCCATGTTCCGCCAGGGCACATAGGTCGCATACTGCGCATCCCGGTAGCCGTCCCGGTATCCGTGGTCATAACCGCGGAGGAACCCGCGAGTCGCGTGGCTCCAACCTCTGGGTGGAGCTGCGTACCATCCAACATAGGCGCCGGAACCGACCCAGACGACGTTGGCCGCCTGGTACGTGTACCCGGGCCTCCAAACCCACCCGTAGCTGGAGTAGGCCCACTGGCCGTAGTGGTGGGGGACGTAACCCCATGGCTCGTAGGCGACCCAGGTCCATCCGAGATTCGTGTAGACCCAGCGGCCATGGGTGAAAGGCCGCCAGCTGCCGGCGACCCAGGGCCTCCATACACGCCCGAGGCCGCTCACCCAGACCCACTCTCCGTAGCCCGAGAAGGCGGCGTCGTAGCTCAGGTTCCAGTAGGGGTCGGCCCATGCGTCGGTGTAGACCCCCCAGTCGCCATAGCCCACCGAGAGGCCGAATCCCATATTTCCGATGCGCAGACCGACCCGCCCGCCCGCATCCGTCTGCGGCGCGGCGAGGGTCAGCGTCAGTGCCGTCGCGGCGAAGATCAACATGAGGTCTCTCTTGTTCTTCATGGCTGCCTCCCCGGCGGCGTCCGATGCCGTCGTTGCCGAAGGGAAGAGCAAGGGCCGTGCCAGGAAGGTGGACGGACTGAAACGTGCAGCGGTTGCCGGGCGGCGCGAAGCATCGGTCGTCGCTGCAGGGCGCAGAAACCCCACGAGTGTCCTCGTGAGAGGACG
>JBGMRN010000289.1:0-3789 GCA_048061535.1 Thermoanaerobaculales bacterium | reverse complement strand
CCGAAGGGCTGGCTTTCCATAGGGCGTCAGATCCACAGCCCGGGTCCCCGATGCCAGGAGAAACAAAGTTAACTTTGTTTCTCTTGGCATTGACTGCCGATCGCTGAAATGGGGGGCGGTGAGAAAAGCGGGCTAGCCATCGTCCGTCTCTGCGACCGCCGGAGGGCTGGATGGTGCGCGTACTGTCCGTGCTCGCAGCAAGTCCTCCACCTCCCGGCCCTTGGCGAGGTCAAGCGCCGTCTCGCCCTCGTGGTTGGCCACATCCGGATCGGCACCGCGGGTGAGCAGCAAGTCGACCATCTCCAGATTGCCGTCACCGGCTGCGATCATCAGGGCGGTTGCATGGTCCTTTGCCGGCCGTGTCGCGTTGACGTCTGCGCCATGATCCAGGGCCCAGCGAACGAGCTTCACATCCTCGGCCCTGAGGGCCGCCATCAACAGGGTGCTGCCATCGGCGGCGGAGATGCTCGCGTCGGTTTCTGCTTCGACCAAGCGCCTGGCGATCTCCGGCTGATCCTCGACCAGGGCCACGAACATCGGAACCCTGCCGTGGATGTCCTTCAGGTTGACGTCTGCCCCATGCCCGATCAGCAGCCCCACGATCTCGAGGTTGCCGTTCTCGGCCGCCGCGTGCAGCGCGGTACGCTGCAGGGTCATGTTGACGTCAGCGCCTTCGTCCAGCAACTTCTCGATCACCGGGATCACCTCGTAGTCGGTGGCGGCCACCAGGTAGCCAAAAGGGTTGGCGTAGACCTTGCGATGGCCTTGCACATAGCGGCGGATCATCGGTCCGGGCCCGAGGGTCAGTTCGCGAGCCGTTCGCAGCCACCCGCTTTCCACGTCAAACAGGCGCCCGGCCACCTCGCGCAGAACCAGGCGCATGGTCAATCGCGGAGCTGCAGGCGCGGCGTCTGCCGCAGCAGGTATCGTCTGGTAATCCATGGCGCGACTATCGCCAATCCCGGAGGGGATTGCGAGTTTCATGGGTGCCATGGGTGCCACGTATCACTGAATGACTTTAGCCCGCATATCTCACCAGCATTCTACTGTGGCCGGCGATGTACCACGTAGCGATCGGCTCGCCAAATCTATGACGGGCTCGAAGCCCAGAGATTGAAGGACACCGGCCCACTCACCCATCTGGCGGCCTAATACCCGGATTTTCGGGTCAGTCAGACTGTGTTGCCATCTCCAGGATTCTGCACACCGAGCGCCAGTTCCGGCCGGTGCCAGCCACACCCAACGCCTTTTCCAGGCGTGCCGCGAGCCTGGAGCGTCCGATACCGTCCGGCGCGTGAAGATACGCGACATCACCCTTCAACACGAAGCGTTCGCTTTCGGCCCTCAGCCTCTCGAGGGAGTTGAGGTCAGGGTTATCGGGGATGGCGGCCAGGAAGAACAGGTGCAGCTTCGACGGCTCTGACTCGGCGTCGGGGAACGGGTTGAACCTCACCGCCCGCTCCAGCCTGTCCGCGGTCAGGATGAGAACATCGGGTGCGAATCCGTGGCATTCTCGTATTGTCGTGCGGATTCTCTCGGAAAGGCGAGACGCCCTGCGCTCTGCGTGCCGAAACACCGCGTTGCCGCTTTGAATGTAGGTTCTGACGTCTTCGCACCCCAGGTTCTCGAGCCGCGCGACCAGCTCCTTCATCGGCAGGGTGTTTCTGCCTCCGACGTTGATGCCTCGAAAAAGGGCAATGTACGTATTCATCGGCTCATGATACCGAGGAGTGTCCACGAAGTTCAGCGTTGGGGCGAACGATCAGGCGTTCTGATGTCCGACGGTGACCCGCCCGATCCAAGTCCTCTTTCTCCGTGCGAGACGTGATTCTGCTGATTCGCCGTCGAAGTCCGCGACTTCGCTGGTGAAACACACGGGGTCCGTGGCGTCGAAGGTGTTGACATTGACCACCGCGAAGAGACGGTCATCGATACGGCTGGTGGCAAACGGCACGACCCCGCAGCGGCGGCAGACGTAGAAATCGGCGGTGCCGGTTGCGAACGTGTACCTCGAGACCAGGGCTTCGTCGGCAATGACCGCGTCGAGGGCCGCGTCAGGGTGTGAGGTGTACGTGCCGCGGTGCTTGGTGCAGAAGTCGCAGCTACAGGCGCGGACGGGTATCTCGGAGCCGGCGAGGGGCCACGTGAACTCGTACCGAATGCTGCCGCAGTGACACGCTCCTTTAATCACTCGCATGACTGCCTCCTAACCCGCATCGTTAGCTGATGTTCATTTCGGCGATGTTACTCGGATACGGCTTCCATCGGAAGTGCAGCCATGAACACACGTTCAGTGCCGACAACCCGCGAGACGTGACCCTTCCCCTCCGTGTCCTCCGCCAGCAGAACGGACCCGGGGCCGAATGTCCGAACCATGCCATCCGACACTTGAACTTCAAGTTCCCCGGCAAGACAAAACATGATCTGCCGCCGTGGGACGGGATGCCAATCGCCGTGCCAGCCAGGAGGACTCGAAATGAAGACGGCGCTTTCGACCTTCATCCCTGTCGAGACCGAAATGGGAGGCGCCGGCGGCGCGTATTCGGCCAGCGTGAAGGCGACTTCTGCAACGCCGAAGTGTGATTCACCATCCTCGTCGCTGTAGATCCGCGTGTATTCGAAGGGGTCGGCCACCTTGATCTCCTGCGGCTCCGTCTCAGCGGGCGCAGCAGAAGCGAAACAGAACGCGACAAGAAATAAAACAGCGCCTCTTTTCCAGCTCGAAGAAACCCGCATGAATCTGCTCCCTGGCTCTTGGCTCCGCCGAACCCCAAACTCGCGATACGAATGAAACCGGCGGGCACGTGCTTCGACAGCGAGATAACAGGACGGAGCACAGGCGCAAGCTGCCGACGCATGTCTCTGAGTACCAGAGTAATCGACCCCGAACCAGACCGCGAGCGTTGTCCTGTTCGCTTCCCATGTTCGGTCGATAACACTACGGGTGTGACCGTGCTCGAGGCCCCGCTTCCGGCCGGCGCAAGGTGTCAGGCGCTTTCCTCCCGAAGGCGTCCCGACACATACTTGTGGAGAATGCTCGAGACGAGGGTCTGGTACGGGATGCCCTCCTCGAGCGCTCGCTTCTGCAGTGCATTGAGGTCCTTGCTCGAAATCCTGACGTTGATGCGCCGGTCCTTCTTGAAGGTCGCACGTGCGTAGTCTTGAAGACGACCAACCTCGCCTTTCTTGCCGGAGACGGACCTCCACTCTTCGTCCTCGAACGACTTCAGGAGTTCCAGCTCGTCTTTTTCCAGCTTGGCCATCATGTACCTCCGAGGTAATCCCTGGTCGCTTTTCGACTCGGAATGATGGTCTTTAGAAAGACCTCTCGATCGTCTTCGATGAACGGCACGAGATAGGCGTAACCCTCGACATTGACGACCATCATTCGCTGTCCCGAGTACTTCTCTTGATTGGGGTGTTCGAGAACATCGAGCAGATCACCTTTCTCCACGTGGAACACGATTTCCTCAAACGAAATACCCCTGGTCCCCTGGAGCAGTCGGTTCTTCTCGGGGTTCCAGGAGAAGTACTTCACAGGACTAATGTCGTACAATGTGTGCCGTTTGTCAATACCTTCCAGAGGGAACCGAGATGCGCGTTGCTCGTTTGGAGCCGAAGGGTGGCGGTGCGACGCGGTCCGTGGTGTGATGAGGGCCGATGACTGTGAACACGGACCTCGACGACCTCAGCGGCGACAGCGACGCCCTTCGCCGCGACGTGAGCTTTCTCGGCTTGAAGGGCAACCTCTCGCTGGTGAACTCTTTGAATGCGCGATGTACCAGCTCG
>JBGMRN010000288.1:1813-3816 GCA_048061535.1 Thermoanaerobaculales bacterium | reverse complement strand
GTCCACGATGAACGCCTGTTGAGCTCTTCTACCGACCCGTGTCCCCAGGAGGTAGAGGAAGATCACCCTTGAGCAGGGGCGCCGGCATGGTGGAATGGAGCTCTTGCATTGCGGTGTGGTCTGGTGCCAGCGCCGGTTGAAAATGTCACACTTCGGAAGGATTCGGCGTGGCCGAATCAGGCGCAGACGCCGCAACCGCCGCAACCGCCACACATAGAAGACGTTCCTTTACGATAAACGTAAGTAAGCGTCCGCAAGTTGTGTTATTTGACTATACCAGGGACGGTAACTTACATTAAATGTAAGATAGTGTCCCCGGAATATGGACACGTTGCTGCCGAGGGAGGACTTCGATGCCCGCGACAACTTTCAGCCGGCTGTGGGACCGACTGCTCTCAGAGGGAGTCGTCTCGATCACCGCCTCCGAGCTTGCTGGGCGGGCCAACGCCAGTGCGGAAGCGACCTTTCGGGCCGTCCACGATGCGAAGGCCGCAGGGCTCCTGTTCAGCCCGGCCAAGGGTCTCTACGTGCTCGTCCCCCCTTATTACCGTTCGTGGGGCACTGTCCCCGCCGATTGGTATGTCGACGACATGATGCGCCATATGGGCCGAAAATACTACGTCAGTTTCCTCACGGCTGCCGCGCGACATGGCGCCAGCCATCAGGCTTCGCAGCTGTTCCAGGTGGTGGTAGACGCAAAGACCCGCGATCGCGACATCGGTGGTGTTCGCCTGCGCTTCTACCGATCGGCGGCCATCGACAGCCGGCCCACCCAACAAGTGATAGCCTCCACTGGTCCCCTGACCGTCGCTACCCCAGAGACCTGCCTTCTCGACCTGGCGGAACGACCTAACGTTGGTGGTGGACTGAACGTGATTCTGGAGGTTGTGCCGGAGTTGCGGATCAGAAGCGACGCATTGGTCGTTGCCGCGAGTGAGCGCCCGCGGGCCGTGGTTCGGCGGTGCGGCTGGATCTTGTCCCGCACGCACCCGAGCCTGAAGCTCGCCGGTCTCCGGGAGCTGGCCGCACCAGACCTCCACAACCCAACTCCGCTCTTGCCAACGGCCGACTGGGGGCCTGGCAAGACCGACGCTGATTGGGGGATACTCGTAAACACCCTTGCGGTGGGCGGAGCATGATACCGCCTCCGGTCCTGGCGGCCTGGCGCGGCCGGGCACCGTGGCGGGACGATCGCCAAGTCGCCCAGGATCTCATCCTCTCAATACTGGCTATTCGTGTCGCAGTGCATCCTCACCTCGCCACCCGGCTCGCTTGGCGTGGTGGAACGTGCCTTCACAAGCTGCACTTGGATCGCCCTCGGCGGTATAGCGAGGATCTCGATTATGTGCTGGTCGGGGATGTGCCGCACGCATCCATTAGGGACGGCTTGCGGGAGGCTGTCACTGGCCTCGGAATGCAGTGCGAACGCGAGGAAGTCTCACCTACCCGTGTCAACATGTGGGGTACGGTTCACGTGCCTGCGGTGGAAGCCTCGGTCAGGGTCAAGTTCGAGGTCAACTGCGCGGACATCGACCCCGTCTTTGATCTCGTGCGTCTCCGTCATGGCGTAAACACGCGGGTGTGGAAGGAGGAAGCCGAGATCCTCACCTTCCAGGCTCCAGAACTGTTGGGTACGAAGTTCCGGGCCCTTGCCCAACGCCGTAAGGGGCGGGACCTGTCCGATCTGTGGCTTGCGCGCCGAGAACTGCAAATCGTGGACGGGGACTTGGCCGTCGCCGCGGATCATTACCTCCAGGATGCCACCGTTTCCCCGGCGCAACTGCGAGAGCGGCTGGCGGGACATGGGCGAGATCCCGAGTTCCGGAGTGACCTCGAGGCGTTGACACTCTCTCCATACAAGGGCTTCAAATTTGCAGAGGCCATTCGAGAGCTGATTCAGTGGACGGACGCCCACCTCGATCCGCTGCACAACGCTCGGCGAAACCCAAATGCGGTCAGGCGCGAGCAGCAGCGCTGGGAGCAGGAGGGCGGCTGGGCTGCCG
>JBGMRN010000288.1:0-1713 GCA_048061535.1 Thermoanaerobaculales bacterium | reverse complement strand
AATGCGGTCAGGCGCGAGCAGCAGCGCTGGGAGCAGGAGGGCGGCTGGGCTGCCGGGAAGGTCCGGTGCCCTGAGTACGCCCACCAGGAAGGCGACCTCAGCAGGTGCCTACACTGGTACGACGAAGATGTGTCGTGCCCTCTGCATGGGTGACTTGCTCGAATTGACCCTCCCCCCGGTCGCCCAAATCCACCTCCGCGTGCATATTGCCGCCCATGGGCGAGACGCGCGTTGACCTGCTTCACCTTCTCGAGGACCTGCGGGACGCATACCCGGGATCCGTAGAGGAGACGATCCTCACCGAGATCGTGGCCAACTCGCTCGACTCCCAAGCGGCCGAGATCGTGGTTCACACCGACCCGGTGGCGAGCACGCTCACGGTGAGCGACGACGGATCGGGGATGAGCCGGCAGGCCCTCTCCCGCTACCACGACCTTGCGTACACGAGCAAGCGGCGGGGGCAAAGCATCGGGTTCGCCGGAGTGGGAATCAAGTTGGGCCTGCTCATCTCGGACGAGGTCGTGACCGAGACCCGGCGCGCGCGCACGCACCTGGCCACGTCATGGCGGCTCTCCTCGAAGAGCCGGGCACCTTGGCGGTGGATCGAGCCGCCCGGGCTCCAGGAAGCTCCCGGTACCACCCTGCGCATGTACTTGAGCAACCCGCTCTCCGAGTTGCTCGAGCCTGGATTCGTGGAGACCGTTCTTCTCCATCACTTCCAGCCGCTCTTCGATTCGGATTTCGACCAGCTCCTCAGGGCGACCTACCCCAGGGGAATCCGCTTTACCATAAACGGGCGGCCGCTCCGGCGCTTCGATCGGGACCCGGACCGGGTGCCCGTTCTTCTGAAGATCAGCAGGCAACGGAAAGCGTCCGCTGGCGGGTACCTCCTTCGGAGCGACGTGCTGCCCGAAGACGAGAGGGGAGTCGCCATCAGCACTCTGGGCAAGGTCATCAAGCGCGGATGGGATTGGTTGGCGCTCACGCCGGAAGACGCGGACCGCATCTCGGGCGTTTTGGAGGTGCCCGCGCTCGTGGAGGCGCTGACGCTCAACAAGGCGGATTTCGTTCGTAGCGGTCCGCGGGGGGCTACGTACCTGGCGTACCGCAAAGCGCTCCAGGAGGCCGTCGCCGCACAGCTCCGGGCGTGGGGTGACGCTCCCCGTCCTCCGGATCGGCGTCCACGAAAGGTCCGTGCGATGGAGCGGGACCTCCAATCGGTACTCGCGGGGCTGTCCGACGACTATCCTATCCTGGCGACACTGGTCGAGCGGCGCCCCGGGGGACAGCATAAGCTGCCGTTCGGGGACCCAGCGCCGGGCCGTGCCAAGGCTGTCGCGGTGGGTGGCGCGCTTGGGCTCGAAGACGCGAACGAGCGCCACGACGCGCGTACGGACGGCTCTTCCGAGCCGACAGCCTCCGGGCCCCGGGACGCTCCTCAGCAGATTGCCGCCATCGTGACCCCCGCCGGAGGGCGTCGGTCGAAGAAACCAGCCCGGCTGGGTTTGAGCGTGAGGTTCGCTAGCCGTCCTGAAGATCCCGCGCTCGGGGTCCTCATCGAGACGACGTTGTGGGTGAACGACGCGCATCCGGCCTTCAAGAGGGCGGCCGCCTCCCGTTCTGAGGGATATCACATCGCCATCACGATGGCGATGACGCTCGCCCCGCTAGCGGTTGAGGCTCATGATACTCACACCTTCATTCATGCCTTCT
>JBGMRN010000287.1:0-3851 GCA_048061535.1 Thermoanaerobaculales bacterium | reverse complement strand
ATATTCGCCCGCACCGGCACCTTGAGCTCGGGAAACTCGGCGTCAGTGGTCTTGAGCGTCAGCTCCGCATCCCGCGGCCCTTTTGAGGCATCACGTTTGACAGTTATGATCACCTGATAACGCCGCCCCTCCTCGATGGTCACGACCTCAGCGGCAAAGGCATCATCATCGATATGTGCCGAGGTCACTTCGATCTTCTCCCCACCCGAGCGGTTGTTGACCACGATGAGATTGCGCCCGGGTTCTTTCTTGGCCTCCACCGAGCCAAACTGAACCTGTGAAGGGGTCACATTTAGCAATGCCCGCACCAGCCCGAAGACCTTCACCGACACCACCTTGGCCTTGGGGTGATTGGTCTGGACCTCGAGCACGCCGTTCACCGGTCCCACCTGCGCATCATCCTTGATCGACAGCGAAATCTCGTACTGCTTCGACGACTTTCCGGCAAGCAATTCGTCCGCCGGCAAGGGCCGTACGGTGGCCACCAGGAACGGCACGCTGCTCTCGACTCCCGTTACCTGGAAATCCTTGTCGTCCTCACCGGCCACCACGATCACCTTCTGATTCATCGGCTCGTGCTGGACGGCGTTGAATCGTACCAGCGGCCGCGGCAAGACCTCGACGTAGGGATGCACGTCGGTCTTGATCACCACGGTCACGGTGGGATCCTCCGGGTCGTTGGTCATGATCAGTATCGACTTCGAAATCGGACCGGAAAAGTTCTGGGTTTCGAGGGTGGCCTTGAGCCAGCCTGATGAGCCGGGGGCGATCTCACGATCGAAGTCGGCCACCGTACACCCACAGGTGGGCCGCACAGCCTTGATCAGCAACAGCTCGTCGCCCTCGTTGACCAACTCGAAGTCCACATGAAGCACCTCGCCCTGCGCAACGGTGCCCATGTCCTTGATTTTCTCGGGAACGCGTAGCTTGGGGCCAGCCGTCGCGGTCGCGACACCCGTGGCAAGAACCGCCACAACCAGCAACGCTCCCGTGATGATCGGCTTAAAATGTGTCTTCGACATCTGAGTTCCTCCTTGTCATCCTCACACTGAACGGCGACAATCTTAGGGGGTCATCAGGTGACCCGCAACCCCGAGGGGTGCTTTCTGCAAGATTTATTCCATGCGATCTGAAGATCATCTCTACTTTCTTCCCATCGGCGGCACCGCCATGGCGCCGCTGGCTGGGCTGCTGAGCGAGGCGGGCCACCGCGTCGAGGGGGTGGATGCCAATCTCTATCCGCCGATGAGCACTCTGCTCGACGAGCTCGAGATCCCGGTCCGTCTCGGCTTCGACCCCGAGCGAATCCCGCCGGGAATCGACCGGGTGATTATCGGCAACGCCGTACCGCGCGACAACCCCGAGGTGGCGGCCGTCATCGAGCGACGCCTGCCCCACCTTTCCCAGGCGGAAGCCATCGCCCACTATGTCCTGACCCACGGCCAGCGAAGCCTTGTGGTGGCCGGTACCCACGGCAAGACAACCACCTCGGCCATGCTCGCCTGGATTCTCGAGGACGCCGGCCACGATCCCTCGTACCTGGTGGGCGGCCTGCCCGCCTGGAACCCGCGCGGTTTCCGCCTCGGCGCCGGACCCCATCTGGTCGTCGAGGGCGATGAGTACAACACCGCCTTTTTCGACCGCGGTCCGAAGTTTCTCCACTATCGCCCCCACCTCTTCCTGATCGGCCCGGTGGAGTTCGACCACGCCGACCTTTACCCGAATTTCGATGCCGTTCTGACCGCCTTCCGCGCCGGATCGGCGCAAGTGCCGCGCAACGGGGCGGTCGTGGTCAACGCCTGGAGCGAGGGTGCCCTCCAAGCCTGCCGTGACGCCACCGCGCCCGTGCTCCGAGTCGGTCCGGATGCGGACTGCGACCTCCGCTTGCAGGCTTGGGAGGGCGGCCCGGAGAAAAGCACCGCGGAGCTGAAATGGAAGGGGGCCGTCCACCACATGGAACTCCCGCAACCCGGGCTGCACAACCTCCAAAATGCTGCCATGGCCGTTGCCGCGGCGATGACGGTCGGTCTCCCTCCGGAAATCGCCCTTCATTCCATGGCGCGTTTCCCGGGGGTGGCGCGGCGGCTCGAGGTGGTTGGAGAGGCGGCCGGAGTCACGGTCGTGGACGATTTCGCCCACCATCCCACCGCCCTCGGCGTGACCATCGCCGCCGCGCGCCAACGCTGGCCGGGAAGGCGGCTGGTCATCGCCTTCGAGCCGCGATCGATCACCGCTGCCCGCCGCACGTTCCAGGAGGCCTATCTCGAGGCATTGGCCGGGGCCGATCTGGTTATGGTGGCTCCGCCCTTCCACCGGGACCGTTTCGACGCGAACGAGGTTCTCGATCGGGACCTGCTGGCTACGGCTCTCGACACTCGCGGAGTGAAGACCGTCATGCCCGGGGAGGACGAAGATCCCACGACACGGATTTCGCTGGAGCTTGGTCGGGGAGATGTGATCGTGGGCTGCTCTTCGGGCAGCTTTGGCGGCTTCCACAAGCGGTTACTCTCACGCCTGGCCGAAGAGGCCGATCTGTGAGCAGGTTCCGCGCGGTGTTTACTCGGTTGATCGCCACCAGCGGCGGTCTGGGCGATCTGTTGCCGGCGCCCGGAACTACTGCCGGATCTCTGCCGGCAGCGGTGCTCTGGTGGCTGGCCTGTCTCGCGCTGCCCGACACCCGGACCCGCATCCTTCTCACGACGACCGGCCTGGCCGTGGTGCTGATCGTCGGCACCTGGGCCTCGGCGATCGAGGCCCAACGACGCGGAAAGACCGACCCCGGACCGATCGTGGTTGACGAGGTGGCGGGCCAGTGGCTCACCTATCTGCCTGCGCTGCCCTTCCTCGGTGACTCGTCGCCGACCGACCTCGGGCTCGCGGCGGTCGCCGGGTTCTTGCTCTTCCGCTTCTTCGACATCGTCAAGCCGTGGCCGGTCCGCCAACTCGAGCAGCTCCCCGGCGGGTTCGGCATCATGGTCGACGATCTGGCGGCGGCGATCTACTCCGGCGCCTGCCTGGTTATCGCCATCCGCCTTTTCAGTTAACCCGCATTTCTCACCAGTTCCTCGGACGGCTCGATCTCGGCCACGATCCGCGCGGGACCGACCATGCGGGTGCCGCAGCCGGGCGGCTCGCCGAGCGCCTCCACCGTCAGCCTATCGCCGGAGCGGGGGAGGCACACGATTCGGCGAAGGTCCCGGCGGGCCATGACCTGAAGCGCCACCGCCACCAACCCGGAACCGCAGCTCAGGGTCTCCGCTTCCACCCCGCGCTCCCAGCTCCGCACAGCCACCTCGTTACCGGCGCCGATCTCGTACAAGTTGACGTTCGCGCCCGACGGACCCAGCGAAGGGTGCCGGCGCAGAATGGGGGCGACCATCCTCATGTCGATCTCCTCGAGAGACTCGGCCGCCGCAACCACGTGGGGCACCCCGACCTCGAAGACGTGGAGGTCGCTGAGACCGGCGGGGGGGCTGATCGCGAGGGGTCGGGGCGCCGAGGAGGGTGGAGGCAGCTCGAGCGCCACCTCCGCGCCGTCCACCTCGGCCGGAATAACCCCCCACCCGGTCGCGACCTCGAGCCGCGGCGCACACCCGAGGAGCTCCACCCCCGCGCGCGCGGCGCAGCGGGTACCGTTGGCGCAAAACCCTGCCTCGCCGCCGTCCGCATTCCGGTAGACCAGGCGTACCCTTCTCTTGCCGTCCGCCCACAGGGCGAGGACACCGTCGCCGCCAACCCCGCGTCGCCGGTCGCACAACCGAACGACCAGCTCGGGTTGCCCGGCAAGGCGCTCGGCCCAGTCGCCGATACCGAGTAGGAAATCGTTCCCCGCTCCCTCGACCTTGTAAAGT
>JBGMRN010000286.1:2678-3856 GCA_048061535.1 Thermoanaerobaculales bacterium | reverse complement strand
CGACCGGGCCCGCCGCCCACTTGTCGGCGATCTCTTCGATCTCGAACTTGCCTTGCAGCCACTGCTCGGTGAGGCGCACCTGCTCCTGCCAACCCTCGAGGTCGAGCATTTTCGGCACCATGGTGTTGGCAGCCAGAAAGCGGTGGCTGCGGTGGCGACCATCGTCGGCGGAACGGTTGTAGTCCGCCGTGTCTCCGGCTGCGGGGTCGTTGGACTTCACCAGGGGCATATGGCACTCGCGGCATTCGACGGTGCGTTCGGGATCCCCCTCGGTGTACCAGTGGCTCGCCTTCCAGTTGTCATACTGGTTCTGCAGCTGCACCCAACCCACGCGATTGACCTCCTGGTCGATGAACTGCTTGTGACATGCCGCGCAGTACTCCGGCGCCTTGAACATCCGCTTGCTCAGGAGATTGTGCTGGTCGGGGTAGGTTCGAATGAGAAAATCACTCGCCCGCTTGCCCATGCCCGCCGTCTGCCATTGCCAGAGATACGCGGGAGGCTGGGTGATGACGTAGTTGGCATTGCCCTGGAGGTCCGTCTCGCGCACGCCGTGGCACGCCAGGCATGACACCCCCTCCTGGTATCCGTGCTCGCCGGTGAGCTCCTCGGAGTAGATGTTTTTGCTGCCGGAGAACAGAGATATCGGGTCGTGGCAGCCGCCGCAGTAACGGGTCGATTCGGGGCCGTTTTGTTCCGCCATCACCGATTGGACCTTTTGAAAGAGCGGGTCCATGGCGGCGTAGCGGTGAGCGCTCGGCTTCCACTCGGCCAGAATCTCGGAGTGGCAACCGGCAGTGCCGCAGCTATCGGAGTTGGCGAGGCTCTCGGCTGCGTAGGCGCCACCACTGGCGGTGACGGCGAGGCTGGGGGCAAAAGGACGATCCTCACCGTAGATGAAGCTGTAGTCCTCGGGAAATTCGTTGACATAGGTGGGGCCGGGATACACCACGGCGAAGAGAACGCAGATGGCAAGACCCACCAACGTGCCGGCCAGAGACAGGCCCGCGAGCCGCCATGCGGGTCCTCGCGAGTCGCGCCCCTGTGGGCGGACGACGATGAGTAACAGGTGCGGAACCACCGTCACCAGCAAAACTACGGTGGAGATCAGGTGAGTCTGGCGCCAAAAAGGCGCCATCCTCAGATCGAAGAGCCCCTGGAAGGTCACGACCAGACCC
>JBGMRN010000286.1:0-2578 GCA_048061535.1 Thermoanaerobaculales bacterium | reverse complement strand
CTAATCGGTATCAGCTTCCTCGATCTGTTCGAGCGCTTGTCGCAGCATCGGCTGCTTGGGGTTGACGGCCAGCGAGCGCTCGAGCTCGCGGCGGGCGAGCCCGGCCCGGCCGGCGCTCGCCGCGGCAAGACCGTAGAAGGCATGCACCGGCCCGCTCTCCGGAAACTTCTCCACCGCAATCGCGCCGACCGGCAATGCCTCGGTGAAACGACCGTCCCGTACCCGGACCACCATCAGGTGGACGTAGAACGGCTCGTGGTCCGGGAAACGGGCGATAGCCCTCGTCAGCAGAACATCCGCGCGCTCCGGCAGGCTCAATGATTCATAGTCCGCCGCGGCGCGATCGATGGTGCGCTCGGGGTCCCGCAGGCCCTTGTCGACCGCAATCCACAGCTCCTCGTCGGCACGTTCGTACTGCTGTGTCTCCATGTACATGCGGCGCAGGTTGTAATGGGGCGAGGGATAGGAGGGACTCATCGCGATGGCTTGCCGCAGCAGGCGCTCGGCCTCGTCGTACTCTTTCTGGTTGATCCTGACCACGCCCAGGTTGTTGAGCTCGGAACGGGTCGTGGAGGCCGACTGCGGGGTGGGGGTGGCGGCCGCCCGAGTCGACATACCCGCAGAGGCGGTCGATGCCGGCGCTGCAGCCGCGACGCTCACCCCGTCCTGACCGAGATACCCGAGGGCCTGGAGCTTGGCGATGAACTCCGGGTCGACCGGAGCGGCGGCGCCGGCGCCCCGGCGGTACGAGGCGGGGGGAAGGATCGGCGCCCATTCGACCGGTGTGGTTGCGGCCGGAGGACAACCGGGCAGAAGCGCTGTCCGCCAGGCCGGGTCGGCGGGGATGCCGAGGAGGGCCGCCACCGTGGGCGCGATGTCGTAGACCGATGCCTCACCTTCGACCCGGCCGTGCCGCGCAACCCCCGGTCCGGCGATCGCGAAGACTGCATCCTTCGCATGCCAGAGAGGAGCGCTCTTACCCGCGGTCCCCGAAAGGCCGCGGGGGCGCTCCTTCCCCCACTTGAAGCCGTGGTCGGAGACGATGACGACCGCGTGCTCGTCGAGCGGGCATGCCTCGAGGTAGCGACCGATCCAGCGGTCCACGATCTCGAAGTACTTCGGCACCGCGGCGGCGTAGACGGCGGCGGTCGCGGCGTCAATCTCGAGCGTCGGTGGCGGCAGATACTGCGCCAGAAGATGACCGATGGTGTCGGTCCCCTCGAGGTAGACCATGAGCAGATCGGGTCGCTCCCCCGCGAGGACCAACCCGGCGCCCATGTAGGTGCGGGTCGCCGACAGGATGCGGCGCATCCCGTCGACCGGATCCTCCATGCCCCGATCCTCGCTCACCGCCCGGTCAAAAACCGCCTCCTGGACGTTCATGAAGTAGGCAACCGCCCGCCAATCGCTCCGGGTCACCGCCCGGTCTCGTAGGGCTGTGAACTCCTTGGTGCGTTCCGGCGGGTACACGAGATCGGGTGGGTCGCGGCGAAAGACATCTTCGGGTATCCCCTGTTGCAGGGTGTAGTACAGGCGATCGGTGACCATGGTCCCGTTGACCCGCTCGGCCGGCCAGGTCGCCCACCAGCCGACGACTCCGACATCGAGACCGAGCGCCGAAGCCAGGTTCCAGATCGCCGGAACCCGGCGGCTGCGGCCCGTGATCGGCACCATTTGGCCGGAGGACGGATCCTTCTCCACGAAGTCGAGGACGCGATGCACGTCCGGCGTCACGCCGGTGGCCACCGTTGTCCAGATGATCGGCGACAGCATGGGCACGATCGACTCCATATCGCCCCAGGTCCCGGCGTCCATCACGCGCTGGAGGTTCGGCATGCGCCCGGACCGCACCCAGGGCAGAACCAGATCCCAGTCGAGACCGTCGAGGCCGAGCAGCAGCACCTTGCGCTGTGGGATCACGAGATCCTCGGCGATGGCTGTGAGCAGCCCTGCCCGCACCGACTCCGGTTCCGGTGCGAGCGTCACCTCGATCGCCTCCTCGGGGAGGGCGAGGGCCATCGCGACCACTCTCCGAAGATCCAGCGCCGGGTCTGACGGACACTCGGCCGTGGGGGCGGGGGGCTGCGCCACGCACCGCAGGGGCAGCTCACCGATTCTCTCCCGCACCGGGCCGGCGATGCTGCGACGGAGGCCCTCCTTCGGAGTCTTTGCCGGCTGCAACCGCCACACTCCGACCGGGGGTCGCAGCGTCACCGTAACCCCGATCTTGGCGCTATCGCCGGTAGTCGCGCGTACCTCGGCGACCAGGGCCGTCGCGTCTAACCGCTCCCCCGACCACCGCGGCGCGATCATGAGCCCCTTCGTTGGAACGCGCAGGGAACCAAGCTCGGCGCTCCACACAAACACGGCAGCGTCGGAGGGCACCCAGATGACCATCGCCCACGCAAAAGCGATCGTCAACACCACACCGGCAACCAGAATGAAAGCGGACTTTCTCACGGCAGGCATTCTATCGCATGTCATTCCCGACCATGGGTCGTGAATGAAATCGCTCATCTAAGGTTGCGGAAAAAAAGGAGGGCCCGAAGGCCCTCCTGGAACGGTTGGGGAAAACCCT
>JBGMRN010000285.1:0-3902 GCA_048061535.1 Thermoanaerobaculales bacterium | reverse complement strand
CGACGATCGAGGGCCTGGCCGGGCCGAACGGAAAGCTCGCTCCGATTCAACAGGCTTTCTTAGACAACGGTGGCTCCCAGTGTGGCTTCTGCACGCCCGGCATCGTCATGACCGCCGTGGCTTTCCTCGCCGAGAATCCAGAGCCGGATGAGGCCGAGATCCGCTACGCCCTGAACGGGAACCTCTGCCGCTGCACCGGCTACGTCCAGATCGTCGAGTCGATCCGAGCGGCGGCGTCTCAGATGAGGGGGAGGGTCGAATGAGCGAGTCGTCGCACATCGGTCGCAGCATTCCTCGTCCCGACGGCGCCGATAAGATGGGGGGCAAGGCGCGTTACATCCACGACATCACCCGACCTGGAATGCTCTTCGGCGCGATCAAGTTCAGCGATCACGCCCATGCCCGCATCAGGCACATCGACACCTCGCGGGCGCGGAGCTTGCCAGGGGTGCGAACGGTCATCACCGCCGAGAACGTCCCCGAGGTGCGCTTCGGCTTCCTCCGCGACAACCTCGCCCTGAAGTCGGGCAAGGTGCGTCAATTCCGTGACGAGATCGCGGCGGTCGCGGCCATCGACCCAGACATTGCCCGCGAGGCCGTAGACCTCATCGACGTCGAGTACGAGCCGCTGCCCGCTCTGTTCACACCCGAAGAAGCCATCGCCGCCGGAGCCGCCCTGATCCATGAGACCGACCCCGCCGGCCGGCACGTCACCTCCAACCTGGTGCCACTGCGATGCGACCACACCTCCGGTGACCTGGAAGCGGGTCGGTCCGAATCGAGTTTCGTCGTGGAAGGCGAGTACTCGGTGCCCCGCATCCAGCAAGCCTGCCTGGGAACTGCGGGGTGCATCGCCGAATTCGACCTCAACGGCAACCTGACGGTCACCGCCAAGACTCAGATTCCGTTCCTGGCACAGCGGGACTTCACCAATGCCCTCAACGCGCTCGGCCTCAGGGGGCGAAACGTGCGGGTCGTGGTGCCGGCCATCGGCGGCGCCTTCGGAAGCGGCCTGGACACCCATGCTTATGAGTACATCGCGATCCTGCTGGCCTGGCGCTCCGGTAAACCGGTCAAGATCCTCTACGACCGCCACCAGGAGTTCGCCTACCTGTCACCCCGCCAATCTGCTCAGATCCTGATCCGGCAAGGCTGCGACGGCAACGGCATGCTGACGTTCCGCGAGATCGAGGTCACCCAGGACAACGGGGCCTACGCCTCGTGGGGAGCAACCTATCCCAACGTCATGCTGGTCGCGGCAACCTCGCTGTACCGGGTACCCAACGTGAGCTTCCACGCAAAGAGCGTGTACACCAACAACACCTACTGCCAGGCGATGCGCGGCTATGGGAATCCGGAGGTCACCTGGGCGATCGAGTCCAACCTCGACGACCTCGCCGCGGCCGCGGGCATCGATCCCTACGAGATGCGGTTGCTGAACTGCAACGAGCCGGGGGAGTCGACTCCGATGGGCCTCCACCTCGAGACCTGTGGTCTGCGCGCGTGCCTCGAAGCGACTGCCGCGAGCCTGCGCCGACCCCGGACGGGTAGCACGCGGCGCGACCGGCGGCGCGGTGTGGGAGTGGCTTCGCTGATCAACGTGGGTGGTGGGGGCAAGATCTACCGCTCCGACGGCAGCGGGATGATCCTCAAACTCGACGACTACGGGAATGTCAACGTCGGCTACGGCGGAGTCGAGATGGGCCAGGGACTGCACTCGGCCTTGGCCTTGATGGTTGCCGAGGCCGTCGGCGTGGAACCCGAGCGGGTCATCATCAACCAAACTGACACCGCAACTTCGCCGTGGGATGTGGGCACTCACGCCAGTCGCGGGGCCTTCATGGCCGGCAACGCCGCACTGGCGGCCGGGACCAAGCTGCGGGAGCGAATCTTTGCCGTTGCCGAACAAGTGTATCCGGGAGAGGTGGAGCGGAACCTGGCGGAACTCGGGGAGGGGGAGATTCCCGGCGACTACGACTTCCGCTCGGTCACCCGAGACCAGTTCGACTTGAAGGACGGTTGGCTCTTCCCAAAGGACGCCCCCCGCCGGCCCTGGCTACGAGTCGGCTTGGGACGCTTCCTACGCTCCGCTCATTTCGCCGAGAAGCCCGGGGCCGGGACGATCTTCACCGCAGAGGCGTTTTACGAGCCACCCACCGAACTACCCGACTGGAAGGAGGGTCACGGCAACATGTCGGCGGCATACACCTTCGGGGTCCAGGGAGTCGAGTTGGAAGTCGACGAGGAGACCGGAGAAGTGAAGATCCTGCGGCTGGTGGCGGTCACCGACGTGGGCCGCGTCTTGAGCCGACAAGCCGCCGAAGGCCAGATGTACGGGGGGATCGCCCAGGGGGTGGGCTATGCACTGTACGAGGAAGTGCACAGTGCCGAAGGCCGCATTCTCAACACGGGCTTCACCGACTACAAGATACCGACCGCAGCCGATCTCGACTTCCCCATCGAGCTCCAATGGGTGGAGACCAACGACCCATTCGGCCCCTTCGGTGCCAAAGGAGTAGGCGAGGCGGGCATCGTGCCTACCGCACCGGCAATAGCCAACGCCATCTACGACGCGGTGGGAGTGCGGATCCGTGACCTCCCGATCACGCCGGAGAAGGTGCTGAGGGCCCTGGCGGAGAAGGCGGAACAGTGACGCGACACTACCAGAACCCACTACTGGCAACCCCGGGACGGCCCCTTCCGAAGAGCGTTGCGATCGTCGGCGCCGGAACCATCGGGCCCGACATCGGTTATTACCTCAAGAGCAACATCGTTGACCTCGAGCTGATCCTGGTGGACGTGGCCCGCGAATCGCTTGACGGGGCGATGCGGCGAATTGCCGGCCACGTCGAGAAGGGACTGGCCCGGAAGAAGCTCACCGAGGAGCAGGCTTCAGCCGTCATGGCCCGACTGGTCCCGACACTGGATTACGCGGCGATCGCCGATTGTGATTGGGTCATCGAAGCGGTGACCGAGAATCTCGAGCTCAAACGCCGCATCTTCAACCGCGTCGAGAGCATCGTGAGCGACGAAGCCCTCATCACGTCCAACACGAGCTCGCTGCCGGCGGAGCGACTCTTCTCGGGGATCGCCCACCCGGAGCGAGCGACGGTTACCCATTTCTTCGCCCCGGCCTTCCGCAACCCCGCCGTCGAGGTGGTGGATTGGACCGAGGTGGATCCCAAAGTGGTCGAGTACCTTCGCTGGCTCTTCTGCACTACCGGCAAGGTGCCGCTGGTCACCAAGGACGTCGTGTGTTTCATGCTGGATCGCGTCTTCGACAACTGGTGTAACGAGGCCGGCTATCTGCTCGATCATGCCACCGCGGCTCAGATCGACGAGGTCGCCCGAGAGTTCGTGCACGCAGGGCCGTTCTTCGTTCTCAACCTTGCCAGGGGAAACCCGATCATCGTCGAGACGAACACCTTGCAGATGAGGGAAGAGGGCGATCACTATCGGCCGGCACCTGTCTTCCGATCGGTGGACCGTTGGGTGACGGCGCCTCCGCGTGACCCAGTCACCGTGGAGCCGGCGACGGCGGCACGGGTTCGTGACCGGCTGTTGGGGGTGCTGTTCTCCCAGTCGGTCGACATCATCGATCGGGGCATCGGAACGGCCTCCGACCTCGAGCTGGGGTGTGCTCTCGCTCTTGGGTTCAAGACCGGCCCACTGCGACTGATGGAGCAATTGGGAGAGGACGAGGTCGGTCACATCTTCGCCAGCCTGGCCGCCGAGCGGGCGGGCATGCCGATGCCACAGCAGCCGATCCCGGCTTACCGTGACTTTCTTCGCCACCTCCTCGTAGACGAAGTCGGAGGGGTGCTGGTGATCACCATTCGCCGTCCCCAGGCCCTCAACGCACTCGACGACGAGGTCACCGACGAGCTGCTGGCGCTGATAGC
>JBGMRN010000284.1:0-3912 GCA_048061535.1 Thermoanaerobaculales bacterium | reverse complement strand
GTGATGTCGTACCACACCGCAGTGCGGGGGAAAACCTCGTGAAAGGCACGGAGGATGCGCAGGTAGCTTCCGCGGTCGAGTGAGTACAACGGCAGCCACATCGACACCACGCCGCCCGGGTTGAGGTGCTCCCGGCACATCTCGAAGTACTCGCGCGTGTAGAGGGTGCTGTTGCCTGCAAAGAGGGGGTGTATCGAGTCTGAGAGGATGGCGTCGTAAGTCGCATCGGTGGCCAGGAGGTAGTTGCGGCCATCGTTGATGATCACGTGCACGCGCGGATCGGCCAATATTCCCCGGTTGATGTTCACGAAATGCGTGTCCGATGCGCGCAGGACCTCCGGGGAGATCTCGACCACGTCGATCCGTTCCACCGGGTATCGCGCGACCGCCCAGCAGGTACCGCCCGAACCAAAGCCAACGTGCAGGACGCGATCCGTGGCCGGCGCCTCCAGCAGGGGGAGGTTGCCTTGCAGTTGCTGAACGGCGAGCAGCGCCGGATCCGTGCCCGCAACGTTGACACCGTTGAGCTCCAGGGAGTACCAGCTCCCGGCTGGATCGTCGTAGCGTTTGACCAGAACGGTGGCAGTGAGGCTCTCCTCCAGCTCGACCAGCTCGGATCGTTCGTCCTCCACTGAGCTCGCCTGCCGCAGTACCCAGTCACCGGGTAGCGCGGTCCAGACCACAGTACCGAATACGAGCACCACGACGGCAGCGCCCGCAAACGGCCGCGTCCGGCGCAACGCGAGAGCGACTCCCAAATGAACCACTGCGAGGAGAAGCAGAGTCCGCTGGCATCCAATCCACGGAACCAGCAGAAAGGGCGCTGCCACTGCACCAATGATCCCACCCATGGTGTTGGCGGCGGCAATCACTCCCGCGTGCGCGCCGGCGCTCCGCGGTACCGGATCGGCCGCCACCGCCAGCGGGAAGGAAGCGCCGAAGAGAATGGTCACCGGCAGGAAGAGCAGAGCCACGGCGGTGAACATCACCCCCTGCACGGCGGCGAACGTCGCTTTCAAGGTCACGACTTGGGTCAAGACGCCCATGAGGTCCCCGGTGAATCCCAACGCCAGGAGCTGTGCGACCAGGGTGAAGGCGAGTGCAAGCTGAACCCGTGCCAACACCCGCGCGGGATGGCTGATTCTCGGAGCCAGCGCGCGCACCAGCAAGCTGCCCGCTGCGACACCCAGGAGGTAAACACCCAGGAGAAGGGCGAAGGCATAGACCCTCGAACCGAGGTGGAGGACGAGGATACGGACCCACACCAGCTCAGCTGCCAAAGCCGACAGGCCCATGGCCGCCACCAGCAAGAGGTACGATCTTCGAACCGGAACGGCGGCCGCCGGCGGGGTCGTGGCCGCTGCCTTCGGCACGAATCCCTCGGCAATGATCGCGGCAGTCGCGACCGCACCGCACAGCATTGCCGCTGCCGCCAGGGTGCCACGCTCACCGAGCACTGGAAGCAACGCATAGGCGGCGATCAGCACCCCGCTGGCTGCGCCGAGGGTATTGATCCCATACAGCATGCTCACCCTTCCCGTCAGCTCGCGGCCGCGCATGCGTTCGACCAGGAGCGGAAGCGTCAGCCCCATGAGCAGGGTCGGCAGGGCCAAGGCCGCCACTGCGAGCGCGAAACGCTGTGCCATGCCAACCACCAGCGAGGACCCGAGATCCGCCCCGACCCCGGTCCCCGCAACCAGGAGCCATCGATGTATCGTGGGTGAGGCGAGGAAGAACGCTCCGATCACGGCTTCCGCCAACCCATACCAGCGGAGCTGACGGGCGCTTCGGGTCGCCAACCGCCCCCCGAGCCACGAACCCAGAGCCATGCCACCCATCCATACCGCGACCGCAGCGGACGCCGCCCAGATGGTGTTGCCGAGCACCAGCCCGAGCATCCGCATCCACACAACCTCTCCGATCAAAGCGGTGAGCCCGGAGAGGAAAAAAAGGACGACCATCAACCACGCCATGCACTACCCCCCAATACGCCGCGCCGCATCCTACCGCGTCCCGCGGCCAGTGCCGCCAGGAGCACACTGAGCGCTCCACCGCTGACCACGGCTGCCGGGATGAGGGCAGGCGGCCGATAGCGTCCCTCGAGCCGATGGCGCCCGGCCGGAATATCCAGGTACTGCACGATGCCCGGGCCCTGGGCGAGATCCACAAAACGCCCATCGAGACGCCACCGCCAGCCCCGGACGGGCGCCACGGAAAGCCAGAGCGAACCCGGTCCGGTCGCGGTGGTCGCGACGTCGACGCGATTCGGCGATCGTTCGACTGCAGTCGTCCCGCCGACCCCACGCCACCCTTCGATCGGGTTCGGAGGGGACGCGGCAAGGCTCACCTCGGGCAAGGCCGTGAGATTGCGGAGCAGGCGCAGTCCCGCTTGGCGGCGAACCTCTTCCATTCCCTCGGGCAGGCCGCCACCAACCGCCAAAATCACCCACCGTGCAGCCAGAGCGTCGAGCCACCAGCGCCGCTCGGGGCCCTCATCGGTGATCGCGAGATGAAACGCCAGCCGGCCGTTCACCACTGGTGAGAAGGTCGGCGCCAGCGTCGTCGCGTCCTCGAGGTTGAGATAGCCGATCGGCCACAGCCGTCTCGGCTTCAGACCCGAGGCGAGCCACGCCATCACGTCCGCCGCCGGCGCAGGGGTGTAGATTCGCCCACCCTGGCGCGCCTCCGGCCAGAGGGGTGCCACCGGTTTCAAGGACCTGACCGGCTGGAGGTCGAGAAGCGGCAGTCCGGCGGCAACCGTTGCCGCCAGCCCGGCCACCAACACTCCAACGCGGACCCGGCGCCAGCTCGGGACCGCCACCGACACCAGCAGGAGCGCCGCCGGAGCTCCAGCCGTCCACCATCGCCAGGGTTCGGAGCTCAAGGTACAGAGAAACAGCGTAAAGAGGGCCACAATCGCCCCCAGCCGCCGGCCCTGTCCCGCCATCCACGCCTCGGCGCCGGACCCGATCAGCGGCAACATCAACGCCAGACCCACCAGGGCGAACCGCGAGGGATATCGGACCAGGCCGCCCGTGAGCCGGAGGAAAAGGCCTCCCGCCCCAACCTCCGGCAAAGAGGCGATCACGAACAGCACGATCGCGGCCGCTGACACCCGACGGTGGCGCCGACCTCCGAGGAGAGCGCAGAGCAACAGCGGGGCTCCGAGAAAGAGGCTTTCGGCATAGATCATCTTCCCCGGCGCTGACGCCAATCCAGGAACGAGGACACCCCCCCATTCGCCCGGAGATAGAGCTCCGCGAAGGGCCCACGCGGCTGCGGTGGGACCGCGGTCCCCTTCAACCACCCAGAAGATGAACGGAATCAGCTGAACCATGACCACCCCTGCACCAAGGGACAGCCCGAAAACAGCCCGGCTTCGACGACGGGCGGTCCCCACGGCCAGGGCTACACCGAGGGCCCAGATCTGCGGCTCTCCGCCCAGCCATGCCATCGCTGTGGTCACTGCCAGCAACGGCACCGACCGACGGTCCTCCAACCGCGCTGCGAGGACCATCCACGGCAGCCAGGCCAAGGTTTCAAGGTTGTTGAGCACGCCGACGGTCGTCAGGATGGGGCCGGCCGACCACGCCGCCACTTCGGCCACGAGACGGCCTCCGCGACCCACCCCGAGCCCGCCTGCCAGGAGACCGACTCCGAGGGAGAGCCAGGTCAGATGCAATGCGATCTCGGTTGCCATTGCCCACTCCCCCGGTAGCACCAGGTGGAGCCATGCCGGCGGGTAGAGCACCCCGGTCTCCGGATTGGCAAACCACGCTTCGCCGCAACCGTTGGCCTGGTTGAGCCAGGGAGCGTCCCCGGAAATCAACATCCGAGCGGTCTCAGCCCGCATCGGCGCGAAGAAATCGATGAGATCACGATGGGACGGCGTCCGACCTGCCAGCGGCGCCA
>JBGMRN010000283.1:0-3983 GCA_048061535.1 Thermoanaerobaculales bacterium | reverse complement strand
AACCTCACGCCTGACACTCTTGATGCCTTGTCGGCCGTCGAGGACAACGGCTGGGGGCAGTCTCTTCTGTCGATGTCACCGCAAGATTGGCTGGAACAGATCGTTGGGGCGCACGGTATTGACAGGCGGTTCACCCTGGTTGACGGGTTGCACGGGGAAACAGGAGGTCTGAAGGCGCAGCACTTGGAGAGCCATCTCCAGACTCTGGGCCTTGAGCCGGTGAGAACTGTCGTCGTGGGGGATACCCCAGACGATGCTGTGGCGGCCCGGCATGTGGGCGCCCATGTGGTGCTCTACGACGGTGGGAGTCATCATCTTCCGCATCTCGAGGTGACTGGCGCTCCTGTGGCCCACTCTCTGTTGGAGGCGGTGGAGATAGCGGCGAACTTCTGAGCGTGCTTGAGCCAGGAGGTCGAGGTGTTCGTATTCCGCGCCAAGAATGGTGTCTGCATCAGCCTCCACCCAACCGAGGTGGCGATAGACCTGCGCGATTCACTCCTCGGTCGTGTAGACCCTGCCCCCAGGTTTCCCGGCGGTTGTAAGAGAAGGGTTAGTCGAGTGTCAGACTCGAGATCGCCCGGAGCCGGGCTAGATCGTGGTGCGCGTCCATGTATCTGATCGACCCGGTTTTGGAGCGCATGATCACCGAATGGGTGACAGCCTGATCCTCACCCTTGAAGTTGACCCTGCGTAGAAATTCTCCACCGGTCACGCCGGTCGCGGCGAAGAAGACATTATCCGATGACACAAGGTCATCAGTTGTCATCACCTGTTCCAGATCGAGACCATTCTCGATGGCGTAATCCTGTTCCGTCTTGTCGCGTGGCCATAACCGGCACTGAATCTCGCCGCCGGTGCATTGGAGGGCAGCCGCAGCAATCACCGCTTCGGGGGAACCGCCAATACCGATGAGAATGTCGGCCTCGTGGTCCTCCTGGGAAGTCGCGATGGCTGCAGCCACGTCGCCATCTCTCATGACAGAGATTCGTGCTCCCGCCTCGCGGGCGGCATCGATGTACCCCTGGTTGCGAGGTCGATCAAGGACGAGACATCGGAGATCGGCCATGTCCTTGCCGTTGGCCTTGGCCACTTGCTGAAGATTGTGTTCGAGCGGAGCGTCCAGGTCGATTGTTCCTGCCGCCTCCGGCCCCACTGCGATCTTGTCCATGTAGACGAGTGAACCGGGGGCATACATCGTTCCGCGTCCCTCGGCGAGGGCGATGACCGCGATAGCGCCGGGGAGACCGGCTGCCGTCAGGGTCGTGCCATCGACCGGGTCCACGGCGACGTCGACGACCATCCCGCTTCCCGTACCGACCCTCTCCCCGTTGTAGAGCATGGGGGCTTCGTCTTTCTCGCCCTCCCCGATGACGACCACACCATCGATATCCAGGGTCGACAGATGGAGACGCATTCCGTCGACCGCCGCCTGGTCCACTCCCTCCTTGTCGCCGCGACCTAACCATCGTCCGGCGCCGAGGGCTGCAGTCTCGGTCACCCTGACCAGGTCGAGACCGAGGTTTCGCTCAATCGGTTCCGCCATCAGGCGTCGACCTTGACGATGATCGCGTCACCCTGACCACCGCCACCACACAAGGTCGCGGCACCTACCCCACCGCCACGGTGGCGCAACGCGTTGATGAGCGTTACCACGAGGCGAGCTCCGGTAGCGCCCAGTGGATGTCCGAGGGCGACGGCACCGCCGTTGACGTTCACTATGTCCTCGGAGACTTCGAGCATTCGGGTAGACCAGAGTGAGACTGCGGCGAAGGCTTCATTGATCTCGATCAGGTCCAGGTCGGAGGGCTCCATTCCGGCCTTCTTGAGGGCGACCAGGAGCGCCTCAGCCGGGCGCTCGTGCAGGGTGGCGTCCACGCCACCGATCTGCCCGTAAGCCAGGATCTCGGCAACGATGGGCGCCCCGGAAGCCTCGGCGGCATCGCGATCAGAAACCGTCACGGCGGCCGCTCCGTCCGATATCTGAGAGGCGTTGCCAGCGGTGATAGTGCCGGCTGAGACGAACGCCGGGCGCAAATTGCCTAGTGACTCGACGGTGGAGTCCTCGCGGATTCCCTCGTCAGCACCAACGGTCAGTGGCTCGCCTTTTCGCTGTGGCACGGTGACGGCTGTGATTTCGGCATCGAACTGACCGTTTCGCGTCGCTTCTGCCGCTCTCTCGTGACTTCTCGCCGACCACTCGTCCTGCTCTTCACGGCTGATTCCGAGCCTCTCGTTCTTGCGATCGGAGGACTCGCCCATGGTGCAGTGGTCGAAGGCGCAGAAGAGCCCGTCGTGCTCCATGACATCTACCAACTCTGCGTTTCCGATGCGTGCGCCCCATCGCAGTTCCCGAACGACATGCGGACTGTTGCTCATGCTTTCCATACCGCCTGTCATCACGAACTTTGACTCTCCAAGTCTGATTGCCCGGTCCGCCAGCCCGATGGCGGACATTCCCGACAGGCACACCTTGTTGATCGTCACCGAGGGCACCGTCATTGGCAACCCACCGATAACGGCGGCCTGACGTGCGGTGATCTGGCCTTCGCCCGCCTGAAGCACGTGACCGAAGAGGACCTCGTCGATCGCGGCGGTATCAACATATGCTCGTTGAGCGGCAGCGGCGATTGCGGCTCCTCCGAGTTCGACGGCGCGCAACGAACTGAAAGCGCCGTTGTATCTTCCAATTGGGGTTCGGGCGATGCCGGTGATCACTGAATTCTTCACAAGACCTCCTGAATGGCGATGCTACCGGCCCCGGGATGACAGTTTCATCTGGCACTAATAGCCTCAGCTATGTGAAGTTGCTCAACCTGGACCACGTGGCGATCGCTGTCAATGACCTCGATGCGGCTCTCGTCGGCTACCACTCGCGATACAACGTCGTCCCCCTCTATCGCGAGATTGTCGAGGAGCAAGGAGTCGAGGAGGCGATGGTTCCTGTCGGTGGGTCCTTTGTGCAGCTATTAGAGCCTCTTGGACCTGAAACCTCTGTGGGCAAGTTCTTGTCTAAGAATGGTGAGGGTCTTCATCATGTTGCGTTTGCGGTTGCCTCGATCGAGTCGGCACTGGAGCATCTCGAGGCGGATGGCGCCCGTCTCATCGACCGCGAGCCGCGGATGGGCAGTCGCGGGACCCGGATTGCCTTTGTCCACCCGGGTGATCTTGGTGGGACCTTGATCGAGCTCGTTGAGCTGAGTAATGGCTGAGAGTCTCGACATCAAGGGCGGCGCCGACGAGTTTGAGGCGGCGGTCGTGGCGGTCGTCGTCGATCAGATCATTCGCGACGAGAAAGCGGCCCGGGAGGGGAGTCCCGACCGTCTTCCCGGTTTGCCCGCGTGGATGAGGGCCTTGAGCCCCGAGGAGCCCAACATGCCACGCGAAGTGGTCGCACCCGACGGCCAGTAACCCAACGTGTGCAGGGGGTGGGACGTAGGCCCAACTCCTGCACACGCATCATCAGCGCCGCGTGATCTCTCGCAACTCCGGAGAGCGGAGGAGTAGGGCGACTCCCAGGAAGGCCGCGAGCGTGGTGAGCCCGCCAAGCAATGCTGCTCCCAAACCCATCCAGAATGTCGGTTCTTCTGCGAACAGCGCATTCACCAGGGGCAGCGAGACGAGGGCGGCCGCCGCCGCGGCGACGAGTCCTCGAAGCAGTGATGGGACAAGCCGGCGAACCGCGCTCCAACCGGCGTCGTAGCCCCACGCCACGAGCATGCCGAGCGCGTAACCCGTCACCACCAACGTCGAGGCGAGCGCGAAACCTTTGACTCCGAATACCGAATAGAGGCCCAGCCAGGAAGGGATCGCTATCAGCGTGAAGACGGTCCCGATCAGCACAGGCGTCCACATCTTCCGTTTTGCGTAGAAGTGCCTGGCAAGGATCTGGTGGAGTCCCCACGCCGGAATCGAGAATGCGTAGATCGTCAGCAGACTGGCGACAAGGGCTGAATCCTCGGCTGAGAAAGCCCCGTACTGGTATA
>JBGMRN010000282.1:1308-3989 GCA_048061535.1 Thermoanaerobaculales bacterium | reverse complement strand
GCCGGCTGCCGACCCTGTTCGTCGAAGGTCTGAAACGCAACGGTACGATCATGTTCCACGGAGGTCGCTGAGAGAAAAACCGCGCTCGTGAGTCTGCCGGAGTCGCGATGGCGTGCACATCCGCAGATGCAGCAGAGACCTCATGAACGAACCGGGTTAGAAGCTGAACTGCAGACTCGCGAAGACATAACGGCCCAGGGGATCGTACGTGCCACAAACTGCCATGTTGATCACCGCTTGACAGGCCGCAGTGTTAGATGTAATTTTGGAATTGAGATTTCCAAAATGAGCGTCAAAATGGAATTTCAACGTCGATTTTTCACTCCACCTGATCAGAGCTTCTTTCTCTTCGGGCCTCGGGGCACGGGCAAGTCGAGCTGGATCCAGCGCACCTATGTGAACGCGCTGGTCGTGGACCTCCTCAAACCGGCGGTCTACCGCGAGATGAGCGCCCGGCCCGAACGGCTCACCGAGCTCGTCCTCGCCAACCCGGGTCGAGGCCCGCTCGTGATCGACGAGATCCAGCGCGTTCCCGAGCTGCTCAACGTGGTCCACGACCTCATCGAGCGCCAACCCGGGCTCCAGTTCGTGCTCACGGGGTCGAGCGCCCGCAAGCTCCGCCGTGGCGGCATCGACCTCCTGGCCGGGCGTGCGTTGTACCGCACCCTCCATCCGTTCATGGCCGCCGAGCTGTCCACGTTCAGCCTCGAAGCGGCGCTGGTGGAAGGACTCCTCCCCGTGGTCGTGGCGGCGCCGCGACCGCCGGACGTCTTGGAGGCGTACGCCACGCTCTATCTGGAGGAGGAGGTCCGGCTCGAGGGCTGGACACGGAATGTCGGCAACTTCGCCCGCTTCCTCGAGGCGGTGAGTTTTTCGCACGGCGCGGTGCTCAACGTCAGCAATGTCGCCCGCGACTGCCAGATCGAGCGCAGGACGGTGGCGGGTTACGTCGAGATCCTCGAGGACCTCCTGCTGTCGTTCCGGCTTCCGGTCTTCACCCGGCGGGCGCGGCGCAAGACGTCGGTACATCCGAAGTTCTACTTCTTCGACGCCGGCGTGTACCGTTCTCTGCGGCCCAGGGGACCACTCGACCGGGCCGAGGAGATCGACGGCTGCGCCTTCGAAGGCCTGGTGGCTCAACACCTGCGCGCCTGGATCGCCTACTCCGGGCGCGACTGCGAGCTCTACTACTGGCGGACCCGCGCCGGGGCGGAGGTTGACTTTGTCGTCTACGGGGAGGGCGGGTTTTGGGCGCTCGAGGTCAAGAACACGGGTACCGTCAGGTCAAACGACGTGCGGGCCCTCAGAAGCTTCCGCGACGACTATCCCGAGTGCGAAGCGATCTTCGTCTATCGCGGCGAGGAACGCCTGCTGATCGACGGAATCCTCTGCGTGCCCGGCGACGAGTTTCTGCGAAGCATGAGGCCTGAGCGCGGGCTGGCCGCGCTCGGGTGAGACCATCGCTACCACTCCGGCACCTCGGCCCATCCGCGGTAAGCGGTGAAATCGGGCTCGATCGTGTTCGTCCCAAGTCCGCGCCGCCTGGCGCAGCTCGTCCCGGAGCCGTGCCGAGTCGGCATCCTGGGTCTGCCAGCCGACAAGCCGCGGCCTTTGGCCAGCAGCGACTCGTGGATGATCTCCACGCGGCGGATGGGCTCGCGGTCCTCCTCCCGGACCTCGTACGATGTCAGCAGCCGGGCGGCGGCGAAGGCCAACAGCGGCAGGGCACCGCGCTCGCCTTCCACTTCGGTGAGCATCTCGTCCACCAGCTCGTCGTCCTCGAAGCGGTAGCCGCATTTCATGGCCGGCTGCACGAGCGCGCGACGGAATCTGGTGAGAAGTGCGGGCTAGACCGGGCCCGGTCCGAACCGGGATCAGCCGATCGCACCGCCGGCGATTGTGAAAATGCGCTCCAGCGTTCCGCCGGCCTGACGCTCGCCGAGGACCATGCGCAGGCTCGACGGTGTGGGGCTGAAGCCGAGTGCTTCGAGGAGCTCCCGGCCGTGTTGGTTCGGGGCCGGAATTCCGAGCGTGACCGTGTAGGGGCCGGCGGCCGCGAGCACGGTTTCGAGAAGCCGTCGGGCGACCTCGGCGTCCGTCGCGACGCACGGTCCGGCGCGGAGACCCAGGTTGGTCTCCTCGGTGAGCACGTGGCCCACCACTTTGCCATCTCGTCGGGCCACGAAGGCGTGGCGGCTCCGCCGGAAGAGGGCCCGTAGCAGCCGTCCCCGGTCGTCTCCGAAGTGTTCGGCGTCGAAGGCGAGCACCTCCGCGAGATCGCCTGGCTCGAGAGGCTTGGCCCGAGCCGTGAATCCTGCGTGCTCGGGATCCCGTCGGAAGCGGAGCGACTCGTACTCGTCGACAAACCCGAGGCTCCGGTACAGGGTCAGGCCCGGGGGGTCACCATCGAGCCGGACGGTGCTGGCTCCGGTTTCTCGAAGATGACGCAGCCCTCGTTCCATCAGCGCCCGCCCGATCCCCCGGCTGCGGACGGCGGGTGGAACGATCAAATTACCGATCCAGGCGCTCGCCGCGTACCTGGTGGTGGTGACCATGCCGGCGCGTCCGCCTTCGTGCCAGGCAATGAAAGCACCATCCGGGTCGTGCTCGACGTATGTTTCGAACATGGTTCGACCGGTGGCCCAGCCCTCGCGAATCGTCTGCTCGAGGGCGAACGGAAT
>JBGMRN010000282.1:0-1208 GCA_048061535.1 Thermoanaerobaculales bacterium | reverse complement strand
AGCGTGTCCTCGTCGAGATCTTCCTCGGTACGGAGCTCGGGGTCGAGAGAGACCGCGGCAACCATCTTCTCCCAGGCATGGAGATGGCGGACCAGCACTCCGACTCGCTCCTCTTCGGAAGCCGCCAGATCATCGAGCTCGAGAGGGTCGTTCGCGAGGTCGTAGATCTCGGCGCCTTCCCCCCCCGCACCCGAGATCAGCCTCATGCCTCCCAGGGCCACGAATCTGCGCCCGCCGTCGTCCGGCGACTCGCCGAAGGCGATGTACGGGGGCGTGCCCGCGCCGTCGATGATCGGAACCAGGCTGGCGCCCTGAACGCCTGGAGGTGTTGCCTGGCCCGTCAGATCGAAGATCGTCGGCATCAGGTCCACGAGCTCGACAATCTTCGTTACGGTGGCCGCACCACGGCCGCCGGGCGGACGCATCAGCAGCGGTACCCGGGTCACCGGGGTGTAGAGCGATTCCCCGAAGAGGTCCTTGTGCTCCTGCAAGGCGAAGCCCGAGCTGCCGAGAACAATCAACGTCGCACGCCGGTCGAGACCAAGGCGGCGAAACTCCGCGAGAAAAGCCTCCAGCCTCGAGTCGATGACCTGGATACGGGCGCTGTACCAGGAGCGGGCGAACTCCAGGTCCTCGGTCCCGAAGAGCTCGGGGCTGTCGGTCCCGCGCGAGGTAAGGACCTCCACAACGCGCTCCTCCATGCCTTCCGGCGCCCCGGATCCGAGTAACCGGTCGACCGTGTCGAGTGCCGGGCTGGACCAGCCCGCGACAACCAGCAGGAAGTCGTCGTCGACGTGGGCGCGCATCCACTCGACCGCCGCCTCACCGGGAGCGGGCAGAGTCTGGTACGACGTGAAGCCGGAGGCGAGCCCGAAGTCATCGCCTCCCGGCAGGCCCTCGACAAAGGCGGCGGTCACCATCCCCGCATCGGCAAAGACACCGGCCATCGTCGGCGCCTGACCGGCGAGCCGGTCCCCCGGCTCGCGGAGGCCGTGAGTCGTGGGATAGAGCCCCGTGAACAGGCTCGCAAGGGAGGGCAGCATGGTCGGCGCCTGGGCAAAGGCCCACTCGAAGCGAATTGATTCAGCCGCCAGGGCGTCAAATGTCGGGGTCCCGGCCGGAGCGCCGTAACACCCGAGAGCGTCCGCCCGAAGCCCGTCCAGCGCGAGCACGATCACCGGGTGGGAACCCGCCGTGGTGGGCTCCTC
>JBGMRN010000281.1:0-4037 GCA_048061535.1 Thermoanaerobaculales bacterium | reverse complement strand
TCGAGAAAGCGCAGACACGCACTGGGCATTGTGCTCCGCAGCAGAAAGATGGTGAAGTGCGGGCCAGGGATCAACCTGTTTGATAGGGCTCGAAAACAGGCACGTCATTCCGATCCAAGAGCGAGAGGAGGGCCCGCAGAACGGATGTCTGGGCATCAGGATCGCCGGCTCGTCCGAGGGGGAAACCGAGCGGGAACGGGACGGCCAACGCGCGTGGCGGCCTGATCTTACGTGTGATTTCAGGGAGCATCGTAATCGACGCAGTGACGATGCCCCTGCGTTCGAGCTCGGCCTGTGCCAGACTCACGGTCTGGTGGCAGACCGGTCAGACGGGGACCATCAGCGCCACGTCCACGCCGTCGGCACTGAGCTGTTCCCCAACTGAGGGCAGGGTTCTTTTGACGAGTCTTCCGGGCGCCGTGATCGAGCCCATGAGAGAGATGTGGCGAGGGGCGACACTTCCGATCTCGCCCGCAGCCGCCATTTCGTTGAGGCGGTCCAAGGGCATGCCCATGTTGGCGTCCGCCTCGATGCCACTGTGGTCGAATGAGTCGCTTCGGTGGTGCTCCTCGAGGCTGGTGACGTCCACATCCGCCGGCACCGTCCGGAAGCTGAAATCGCCGCCGCGAACCGATGGATCAAAGGGGACATCTCCGGGGACGACCAGTCCGGCTGAGGACACCAATGCCACGCGGCATTCAGAAAGCGGCTTGTCGAGAGAAGTGCACGGCACGGGGTCGATCGTCCGCCAGCGATAGGCCTTCAAGAAAATCCTGAGGCTGAGCGAGAGTTCGTTGGTGCCTGCCATGGTTTACGCTCCGCTGCAAGACTAGCACCGCGAGAGGCCGCCACGCCAGCAAAGGCGCCAGGAATGAGGAATTCGGAATTCGGAATTATCGGCGCGGGGAAACGGTCAGGTAGCTCGGGGCGTGTTACCCGCGCTTGGGCGCTCTCGTTCGGAGGTGCCTGGGGTCCTCTCGAGGAGCGCGATGGGAGAAGGTCCCGTCGCGGTCACGAGCGCCTTCCCGAAGGAGATCCGCGCTACAATCCGCTCCATGAAGATTTCGATTCCTCGCCGCCCGTTGCTTGCCGTATGTATGCTGTTGATCGTCGACTTTGTCGTCTATTCGTTGCCGGCGGTGGCGGCGGATGAACCGGCGCTGGAAGGGTCGGTCGAGCGGGTTCTGCCATCGGGGGCGAGGGCTTTGCTGATGCCCCGCCCCGGGTCGGGCACCGTGCTGTTGGCTGTCGCCGTGCCCGCCGGATCCCAGGACGAGCCCCAGGAGATGGCAGGACTGTCTCACTATCTCGAGCACCTCCTGTTCGACGGCTTTGATGATCTCGATGAACGTGGCGTGACCGAGGCCTTCGAACGGCGTTCGGTCTACATGAATGCCTTCACCCGCGAGCAGACGACCGTGTTCTTCGCGTTGGCGCCGAGGGAAGAGGCGGAGGCGACCGCCGAGTTGGTTGCAGGCATGCTCACCCGATCGACGATCGTGCCCGCAACCTACGCCAAGGAAAAGAAAGTGATTCTCGAGGAGCTGGCGAAGGACCACGCATCTCCGGATGGATTAAAGAACGAGCTGCTCCGCTCCCTCCTGTGGCAGGGCACTCCGCTCCAGCATCCGGTCGGCGGATCGGTGGAGTCGGTGCAGGCCACGACCCGCGAAGAAGTTGTTCGTTACTGGCGGGAGCACTACGGAGCGAGCGGCTATCGGGTGCTCGTCACCGGCGACCTTCCGGTGGCCGGGCTCGAAGAGGTCCTTTCCCCCTTCCGGGGATTGCCCGCCTCAGACCCCTTTCCGGCTCGACGGGATCCAGTGACCTGGCCGGGTTGGGGCGAGTGGGCGGCGGCCCCGGCGCCGGCGGCGGCCGAAGAAGGCGGCAGCATGCCGCCGATGGGTTCGGGAATGGGTCGTGGGATGCCCACCGGAGGTGCGGGCGCCAACGGGGGCACGCTCGTCCTGGTGGTTGCGGCGCCAGATGAGATGACGGGTGCGGGCGCGGAGCTCGAGGTCTTGGTCCGCTGGTTGGGGAGCGCCCGGGGGCCTTTGGCTTCGGTATTGATCCCGCAGTTGGCCACTGACGTCAGTACGACCTTGATGCCGCGTGATCCACGGGACCTCATCGAGGTACGAGTGGAAGCGGTCGAGGGTGGTGACCCACAGGCGGTGCTGGGCGCCCTTCTTGGTGGACTCGACGCTGCCGCGGTCGGTCCAGAGGACAGCCAGGTGATGGACATCCAACGTGCTTGGATGGCCGAACGTGCTCTCGTCGGCCAGCGTCTCCACTACGCCGCTGTTTTCTACGGTGAAGCCCTGGCTGCCGCGCGTGGCCCGTTGTCCGAGGCCCTGGAGCCATCCGAGGTGAGTCCGGAAATGGTCCGTGCCGCCGCCGCGGCGCTGCTTGGCGGTGCCGAGAACCGCCTGCGTGCAGCCTGGGTGGGCTCGAGCGGTCCGGTCGAGCGGACACCGCTTCCGGAGGCGGTCCCTGTGGGAGAGCTGCCGGCAACCTCGTCTCTCGAACCCGGCCCGCTGGGCAGCCTCGTGACGACTCTCGACAATGGCTTGATGGTCGGTATTGTCCCGGAGCTCGGGAGCCCCGTGTTCGGCATCCATCTCCTGATCGCTGATCGAACTCTCAACGAACCGGATGGCATGCAAGGGATCGGAGACCTCATCCATCGGCTGCTTCCCGGCGGCTCCGTTCTTGCGGGTTCGCGCGAGCTCGCGCGACGCATCGAACGCGCGGGGATCGAGGTCAAGGTGGCTGATTCGCCGATGATCCCGTTTGACAACAGGTACCACGTTCCCGATTTCTCGTACGTGCGGCTGGAGGGACCGTCGCGAGGACTGGAAACGGGATTGCAGATACTGGCCGAGATGATCCGGGTTCCCGCGTGGGACGAGGACGGATGGAGAGGCGCCGTCGATGCCCATTCCGCCGAACGCAAGGCGGACAACCGGGGAGGTGAGAAGGCAAAGCAGGTGTTCTTTGCATCCTTGCTCGGACCGGAACATCCTCTTTCCAAGCCGGTGTCCGGTCCTCTCGGTACCGAGATCCCCGATCAGGAGACCGTCAAAGAGGTGTGGGGAACCTGGCCCGAGGGGTATTTCGCACCTGATCGCCTTGTATTGACCGTGACCTCCCCGCTTCCGGCGGAGCAGACAGTCGCGATGGTCGAGGACGCATTCTCAGGCGGGTCGCCGGCCGATCCGCGCCGCGGACCATACCCCGATCCGCGTCCATCGTCCGTTCCGGCCGCAATCGAGGTGGGGGATGCGCCCCAGGTAACCGTGCTCTGGGGGCGGGTCGCGGAGGTGGAGGAGAAGGACCGGGCGGCCCTTCTGGTCGCGGTCGACGCGCTGTCCGACAGAATGGTTGCAGTGATTCGTGAGCGCGAAGGCCTCGCCTACCGACTCGGCGCCGGGGTCCGCCATCTTCCCGGCGGCGCCTGGATCCTCAGTGCTTCGGTTGGAACCCGACCCGAAAACCGGGAACGGGTGGCGGCCCTGCTTGAAGAGCTCGTCGAAGGGCTCGCCGCCGAGCCGATGTCGCCGGAGGATCTGACGCGGCTGGAATCCCGGCGCCGCCGCAGCACAATGCTGCGAGGGCTCTCCGCGGCGTCGCGGGCCTACAAATTGGGTCGCGTCCTCTTCGAGGGAGCGGACTCGCCGCTGATGATCGGCGAGACAGCCACCGCCGGGGCCACCCCCGAGCAGGTTCAGGCGGCGGCAAAAAAATATTTGGATCCCGGGAAGATGCTGCTGGTGGTGACACCATGATCGGAATTCGGAATTATCGGCGCGAGGATGCCCCTCGGTGACTCGAAGCAGTGTGCCCGCGCTTGGGCGCGCTGATCGGGACGTGCCAGGCTTCAGCCTGGCAATCCACGGGAAGCGCGACGACAGAAGGTCGCATCACCTACCAGCAGCGCAAATCCGAAGCTCCGAAACGCGCACTCGTTCGGAGGTGCCTGGCATCCCGATGTGACGAGGTCCTCGTCGTCACGTCGGCGTGCCTGGCATCCTCTC
>JBGMRN010000280.1:0-4048 GCA_048061535.1 Thermoanaerobaculales bacterium | reverse complement strand
GCAAGTACGCGCTCCGCGCCCCTCGGGTCGGAAACCCAACTGTACACGGCGCCTCGCCACCCTCGCGACGAAACCCGGTGAGATATGCGGGTTAGTTTTCTTCGGGTTCAGGTGGGGCGAAGGACAGAAAGAGTCCGACCAAGCAGAAAGCGCCGGCGAGGCCGGCAAGGAGGTTGACCACGAGGGCGGGGTCACCGGCCCGCAGCGTGGGCCACCACCAACCGAGGAGCAGAGGCAGACCGAGAAATGCCAGACCCGGCACGCTCCACACCATCAGGGTGAGCATCGAACGAATGGGAGTGCGCAGGCTCCGAACGAGGCCCTGGATCCAGGCGAGGACCGCCGACCGGCGGTCGGCTTGGCCGAGGATCCATGCACCGTGGAGAGCGGCGAGCCAACAGGCCGCCGCCACGACCAGGGTGGCGACCACTCCGATCGCGAGCAGGACCGCAGCCCGCCCGCCCGTTCCCTCGGTCTGAGCTCGCCGGATCGCCGGCTCGAGAGGGGCCCACAGAACGACGTCGACAAACAGCGCGACGAGGCCGGAGGTCAGGGAGAGCCGGAAGTAGCGCCACCACCACACCACCCCGTGACCGAGGACCTCTGAAAGGCGAAGATCGACGGCGCCGGACCACAGAATCCAACGCACTACGCCGGCGTGCCACAGGACCGACCACCCCCACAATGCCAGCCACCCGCTCACAACCGCCAAAGCCAACGGTTTCGCGACCGGACGGAGGGTGTTTTCGATGATCAGGAGATCATCGCCCGGCGGCAGATCGCGATCCGGAAGATTGGCGAGTGTGGGCCCAAGCGCGAGATCGACCACCAGGTACGCAGGCGCGAAGACCGCCGCCGAGACGAACCACACCACCAGTACGACCCGCCACAGCCGTACAGCGCGACGCAGACCGGAGACCGGAGATGGTCGGAGGCTCATACTCATCTCTACGGCGCCACCAGGCGACCCACCAGACGAAGGACGCCGGGAAACCACCACAGTGGCCCTCCGGCGCCCGACGGCCGGTCCCGCCAGTAGTTGTCGGCTCGCTGCGTTTCGAGCGCCCAGACGCCGTCGGGGTCGATCACCACCTGATCGAGGCGCTGCGGCCTGTCGAAGCGCCATCGCACCCACCGCTCCTCCCCGTTCCAGGTCTTCCGTTCGGAGGTCCCATCCGCCCACGTCAGCTCGACCTCGACCGGCGCGACCAGATCACCCTTGCGACCAATCTCGACGGCGACGTCCCACCGGGGATCATCGATGCCCGCAGCATCCTGATCCTCGAAATCGGCCTCCCCGGCCTCCGCATCGTCGATCGGGCTCCACCCTGAAGCGGTCCACCTCATACCCCGACGCGTTGTTTGCCGGCGCTGGTCGACTGCCAGGACTCGCCAGTCGGGGGTCGCGTCTCCGTGGATCGCCTGATCGAAGAACCAGTGGAGATCCTGGTTCCCCGCATCACTCAGAGCTTCCACCAGGTCGTCACCTGTCGGGTGGCCGAAACGGAACCGGTCCACGTAGGCGCGCATGCCTGCAGCCATCGCCTCGGGTCCGATCATTCCTTCGACGGTGCGCAGCGCCACCGAGGTCTTGAAGTAGGAGGCCAGATAGTAGTGCCACCGCCGCCGGAAGTCCCAGGCCCTCCGGCCCACTGTGATCGGCAGCGAGGGCGCGACGAGGGCCAGACGTTCGGTCCCCCAGAATGGAATTCGACGGATCTGGGGCGCCAGTCCGTCGGTGACCATCGCCGTCAAGCAGGAGTTCTCGGCGAAGGTGGTGACGCCTTCGTCGAGCCACCCCTCTTCGAACTCGTTCGACGCCAACATGCCCTGGAAGTATTGATGGCCGAACTCGTGCACCGTCACCGTCTCGATGTCGGACGACCACGAGAACGGGGGGTAGGCATGGAGGCGGTCGGCGCCGGTGGTGATGAAGGTCGGGTACTCCATGCCGCCGGCTTCCTCGGCGCCCCGCGGCGGCGAGACAATCGTCAGCTGTGGGTAGGGGTAGGGGCCGTAGAAGAGCCCGAACCAGGCGATACCGAGCCGGGCCGCCCGTAACATGCGCGGCACGAGCACCGCTTGCGACCGGGGCACGATCAGCCGCAGGCGCATGGGTGGCAGCTCGAGGTCGGCGGCGCTCAAGCCAAGCAGCTTCTGCGCCCGTTCGAGCCACACGACGGGCACGTCCCGCCCGGGGTCGAAATCTGTTTCGACGACCTCCATCAGCGACGACGGGGCGGCGCACCAGGCGAAGTCGTGCACGCGACGAGCCCGGAACACGGTGCGCACTCCCCTCTCCACCGGGGCCGTCGACATCTGCCAACCGGTGGCGCCCACCACCCACCCATCGGGCGCTGTGATCGCCACCTCGTAACTCCCGAAGTCAGCGAAGAACTCACTCTCGGCGTGGAACTGGTGACAGTTCCAGCCGCGCTCCCCCTCGAAGACGCCGAGCTTGGGAAACCACTGGCCGACGAAGTGGAAGTCGTCGACAAAACCGGTTCGGGCGATGATCCACGGAAGCTGAGCCTCGAAGTCGATTTCGAGCTCGACGATCCCGCCCGGAGGGACCGGGTTCGGTAGAACCAGACGGGCAACGGTGAAATCCTCGGCGTTGTCGTCATCCGGACGTTCGAAGACCAGGGCCGGGAGAAGATCCTCTCCCTGGTAGCGCAAGCTATCGATCCTGATCCATCCCCAGTCCGGTCGGCCCGACGTCCAGTTGCGCAGGGTCCCGCTCCCGAGCTCCCGCATGAACGTGGTTTCGGAGCTGGAGAAGGCGTTGAGATAGAGGTGGAACCAGAGCTCGTCGGTGGGCGTCGTCGTGGTGTTGGCCCAACGCACCCGTTGGCTGGCCTGCAAGCGGTGGCTGATCGGGTCGAGCTCCACCTCGATTTCATACCGTACCGGCTCGACCTCGGCAGCGAACCCAGCACCACCTGAAATCGCCGTCGCCACGACCAGCCCACAGCCCACGATGTACCGCGTGCCCCATTTCACCTGCCGAGTCTACCCGAACATTGCCGTCCACGAGCTGGCGACTGAACCGCTGAGACGCTATATTGGAGGGGAGCATTCATGCGACGGACTTTCATTTTTCTGATGGTGCTGGCCGCACCGGCGTACACCGGTGCCGGGGACCCGGGTTTCTCTCTCTCCGTCAACAACATGGTCCTCGGTTCGAAAGGAGACCTCCGCACCGAGGCACGGCTCGCGCAATGGAACTCCCCGATGGGACGGCTGATAGCCGCATTCCAGCAGCAGCAGGCGTGGATCATTCGTGGAACCCAACCCGGGCTCGAGAGAGTGAGCGGCGCGGTTGTCGGTGTCAGGCTTCGGCCCGGTCTTCCCCTCGAGGTGCTCGCCGCGTCAATGGACGCCGGTGTGAGAACCTCCGAAGAGAGCCTGGCGGTGGTGCGGTGGCCGTGGGATGACTCGCGGGAGAAACCCGCGCTACCTCTCGAAGAACAGCTCTCGGTGCTCCTCGGACAACGGCTGGAGGCCCGGGTTTTCGGTGATCCATAGCCGGGCAGGCAGAACCGGACTCCTCAGCCGCCCGTCACAACCTGTCCTTGAAATTCTTGGAGATCTTGAAGCGGACGCTTCGTGACGCCGAGATCGTGATCGGTTCGCCGGTGGCGGGATTGCGACCCATACGGGCGGGCCGCTCTGAGACCTGAAAGGTGCCGAAGTTCGGGACCGTTACCTTGTCGCCGGCGATCAACGCCTCACCAATGAGCTCGAAGAGAATGTCGTAGCTCATGGCGACCTGGGTCTTGGGAAACCCGGTGAGTTCAGCGATGCGGTCGACGATATCTGCCTTTCCAGCCATGTGCCCTCCTCGCAGGATCGGACCTGTGATAACCCTAGTGTACCCCGCTTTTTCACCCGCCGCTGCGGCCCGCTTGTCGGGCGGCGGCAACCTCGAGACAACCGTCCTTTCAACGAGGGAATATTCACGACCCCCGGGTAATTGTATTTCGCATCACATCATGATCAGTAGTCACAAAGCAACTCGCGTGATCACTTTCGTCGCGATGTTCCT
>JBGMRN010000279.1:0-4050 GCA_048061535.1 Thermoanaerobaculales bacterium | reverse complement strand
TCAAACTCGGACCAGGAGGAGCGAATGACACGAGTCGGGGTCATCGGTATCGGCCACGGGCGGTTCGGCAGGCGGTCGGACGCAACCGTGCAGGAGCTCGCCTTCGAGGCCTTTCGCGCGGCGATCGAGGATGCCGGTATCGATCGGCAGGCGATCGACGCCTCGGTCATCGGTGCGGTGCCCGAGTACCACAAGCAGCGTTCGGTGGCCGGGGTGGTCCAGGAGTACCTCGGCCTCAACCCCAAGCCCACCTGGCTCACCGAGGTCGCCTGCGCGTCGGGGAGTGCCGCCATTCGCACCGCGTGGATGGCGATTCAATCGGGCGTGCACCGGGTGGTGGCGGTCATCGGCTGCCAGAAAATGACCGAGCTCGGAACCGCTGAGATCCTCGCCCTCATGGGCCGGGTCGGCGAGGTTCAATGGGAGTCGGTATTCGGGACGACGTTCCCCTCCTACTACGCCATGTTCGCCAACCGCCACATGCACGAGTTCGGCACCACCAGGGAGCAGCTGCTCGAGGTGGCGATCAAGAACCACCACTACGGCGCCATGAACCCCAACGCCCTCTTCCGCAAAGAGATCACGATGGAAAAGGCCCTCGCCTCGGAACCAGTGGCGTCGCCGTTCTGTGTCTACGATTGCTGCGCCAACGCCGACGGAGCGGCGTGCATCATCCTTGCGGATGAGGAGCGCGCTACGGAGCACGGGGATGGGGTTGTGTGGCTCGATGGGGTCGGGTGTGCGACCAGCAGCATGTCGGTGCTTCGGCGACCGCATCTGGTAGGTCTACCCTCGGCCGAGGAGGCCGCCCGCCAGGCATACGAGATGGCCGGCGCCGGTGCCGCAGACGTGGATGTGGCCGATGTCCACGACTGCTTTACCATCGCCGAGATTATGGCCTACGAGGACCTCGGTTTCTGCGCCAAGGGCGAGGGTGGACCGTTCGTCGAGGAAAAGCGCTCCTACGTCGGCGGTGAGGTGGCGGTCAACGTCGACGGCGGGCTCAAAGCCAAGGGCCATCCCATCGGCGCGACCGGGGTGTCGATGGCTTACGAGATCGTCACCCAGCTGCGTGGCGATGCGGGCGACCGCCAGGTTCCGGACGCCGGTGTGGGTCTGACCCACAATGTCGGCGGCATCGGACAGTACACCTTTGTCAATCTCTTCAGGAGGGACTGAGCCATGCCGAGCTGGTTTGGAAAAGTCAACTTCGTGCCCTACTCGAAGGTCTCGGACTTCGCCGTCCATCTCAAGGACGGTCGGCTGATGGCGTCCATCTGCGCCGACTGCGGGGACCTCAGCTTTCCGCCCCGCGCCGACTGCGCCGAGTGCATGAGCGGGAGCTTCGAGTTCAAAGAAATAAGCGGCCGCGGCACGGTCTACACCCACTCGACGGTGGCGGCCGCGCCCACCGGTTTCGACGACATGGCCCCGTACACGGTGGCGGTCGTCGAGCTCGAGGAGGGTGGTCGGCTTCTGGCCTGGATCGGCGACACCATCGACGAAACTGAGATCGGCATGCCGGTGCAGGTGGTCCCGAGGATCTTCGAGGAGACCGAGGATATCCGGGTCTACTACACCATCGAGCAGCCGGGGACCGGCTGGGGGAAGGCGCCGTAGGTCTCGCGGCGAGTCCCAGGCCGACAGGTACGTACCGGCAGGCGTGGGCATGTCCTTGGCCGATGATCGATGTGAGGGCATGCTCCGACGTCCCTCTGCATCGTGGAAGGCAAGGAACGTGGATCTGGGTCACGGTGATACCATCGTTGCATCGAGTCGGATGGAGAAAGGGACGGCTGATCGACGTCGATGACATGGGCCCGGCGCTCAATCGCGAACCCCCAAGTGGGTTCGCCGGGTGTGGCCCCACTCCGCGATCGCCTTGGGATTCCGATGCAATCATTTGCTTTTAATCTGCTGCACAGATTCAAGGATCTGGAGTCCTGGGTCCGCACTCTCAAGCTGGCCGCCCACCCAAACACCACCCGGATTCGGCGCCGCGTTTTGGAGTCTTCGGAGTCTCCCGGCGGCCGGCGAGAGTTCGAAGGCCGTTGGGCGGTCTTCGATTTCCACACCACCCACGTCGACGGGCAGCAGGGACGGCGCGTGTACCCCCTCCCAGTGTTCTTTCTTCGAGCCGGCTACAGCGTGGCAATGGTCACCAACCGGGGTTTCGTGGGAAACATCGACCGCAAGCTGAAAGCTCTGTTGCTCTGCCAGCCGATCACGATGATCCCGAAGCTCGACAGCTTCACCGGTTTGGATGCGTTACTGGTGACTCAGAGGGCGCGAACGAAAGTGCCCGCCGGGTTTCGGAAGCAGCTCGTCATCAAGACCTCCGGGGTTTTCGATCCATCGAGCGGCGATTTCGCCTTCCCGTACACTCTCCATCCGGACCGCCTCCACGCCGGAGACGATCTCGAGCTCGACCGGTACCGGGCGATCCCCAGGCGCTGGCGGCTGTTCTTTAGCGGTGCCTGCGAGAAACGGTACTACGACACGAGCTGGATCCGTCGAGACTTCGAAAAAGTGCCTCGCTCCAGGGTGATTGAAATCGTAGGTCGCGAGCTCGCGGGGGACCTGACGCTCGACCTGCGCTCGGCAGCCGATCTCGAGACGATTCTGAAAACTGAACACGGAGGCTTCGTTGTCACGCGGAGTACCGAGGACGCAATTCCCATTCCCCCCGATCGCTGGCTCGAGGCGCTGGCCCATGCGTCGGTCTTTGTCGCGGCGCCTGGCGTGAGCTACCCCATGTGCCACAACATCGTCGAAGCCATGGCCGTCGGAACCGTCCCTCTCACCGAGTACCCCGAACACTTCGACCCACCCCTCACCCACGGCAAGAACTGCCTGGCGTACGCGGGCGAGGAAGGGCTTGTATCGAGAGTGCGAGAGATTGTCGAGACACGGCCAGAGGAGCTGGCGGTTTGGTCGCGATGTGCGGCCGACTACTACGATCGTTTTCTCAGTCCACGGAGTTTCGTCGATCGCATCGAGGCCGATCCCCGACCGACCATCTTCGTTCACCTCAAGGCTCATGAACGCCCGCGGAGATCCCGTTCGTTACTTGATCCGACGACCACTTGTGGATAGCCATGGAAATGCCGACAGTGTCCGCGATGGTGGTTTGTCAGACATCTGCAGTCGATTTTTCACAGGAAGTCGGCTCCTGGCCTGGATCGGCGACGCCATCGACTCGGTCAAAATCGGCATACTGATCCAGGAGATCGCTCGACACATGCGAGCCCGTCCGGGGGGGGCCGAAAGGCGCCCAAGCATTGTGTTAGCCTGAACTGGAACGAAAAGAACTTCCTGCCCCTGAGTCTGTTCGTTGGCGACGGAGGGCGCGTGATTGATCAGCAACGTAAGGTTCTCGTCACGGGGTTTGATCGCAGTGAATTCGAGATGCTCGCGCCGGTGTTGCAGCGGTCGGAGTTCCATGTTGATCGGGTATCGACCCCCGAAGCAGGAATCGCAATGGCGAGTGCCGTACAGTTCGAGGTCATCATCCTCGACGGGAAACTGGATTTGCGGGCGCTCCTGGCGGTGGTCCAGGTTCTGCGATCCCGGCGGTCACCGAGCCGAAGCGCGGCGATTCTGGTTCTCACCGATCCGGAGCGACTGGGGAAGGCTCAGAACCTGATTGGCCAGGGTGTGAATCGAGTCATGCTGGTGAGCGATCCCCCGCAAATGATCAGCCAACAGGTCTCATCCCTCCTCCAAGTGGCGCCTCGACGCTCGGCCCGGCTGCCGACTCGCCTCGATGCGAATATCGGGTCGGGTACGTCGAGAGCCTTCTGCCAAACGGTCAATCTCTCAGAATCTGGAATGCTCCTTCGTACCCAGCTTTGCGTCGCCGTTGGGGAGGAAGTGGCATTCGAAATCCAACTCGGCGAAAAGGAGAGCCCGATCAGCGGACGCGGCGAAGTCGTGCGCCACGCCAAGCCGGCCAACGAAGGGGTCGATGGCATCGGAGTACGTTTCACCGACTTCAAGGGTGACGGCGAGGATCGACTGCGAGTGTTTCTCGGCGGCTTCGGAGACTAG
>JBGMRN010000278.1:0-4082 GCA_048061535.1 Thermoanaerobaculales bacterium | reverse complement strand
CCGGCGATTGCCGCCTTGAGATTGTCGACGGTGTTGCCGAGCTTGCCGGCGAGCTTGAACTCGTCCTTGGCGTGCTGCATCTCGTTCAGAGCCGTCTCCTCGAAGATCTTGGCGATGTAGAGGTAGCCCTCCTTGCGCGCGACCTTGGCGAAGTAGTCGTACATATTCCGGGCCTGGCTTTCCCCGGCAAACGCCGCCATCAGGTTTTCGTCGGTCTTTGACATGGTTCTTCCTTTCTTCGGTCGATTTCAAATGTGCTGCGCAACGATGATCTGTTGCGCGAGGGCGGATTATATCAGGAATCGCTCTTGAGACATGCTCTCAGGAGAGGGCGTTTCATGGGTTCGAGATCTATTCTGCGGGGTCATTCCCCGAAGAGCGACTAGAACGACAATTCTAGTTATGTGGATCGAATTTAAGAGTTGACAAATGTAGCATTCAGTTTTAGATTTGAAATAGATAGAACGTTTTATTTATTTTCGACCATTGCGAGGAGGTTTTCGAGTTGACGCGCAGAACTTCGACCCGAGATCGGTTGGTGAGGGCGGCGGCGGAGCTCTTCTTGCGGCAAGGCTATGGTCAGACCGGGGTCAGCGCGATCTTGGAACGGGCGCAGGCGACGAGCGGCAGTTTCTATCACTTTTTCCAGGCCAAGGAAGATCTGCTGGTGGCGGTTGTGGACAACGTTCGCCAGTCGTTGGAGGCCGAGGTCTTCGGCCCGGTCGCCTCAGCGACCCGGGATCCGATCGAACGGGTCTTCGAGGTCCTCGGATATTACCGGCAGTTTCTGGCGACGAACGAGTTTGCGCTCGGTCTGCCGATGGGCATCCTGGCGAACGAGCTGAGCGAGAGCCATCCGCAATTGAGGTCGAAGCTCGCCGGGCTTTTCGGCGCCTGGACGACGGGCGTCGAGGATCTGTTGTACCGGGCGGGCGACCGTCTTCCGAAGGACTTGGATCTCTCGGCCCTGGCGGTCTTTGTGCTGACGACGATGGAGGGCGCTTGTATCCAGGCGCGGGCCGGACGGAGCATGGTTCCCTTCGACGCGTCGGTTTCCCAGTTGAGGAACTATTTTCGTTTGCTGGAAAATGGGGCCGGGTCGACCTCTCAGGCACCGTTGGTCACGAAAACCGGACCATCGGTCCAAACCCACCCACCGGAGTGGAAATCGTGGTGAAATATGCGGGCTGCCGCTCTCGAATGCAATCTCGGGATCGGCGTCAGGGCTCGTTGAAAGGAGTGAAGAATGGCTGAGGCTTTGGGAATGATCGAGACGCGAGGATTCGCCGCGGTGGTCGAGGCCGCCGACGCGATGGTCAAGGCGGCGAAGGTGGATCTGGTTTCCTACGAGAAGACGGGCGGGGGCTATGTGACCGCGATCGTGCGCGGCGACGTCGCTGCGGTCAATGCGGCGGTGGAAGCCGGCATCCGCGGCGCCCAGACGGTCGGCGAGGTGGTGTCCACCCACGTGATCGCAAGGCCCCACGCGAGCATCGAAACTGTGCTGCCTCTCGGTCGGGCCGATGTGAAGGCCGATTGAAAAATTCTTTGTGGTCGACTCCGCGACCGTGAATCAGATCTTCGATCGGGCCACGCCGGACCTCATCAGGGAGGCACAACGAGCCGAGATCACCGAGCACGCGATCTACAATCGCCTGCTCACGCCTGCTCACGCCTGCTCAGCGACAATCATTCGTGTACGCCACAAAGGTATTTGCCGCTGAGAATGCTGCCGATGGGAAAGAAGCGAGATCTCCAGGAAGGAAAAGATTTCGGGATTCCCACCTGCCCGTCCGGATGCCGGATACCGGATTCACCCACCCCTCGGTTGACTGACGACAGTCGCGGCGTCCGGCATCCAACATCGTTATGCATTGACAGGCATCATATATATCATTATCTTATGCGTAGAGGTGCAGATCAATGAGGACCACATTAAACATCGATGACGACGCCCTTCAGGCGGCCATGTCTTTTGCCCAAGGACGGACGAAAACCGAGGTCGTCAACGAGGCCTTGCGGAGGTTCGCCAGGGCCAAGAGGCGCCGTCAGCTCCTCCAGTTGCAGGGAAAGGTCGAGTGGGAGGGAGACCTCGACGCCCTCAGGAAGCGCGCATGAGGGTGCTCGTCGATTCGTCCGTATGGGTCGATTTCTTCAATGGGCACCCGAGCCCGGAGGCGGATGGACTTGCGCGGCTGATCCGCGAGGAGGCGGATGTGTTGACCTGCGGTGTGGTGGCAGCCGAGGTGCTGCAGGGGATTAGACGTTCGAAAAGTCTCACCAAGATCGAACGCCACTTCCGGGAAATGGAATGGCTGACGCCGAGAGAACCCGAGACCTACCTGGAAGCGGCCGATCTCTATCGTCAACTTCGCACGCGAGGGGTGACGATCGGTTCCACCATCGACTGCATTATTGCCAAGCTCGCGGAGGAGAACGATGCGCTGCTGCTGTCAAAGGACCGCGATCTGCAGCTCATAGTCGAATCGAAGGTCCTCGATCTCCGTTCGCTACCACTCGCGTGAAGGAACAAACCGCATCTGCACCGCTCTGCGTGGCCGGGGAACAACCACCGATCACTGGTCATTAATTGCGGGTGGCGGGGTGGGTGCGTCGCCGCGTCTCCGACGGCAGCTCGCCGAACTGCTGGCAATGATCCGCCGTAAACTGACCGCAAGCAAGTAGGCGCCCATGTGGTACCCAAAATGCCCATGTGAGGTTGTGATCGGTGACACGCATCCCCGTTCCACAGTTTCGCCTTCTCTTTCCCCCCGTGCTCCGGCATAATGCGGGCATGACTCGCAAGATCCGAAACACCGGTCGGGCGATCGACGTGTCCGCCCACATGGCGGCGCTGGAGCGCGTGCTCGGCGAGGTGCGGGGGCTGGCCGCAGCCTATCTGTACGGGTCCTACGGCACCCCGTACCAGACGCCTCTCAGTGATGTCGACGTCGCTCTCGTCTTCAAGGACGGTGATGAGCCGTCGCCAGAGCAGCATGTCGAGCTCATCGGGCGTGTCAGCGACACCCTGCAAGAGGATGACGTCTCTGTGACTGTGCTGAACACGGCGCCGCTGGCATTTCAATACCGGGTGCTGGCTGAAGGCCGGCCGGTCTTGATCCGCGACGAGATCGCTCATGCGGACTTTCTCGAAAGGACGATCACCCGTTACTGCGACTTTGCGATCGACGAGTGTCGGTTCTTCGAGGAGTACGACAGGGCGCTGGCAGAGGACTACTGCTATGGCGCCGGTTGACCGCACGAAGATACGATCGCATATCGATTTCGTCCGCGGAAATGTGCGCAGGCTCGAGCAGATCCGCACCGGTGGCCGGTCGCCGTTTCTCGATAGTGAGGTCTCCCAGGCGGCCGCAACCCGCTGGTTGCAGACCGCGGTTGAAGCGATGATCGACATCGCCAACCATGTGATTGCGCGCGAGGGCCTTGGCGTGCCGAGGGCTTACTCCGAAACGATGGAAATTCTGACCCGCGAGAAGGTCTTGCCCAGCGACCGGCGCGAAGCCTTTCTGGCCATGGTACGGTTCCGGAACCGGGTTGTGCATCTGTACGACGAGGTCCACCCCGAAGAGATCTGGCGCATTCTCGATAGCGACCTGGGCGACTTCGAAGCCTTCATTGGGGCGATTGTGGCCCGCTATTTCACAGAGTGATCTTGACGTTCGCGCCGGGTCGGCAGAGAACGCGGAGAAAAGACAGGTGCCAGGGAACAACGCTTTCCGAAGAGATCTCAACCCGTTGGATGGCGCGCTGGATGGGGCCAGGGAATGAAGATGAACACTAATAGCGGAATAGCGTAACTGGCACCTTTCTGCGGTAATGCCCGGGAGGTTGCTGTGCGTTTACATCATCTCCGAGCGCGTTGGGGAGAACGATGCGATCTGTGAGAAGTCCCGAATTTGATCAACCTCTCACCGCGATGCGCGGCGAAGCGTCTCCGACGGCAGCTCGCCGAATTGACGTCTGTAGTCCGCCGCGAACTGGCCCATGTGCCAGAATCCCCAGCTGTTGGCCACGTCGGTGACCAGCGTTGGTTGGGTTGCGGAGCGAAGCGCCCGTCGGGC
>JBGMRN010000277.1:0-4110 GCA_048061535.1 Thermoanaerobaculales bacterium | reverse complement strand
CGCTGCCCAGTACGCCGGAATCGGGAGGGAGGTCATCGTGACCGAACAGCTCCGAGGCCACGTCTTCCCCAAGTGGGGCCCGCGCGGGCCCTTTCGTGTCTACTCCTGGCTGCAAGCATCGGTGACGGGCCTGGGTCTCGTCATGGGCGCTCTCATGCTGGCTGGAGGCATGGCCGGCCCGGCAGTCATCCTGGTGCTGATGCTCGGCGCCCTTGCGCTGCGGGATCCCACAGGCATGCCTGTCTGGAACCGCGTCGGTCTTGGACTGCGGTATCTGGCCGGACGCGTGCGGGCAGTGAGGAGACGCGACTCGGCCGGCCCGCACATCGGTTTGCTGGCAAGTGTCGACCTAACGGGCTTCCACCTTCCTCAAGGCGTCATGGGTGTCGTTGCTGACCGCGGACGGTTCCTCGCTGCCATGCGAGTCTCGCCGACCAGGGACCCTTGGTTGCAAAGCCGCGCTGACCGCGACGTCGCGGCCGACGACTGGGCACGTGTTGTCACATCGCTCCCTGTGGAGTACGTCGACCGGCTTCAGGTGCTGACGATCAGCCGTCAGGGCGGAGGTGACGATCTCATCAGCGACGCTGCAACGGCGCAAGGACCGGGCTTGGAGGTGTTGAAGGACGTTGCCTCGCACCTTGCGGCTCACGTCCGCCACACCGAAACCGTGCTGGTGGTTCGGCTCAGCAGCAAGGCCAGTCGGGACGCGATGCGACGGGGTGGTGACGAAGCGGTCGGTCGACTCCTTCACTCTACGCTGCAGCATCTAGGAGCACAGTTTCCGACTGAACAGCTTCAAGGGGAGATCCTCGCCCCGGCCGATTGGTCGGCGCTGTTCAGCAGTGTCCTGCTCCCAACACCGCATGCGGATCGGCGCGGCCACGACCCCGGTCCGCTCCCGGAGCCATCGAAGGTGGACGAACGCTGGGGCTCGATCTCTGTCGATGACCATCTCCACCGACTGCTCTGGATGTGGCAGTGGCCCCTTCGGCCAATGGGTGCTGGATTCCTCGCACCGCTTCTCACCGGCGGAGGTAACCGGGTGGTCAGTCTCACGGTTGCTCCGAAGGACCCGGAACCACATCACCGATCCCTCGACTTCGCCTTCCGAAGAGCCGAAGCAGCGGTCGAGACCGCCCGCGGCGGGAAGCACCGCAAGAAGTCTGAACTCGACTCGCTCGATCGGCAGCTCACGGAGCTCAACGAGGGCCACGTCCCAATCCATGCCCTGGTCACGGTCGCCGTCTCCGGCACCGACGAAGATGAGATCGACGATCTGACCGGGACCGTCCGATCCAACGCGGTCGCCGGCTCATCACGACTCGCCGTCTTGGGCGGCAATCAGCAGCGGGCGCTCTGCTGGGTGCTGCCCCTGTGTCGTGGTCTTGACAAGGGACTCGACGGATGATCGGTGTTTCGACCACCACCGCCCAGTTGCGCGGCGCCATCCCGTGGGAATCGCCTCAGCCGCTCGGCCTGGCGCGGGTTCCCATCGGCATCGACGTCCACACCGGGTCCGCCTTCTGCTTCGACCCGTTCCAGGCCTACCAGCGAGGCATCGTGACCGACCCGGTGATGCTGGTTCTCGGCTCGAAGGGCTCCGGTAAGTCGACGCTCGTGAAGAGTCTTGCTGTGCGGATGGCGGCACACGGCTACCTGGTCCGACACATCGACCCCAAGGGTGAGGGCCATCCGTTGGCGTCATACTTCGGGGTCGACCCGGTGCGGCCGGGCCGGGTGATCATCAACCCCTTCGATGGACTCTCGAGCGGTGACCGGGGACGCATGGGCATCGCCTTGGTAGGTGCCGCCCTCAACCGGGCGCTCACCCCAGTGGAGGCTGCCGCCGTCACCGCAGCTGCGGCCCATAGCGAGCATCTCAATCTTGAACTCCTTGCCGAGCGTCTCGCTGCACCGGGCGATCTTCACAGTCCACTCGTCATCACGGCACGGGACGTGCGAGACCTGATCGCCGGATTGCACACTCTGTCCTCGTCCAACGCCGGTCGGATGATGTTTGGCGACTCCACTGTCACGGTTGACGCCGCGGCGCCGTATCTGGGTGTCGACCTCTCCGGCCACGACGACGACACCCTCCGCGTCCTGATGGTTGCCGTCGTCGGTTGGATCACCGGGCTCTGGGGTACCGATCGGCTCCGGCCCAAGGTTGTGATCATGGACGAGTTCTGGAGGCTGCTCACCGACCGAGCTACCGCCGAGTGGGCCAAACATGCCTTCAAGATGAGCCGTGAACACGGAGCCTCCTACATTGCCGTCCTTCAGCACCTCGGTGATCTCCGATCCGTCGATGAGGACACCCGGGCCATTGCCCGCGGACTCCTTGCCGACTCCGAGACCCGCATCGTCTACCGGCAGCCACCCGACCAGGCGGCAGCTCTCGGCGAACTCATTGGGCTCACCACAGAGGAGATCTCGACCGTGCAGCGGCTCGTGCCCGGCCAAGCCCTCTGGCGAGTAGGTGGCCGGTCGACCGTCGTTGAGCACATCGTCACAGACATCGAACGGCCACTCATCGACACAAACGCCGCCATGGGAGGCCTCGATGCACGGTAGACCATCAGCCGGTCGTCTCGCCCAGTCACCACTGGAGATCGTCGCCATTCCTCTGTTGATTGGCGTCGTCGCTAGCGTCGGTCTGCTGTGGGGCACAGGTGTGGTCATCGGCTCGATCATCGGATCCAGCCTGCCCGGAACGCCAGGCGAGAGCGTCTTTGCCATGCTGGGTTCCTTCCCCGACGTAGGCGCTGCATGGAAGCCGGCCATCCCCAGTCTTCTCATCTGGGCCGTCACAATTGTTGTGATGGCGCTGCTTGCTCCGCTCATCTGGAAGCTCACGAGGGTCGGCAGGCTCAGCGAGGAGGGAGCGCAGTGGGCTACCTCGAATGATCTTCGCCGCGCCGGACTGCTCATCGCTGACCGGTCGCTTTCTCACGCAGTGCCGGAGTCCCAGGAGGTGGCCGATGCGAGCTAACTCAGCCGCCCAACGGCGTGGCCGGATCGTGATCGGACGAACCGGCCGGCGTCTCGTCGCCGCCAAACAGCGCGAATCTGTGCTGGTCTTCGGACCACCTGGCTCCGGCAAGACATCAGCCTTTGCCATCCCAAACATCCTGGAATGGGACGGACCCGCCGTCGTGTGCTCCGTCACATCCGAGATCCTGCGCACCACAATCCGAGTCCGCTCCAGCCACGGACGGATGGCGTGGGTCTACGACCCGACCGGATCTGTCGGCGATGTCGTACGCGCCGGGTGGGACCCGATCCCACAGTGCGCCGACTTCCAGAAAGCCACCCGGCTCGCCCACCACCTCGTCTCGCTCTCCGATCTGATGAGCGTCACCCAAGGCGACTTCTGGCAGTCCGCTGCGTCCGACCTCCTCGGCCCGCTCCTCCACGCAGCCGCCATTGGACGGCGCAGCATCGAAGACGTGATGGGATGGCTTTCCGATCCCCGAAGCTCCCAGGCCGCAAATCCCAGTGGTGCCTCTACGACGGCGTTCGGTACTCCGCTGGCGATCCTCGATGGTGCACATAGCCACGACGCCCAGATCGCTGCCCGGACTTTGCGAGGAGCCACCGTTGGCACCGCAGCCGAAACGATGCTCTCGTTCGCCACCACCGCCCGGGTCGCGCTCAAGGTGTTCTCCACCAGAGCAGGCATCCAGTCGACCCTCCAGCAACCTGCGCTCGACTTCGACCGGCTACTCGACTCGGATGACACCATCTACATCGTCGGTACCGAAGACGTCCAGGACGAGCTGAGACCGATCTTCGTCGGCCTCATCGACGCACTGATCATCCGAGTCGGGGAACGCATTCAGAAGGAGCAACGAGCAGAGAAGCCACTCCTCCTGCTGCTCGATGAGGCCGCGAACTCGGCGCCGCTCACCAAGCTGCCCCAATACGCAGCCACCCTCCGCTCCCGCGACGTACAGCTCGTCACGATCTTCCAGGACTACGGACAGGTTGTCCGACGGTGGGGGAGAGACAACGCACGATCCATCCTCAACAACCACGTCGCCCGCGTGCTCCTCCCCGGCATGGCCGACCCCGACCTCCTCGAGATCTTCTCCAACCTCGTCGGTG
>JBGMRN010000276.1:0-4114 GCA_048061535.1 Thermoanaerobaculales bacterium | reverse complement strand
ATTCGCCGGGCGAATTGCGGCCGGGCGATGCGCCCGGTACGCGGGGTGGAGCGCTTCCGAGATTGTCAGAGGCTGGTCGGATTCATCCGCCACCACCCGCGCTTCGGATTGGTGTGATCTCGATCCCCGGGACACCGTACTCGTCACCGCCCGGAACGCGGGGTGGAGCGCTTCCGAGATTGTCAGGGGGAGGTCGGATTCATCCGCCACCACCCGCACTTCGGGTCGGTACGGGCCCGGTCTCGAGAACACCGTACTCGTCACCGCCCAATCCTTGGCGAATCCCAACCCCAATCGCGAAAGTGCCAGGCCCGAAGGGCCTGCCGCAATTCGCCCGGCGAATTGCCGGGCGACTTGCTTCAGTAACGGTAGCTCTCCGCCTTGTACGGCCCTTCCACCGGCACGTCGATGTACTCCGCCTGCTCGGGTGTGAGGTTGGTCAGCTTGGCGCCCAGCTTGTCAAGGTGCAGCCGCGCGACCTCCTCGTCGAGCTTCTTCGAAAGGGTCGTGACGCCGATCTCATGGTTGTTCTGCCACAGGTCGATCTGGGCCAGCGTCTGGTTGGTGAACGAGTTCGACATCACGAAGCTCGGGTGGCCGGTTGCGCATCCGAGGTTGATCAACCGCCCCTCCGCGAGCAGGAAGATGGCGTGGCCGTCGGGAAAGGTGTACTTGTCCACCTGGGGTTTGATGTTTTCCTTGATCACTCCCGGCCAGGCATCGAGGGTTTCCACCTGGATCTCGTTGTCAAAATGGCCGATGTTGCAGACGATGGCCTGGTCCTTCATCCGGCTCATATGCTCGGCGGTGATGATGTCCTTGTTACCGGTGCAGGTGACATAGATGTCGGCGTGGGGGAGGGCGTCCTCGACCGTCAGCACCCGGTAGCCGGCCATGCACGCCTGCAGGGCGCAGATGGGATCGATCTCGGTCACCCAGATCCGGGCGCGCTGACCCGCGAGCGATTCGGCCGACCCCTTGCCGACGTCGCCGAACCCACAAATGAGCGCGACCTTGCCCGAAATCATCACGTCGGTGGCGCGCTTGATGCCGTCCACCAGCGATTCGCGGCAACCGTAGACGTTGTCGAACTTCGACTTCGTGACCGAGTCGTTGACGTTGATCGCGGGCGCCAGCAGCTCACCGCGCTCGGCCATCTGGTAGAGGCGGTGGACGCCGGTCGTCGTTTCCTCGGAAACACCCTTCCAGTCGGCGACCAGATCGTGCCAGAACCGCGGCTCGACGCCCTGAGTTTCCTGGAGGAGGCGGTTGATGATCTCCAGCTCCTTGTTGTCGGTGGGGGCGGTGAGGATCGAGGGATCGTCCTCACCCTCGTATCCACGGTGGACCATCAGGGTCGCGTCGCCGCCGTCGTCCACGATCAGGTGGGGGCCCTTGCCGTCGGGCCAGGTCAGCGCCTGCTTCGTGCACCACCAGTACTCCTCGAGGGTTTCGCCCTTCCATGCGAACACCGGGATGCCGCGGGCGGCGATGGCCGCAGCAGCGTGGTCCTGGGTCGAGAAGATGTTGCACGAGGCCCAACGGACGTCGGCGCCGAGGTCCACCAGGGTCTCGATCAGCACCGCGGTCTGGATGGTCATGTGCAGGCTGCCGGCAACCCGTGCTCCTGCCAGGGGTTTCGCCGAGCCGTACTTCGCGCGCGTGGCCATCAGGCCCGGCATTTCCTTCTCGGCGATCTCGATCTCGCGCCGGCCCCAATCCGCGAGGCCGATGTCCTTTACCTTGTAGTCGGTGGTGGTCGTGGTCATGAGCTTTCCTTCCTCCAGTGGCCGGGTGGCCGGACGCAAAGCGAGATTCTAACCCGTTTTTCTCACCACGTCGCGTTGCGAGGCCCGCGAGATGTCGTGAGATGTGGCGTTTTCGACCTGAGGGGCGCGGAGTCGTACTTGACAGTACGTCGAGCACCCCGATGGGAGAAAACGCCGCAGATTGCGGCATCTCGCGAGTCGCAGTAGCGAGGCGGTGAGAAATGCGGGCTAACCCAAGCTGAGCGGTTCTGCCGCCATTCCCCTTCTTCCAGGGCGCGGGCGGGCCTGGAAGGCCCGGAATGGCTGCGTTATAATGCCCTTCGATGGAAGAGCGTTCCGATCGTACCCTCGTCGACGTCGACCAGTGCGCCCCCGAGTGGCTGGTTGTGCGGACCAAGCCCCGTCAGGAGCGGGTGGCGGTCTGCCACCTTCGCCAACGCGACGTCGAGCCCTACTGTCCGCTCTACGTCGAGCCACCGTGGCATGCCAGGGCGCCGAAGGGGCCGACACCGCTTTTTACCGGTTACATCTTCGTCCGCTGTGTCCCGCGTCTCCGCCTCAACGCCGTGAGCTTCTGTCCCGGGGTAGCGCACCCGGTGCGTTTCGACCGCAGGCTGGCCGTCGTCGACCAGGAGGTCATCGACGCCCTTCGCTTGCGGGAGGCCGATCGGGGTTATGTCGTTCCGACCGAGATGGAGTGCGGCATCGAGCTGGGCCGCAAGGTGCAGGTGATGGCGGGACCGTTGAAGGGCATGGAGGGGATCTTTCGAGGTTACCTCCGCGGAGGCCAGCGTGCGAAGGTGCTGATGGAGTTTCTGCGGCAGCACAATTTGATTGAGGTCGAGACGGAGCTGCTCGCAGTCGTGCGTGCGTGACAGACAGGCTTTTTTCGAGGGTCTGTCTGCTTAAAATGTTATATATCAACAGGTTGCACATGCAATCATAGTGCGGCAGCCTTGCGCAGGGCGCAATTTTCAATTCTCAATTCCCAATTTTGGATGACGAACCCACACTCTTTCTGATGGGCCGGGAGAGGGTTCAGAATTAAAAACTAAAAATTGAGAATTAATAACTGAGAATTACCCAACGAGGTTCTTCCACACCATGACCAACCAATTGTCAAACCCTGTCCTGGTAACCGGCGCCGCCGGATTCATCGGCTACCATCTCGCCGAGCGTCTGCTGGCGGATGGATTCCGCGTCATCGGTCTCGACAACCTCAACGATTACTACGATCCCGCCCTCAAGGAGGCGCGCCTCGAGCGTCTCGAGGCCGCGGATGGTTTCGAGTTTGCCCGCCTCGATCTTGCGGATCGAGAGGGGATGGAGAAGCTCTTCGCGGCCCACCGATTCTCCTCGGTCGTCCACCTCGCGGCCCAGGCCGGCGTGCGCTACTCGATTGAGAATCCCCACGCCTACGTCGACAGCAATCTGGTGGGGTTCCTTCACATCCTCGAGGGCTGCCGCCAGGGTGGTGTCGGGCACCTGGTCTACGCGTCATCCAGCTCGGTGTACGGCGCCAACACCACGATGCCGTTCTCGGTTCACCACAACGTCGACCATCCACTGTCGTTGTACGCCGCCACCAAGAAGGCCAACGAGCTCATGTCCCACACCTACTCCTACCTCTACGACCTGCCTACCACCGGGCTCCGCTTCTTCACCGTCTACGGCCCGTGGGGGCGGCCCGACATGGCGCTCTTCAAGTTCACCCGGAACATCCTCGCCGGCGAACCCATCGACGTCTTCAACTTCGGTAACCACCGCCGGGACTTCACCTATATCGACGACATCATCGAGGGTGTCGTGCGGGTGCTGACCAAAGTGCCCCGCGCAGATCCCGAATGGTCGGGCGACCAACCCGATCCCGCCACCAGCCGTGCTCCCTGGCGCGTTTACAACATCGGCAACAACCAGCCGGTCGAGCTGATGCGCTACATCGAGGTCATCGAGGAGTGCCTGGGCCGGAAAGCCGAGGTCAACCTCCTCCCCATGCAGCCCGGCGACGTTCCCGACACCTGCGCCGACGTTGACGCCCTCAAAACCGACGTCGGCTACCAGCCGGATACGCCGATTGAGGTCGGCATCGCGAGATTCGTCGAGTGGTACCGCGCTTACTATGGGGAATTAGGAATTCGGAATTCCTAGCACGGGCCTTCCGCCGCCGCCATGGCCTTTCATGGGACGGTCACCATGGTCTTTCATGGGACGGTCGCCATGGCCTTTCTTGGGACGGTCACCATGGCCTTTCTTGGGACGGTCACCATGGCCTTTCTTTGGTAGGGGCGGGATATATGCCGCCCAAACGGAACATTGTTCGGCCCTCGTGGCGGGCGGCATATATG
>JBGMRN010000275.1:0-4131 GCA_048061535.1 Thermoanaerobaculales bacterium | reverse complement strand
CATCGTCGTCACTGCTGTGGCCTTTTGGCGGCTTTCACGGGGGCCGATCTCCCTGACCGCGTTCATTCCGCGGGCGGAAAAAGCGCTCGGCGCCGCCGCCCACAAGGGCTGGAAATTCGAGATCTCGGCATTCGAGCTCAATTCGGTCTATGGTCGGGTCAAGGGTTCGTTCGACGTCCGGCGGGCTGACTTTGACCTTGCGGGGGGCGTCGTCATCGAGCTCGGCGTCACAGGCAGCCTCAAGGACGGAAAGATCAATGCGCAGGCCTTCGAATTCGCGATCGAAAGCGCCCGGTTCGCGGACCTCGAGGTGACGGAGAGTGTCGATGCCCAAATCCGACTCGAGGGTGATCCTCCGGTTCTTCGTGGTCTCTTGTTGAAGAGCTTCACGTTCGCGAAGCAGGAATTCGGTGGAAGCTTGGAGGTCCGCAGCGACCAGGGGCTCGACATCCGGGTTCATGGCGCCAGCATCGATCTCAAGCCCCTGACCACTATCCTTCACTCGAGCCTCGAATCCCGCTCAACCGACACGACCGAGCACAAAGACCTTCCCGCCCTCGACATCGAGATCGAAATGGACGAGCTTTTCGGAGCGCGGGGAGTCTCCTTCGATTCAGTTTTTGCCGGAGCCACCTTCGATGGCCGGTTCTGGCAAAGAGCTGAGCTTGCCGCAAGCACGAGGCCCACCGGACGCATCTCCCTGGTCCTTCGCCCCGCGGCCGAGGGCCACTCGCTGCATTTCAATGTGAGCGACCTCGGCCAGGTGGTCGACTCCCTGGGACTTGCAACCGTTTTCAGAGGTGGGGTCCTCGATCTGGTGCTCGAAGGCACCTCCGATGGTCCTTTCGCGGGCCAGTTAGTGGTCCAAGATACGCATCTCATTCAATCGGACTCGATGACCCGCCTGCTCCGAATGGGCTCCCTGGAGGGCCTGCTCGCATCCTTCTCCTCCTCCGGTCTCAACATCAACAGCATCAGGACGAACCTGAAGTGGGAGAACCGACAGCTCGAGTTCAGCGACCTGCGGATCCACGCGGACGGACTGGGCATCACCGCGAACGGTGTGATCGATTTCGCCGGCCCTCGAATCGATCTTCGCGGCGCGCTTGCACCCACCGCGACTCTTCAGCGGATCATCGGCCACATCCCACTTCTCGGTCAGGTCCTCACCGGAATCAACCGAGAAGGGTTGATCGCCACCGAGTTCTCCATCACCGGGCCGCTGATGGCGCCGGAGGTCGAGACCATACCCCTCTCCACCTTCACCCCCGGCATCTTCCGCGACCTCCTCAGGCTCAATTCGGAGCGGGACGAGCCCGCTCCGAATTGACATTCCGTCAACGTTGGTAATAAAATGTAATACGGCTCTGTCGACGGCGGGAGAGGAATGGACCATGGCCACATTTCGCGGCAAACAGAAGATCATTACCTTCAAGGTCGAGGAAGCTCTGGTGGAGGCGATGGTGGACATCCCCAACCGTTCGGAGTTCATCCGTTCGGCGATCCTCGCCGCTCTCGACAGCGTCTGCCCTCTCTGCCACGGGACCGGGGTGCTGAACCCGAACCAGCAGCGCCACTGGGAGGAGTTCAGCCACACCCATCTATTCGAGCGCTGCGACGAGTGCGACGAGGGCAGGATCGTCTGTGTCGCCGGCCGCGGCTGAGCTGGAGGTCCCGTGCAGCATCTGCCCCTGATCGTCGTCCTCACCATGACCCTGATCGCGCCCTCGCCGTCTCGCGGAGCGAATGTTCCTCTGATCTTCGTGAGCATTCCCCCGCAGAAGAACTTCGTGGAACAGGTTGCCGGTCCCCTCGTCCGCGTCGAGGTCTTGCTGCCCCCGGGGGCCTCACCGGCAACCTACGAACCCACGCCGCGCCAAATGGCATCCCTCAAACACGCAGGCCTCTACCTGAGCATCGGGGTTCCCTTCGAAAGAAGGTTGTTGCTGAAGGTGGCCGAGTTGATCCCGGAGCTGCAAATCATCGACTGCCGGCGCGGGGCAAAGCTGGCGCCCATGGAGGGCCATCGGAATGGGAAAGGCAACGGCGCCTCCCTCGATCCCCACATTTGGCTCGATCCCATGCAGGTGAAGATCATCGCCGGCACCATCGCCGATGGCATCGGCGGACTCCTCCCCGGTGCGAAATCTGAACTGAACCGAAATCTCGGCGCCTTTCAGGAGGCTCTCGACCGCGTCGATGCACAGGTTGGTGAAAGGCTGGCCGCCTTCTCCGGGCGGGAACTCGTCGTCTTTCATCCCGCCTACGGGTATTTCACGCGTCGCTACGGTCTCCGCCAACTCGCGGTGGAAGTGGAGGGCAAGGCGCCGTCCGCCCGCCAGCTGGCGGAGCTGGCCCGGGTCGTCAGGGACTCGGGACAGACCACGATCTTCGCCCAGCCGCAGTTCTCCGGCGCAGCCGCAAACACCATCGCCGAGGCCTTGGGTTTGGCGGTGGTGGAGTTGGACCCCCTCGCCGAGAAATACCTGGAAAACCTGTTGACGATGTCCGAGCGCATCTCGGCGGCGTTATGAACCACCAAGAGCAAGCGGCATCGGTCATTGAGATCGAGGGTCTCGATTATCGCTTCGACAACGGACCACTGGTCCTCGAAAACGTCTCGCTCCAGATCGCCCGGGGCGATTTTGCCAGCATCATCGGACCCAACGGCGGCGGTAAAACAACCCTGGTCAAGCTGATCATCGGCCTGCTCAAACCCACGGCCGGGCGGGTTCGCGTCCTCGGGCATTCGCCGGTCAAGGCGCGTCCGCACATCGGCTACATGCCCCAACACGCGATGATGGACCCCCGCTTCCCGGTGCGGGTCCTCGATGTGGTGATGATGGGACGGTTGAACCCGCGGCGGAGCTTCGGCGCCTACTCCCGCGCCGACCATCACGCTGCGGCCGCGTACCTGGCGCAAGTCGAGCTCGAAGACCTCGGGAAACGACCATTTTCCGCCCTCTCCGGCGGCCAGCGCCAGCGCGTCCTGCTCGCCCGCGCATTGGTCACCGACCCCGATATCCTGCTCCTCGACGAGCCCGCGGCAAACCTCGATCAGAAGGTAGAGCGGAACTTCTTCGACCTCCTCAAGGAACTCAACAAACGCCTCACCATTGTTCTCGTCTCCCACGATCTCGGCTTTGTCTCCGGCTTCGTGCGGACCGTGATCTGCGTCCACCGCCAGGTGGATGTACATCCAACCAGCACGCTCGACGGGCGCGCGATCTCCGAAATCTACGAAGGCGAGGTGCGCTTGGTGCGACACGACCACAGGATCCACCGGTGAGGGAGTTTCTCGCCGCCGTGGTCGAGTTTCCGTTCCTCCAGCACGCGCTGCAGGCGGGGGCGCTGGCGGGGATCGCCTGCGGCATTGTCGGGTCCTACGTCGTGGTCCGCCGCATCACCTACATGGCGGGCGCCGTCGCCCACAGCGTGCTCGCCGGTCTCGGGGTCGCCCGCTATTTGCATGTCGTGCACGGTTGGTCCGTCTCGCCGATGACGGGAGCGGTCATCGCCGCTGTCGCCTCCGCCCTGATCATCGGTCTGGTGGGCCTGCACGTCCGGGAGCGGGAAGACACCATCATCGGCGCTGTGTGGGCCATCGGCATGGCGGTCGGCATCCTCTTCATCGCCATCACCCCGGGCTACCACGAGGATCTGATGAGCTACCTCTTCGGAAACATCCTCCTCATCGGCCACGGCGACCTGTGGGCGATGGTGGTCCTCGACGCGGTGGTGGTCATTCTCGGACTCGGCCTGTATCCGCAGCTGCTGGCCGTGTGTTTCGACGAGGAGTTCGCGCGTCTGCGCGGCCTCAGGGTCGACCTCTATGTCATGGTTCTCATGGTGCTGATCGCCCTTACCGTCGTTTTGCTCGTGAGCGTCGTCGGCATCGTGCTGGTGATCGCCCTGCTCACGTTGCCGGCGGCGATCGCGGGACAGTTCACCGCCACCCTGCGTGGGATGATGGCTCTGGCCACCCTCCTTGCCATCTCCTTCACCACTGGCGGTCTCGCACTCAGCTACGCGCCTGATCTTCCGGCGGGGGCGACCACGATCGTGGTCGCCGGAATTGCCTACATCGCCGTGATCAGCGCACGATGGGGGATCTCTCAGGCGCGGATCAAA
>JBGMRN010000274.1:1240-4133 GCA_048061535.1 Thermoanaerobaculales bacterium | reverse complement strand
CCGAGGTAGCCGCCAACCTGGCGACCGCCTTCGGGAGGCTTGGACGGTCCACGCTGCTGGCCGACTTCGACACAGTCAATCCGAGCATCGCGCAACGGCTCGGCATTCCGATTGTGCCCAACCTGCTGACAACCTCAGACCTCATCCGGCAAGGCCGGTTCGACGCGACCAGCGTTGTTCCCCACCCGGCGGGTTTCGCGGTCGTCCCCGGACTGGCCAATCCCCGAGAGTGGGACGAACTGACCTCCGCCGAGGCAGGAGAACTCGTATCGGTCTTCCGCGAGGAGTTCAGCGTGACCCTCGCTGCGGTCCACCCGATGCTCGAGGATCTCGCACCACTATCGGGCCTCGAAGGGCGATTCGATGTGAGCCGCCGGATTGTTGAGCTTGCTGACGAGGTGATGGTGGTCGCGGCCGGAAGTCCCGTCGGCCTGGTACGGACTTTGAGCACCATCGCAGACATCCGCGGCATCACTTCAGCACCGATCCACGTGGTCGTGAACCGGATGCCCAGCGACGGGTTCCTCCGCGCTGAATGGACCCGAGAGCTAACCCGCACGTTCACTCCGATGTCTCTCACGTTCCTTCCCTTTGATCGTGGCCTGTCCAAGGCGGCTTGGGATGGCCGACTCGCGGACAGAGGACCCTTTGCACGAGAGGTGCGCAGGTTCACAAGCCAGCTCGTCGGGACGTGGGCGGCATGAGTACGACCTCCACCTACGAGCGCATTCGGACTCGCGCCGCCGAACTCTGTGAGGAACGCCACATCCGACCCATCGACGATCCCGACGCCACTCGCGGCTTGATTACTGAACTCATCACACAGCATCAGGCTGAGGCTCATGGCGGGCGGGCCGAAGCACTCGGCAGGCCAGAACAGATGGTGGATCGTATCTGGCGTGCCCTCGCCGAGCATGGTCCGCTCACCGATCTCCTCAGTCGCCTCGATGTAGAAGAGGTCTTTATCGAAGGAGATCGAGTCTCCTATATCGAGGAGGGCGGGCGTCTCATTGCACTCAACGAGCCGACCACCGAGGGGGAGAACCGACAGATCATCGAGCGGCTGTTGGAAGGGACCGGCCGCCGCCTCGACGTCACGTCTGCGATTCAGCAGGCCCATGTGCTCGATGGCAAGGCTCGGCTAACGGCTGTCATCGAGCCAGTCTCGATGCGACTGTCGGCCACCATCCGCATGTATACGGCCGCCAATGAATCGCTCGGGAGCTTGGTCCGACGGGGAGTGTGGTCACCGGCCGCGGCGGCCTTCTTGTGGTGCCTGGCCCAGGTACGCGGTTCGGCGCTGTTCGCCGGACCAACCGGTGCAGGGAAGACGACCGCCCTCGGAGCCTTCCTCCGTGCCGTTCCCCGGGACCAGTGCGTGCGTGTCGTCGAAGAAGTACGTGAACTCAACCTTCCCCTTTCCCTGCACTCGTCTTTCTACCAGGCGTCGGGTATCGGTTTGTCCGGTGAACGCCGCTACACGATCCGTGATCTCATCAAGGTCTGCCTGGCGATGCGAGTCGACATGCTGTGTGTCGGTGAAGTGCGAGGACCGGAAGCCTTCGAACTGACGAGGGCAGTCAACGCCGGTGGCGGGTTCTGCTGCACCGTCCACTCCGACTCCGCATCCAAGGCACTATCGGCGCTGATGTCGTCGGCGCTCATGGCTGGCGAGAACGTTCCGGCAGACGCCCTCCGCACGATCTTCTCTGAGTCGCTCGACTCGATCATCTACCTCGACCGGCACATCACCAAAGGAGGTGGGTCACTACGGGAGTGCCGAGAGATCGTACTCGTCAAACCCATCACCGATGGGCGCTCCACATGGATGATCGAGCCGCTGTTCGAACGGCAAGGCGGCGACCTCCGCTGGACCGGACTCATGCCCGAGCCAGAGCTCACCGCACGGATCGAAAGAGTCCTACCTGATGGCATCAAGCTGTCGATGGTCCTCGAGGGGGAGTGGCATCCGGAATGAGGCTTCTCATCGCGCTCGCCGGTGGATTCACCGCCTACCTCATTGTCGGACTGTTCCTTGGTGTGGCTCCCAACTTCCGTCGGCGCGCACGCCAGCGTCGCGAACCGAAGCTCCAACGCTGGCTCGTCCAAGTCGGGTCGCCACTGACACCTGTCCAGTTCCTGGCCGCATCAATTGGAATCGGCGTCATCGCTTGGCTCCTTCTAACCTTCGTATTGGGTGATTGGCTTGCCTCCTTCTTCCCTGCTGCAGCGCTGAGCGGCTACCTCGCATGGACATACGAACGGCGCCGTCGTGACCGGCTTCGATCCATTGAAGAGGCTTGGCCCGACGCCATCCGACACCTACTCTCCTACGTTCGATCCGGCTCGACGGTTCCGCTCGCCGTCGCCTCACTCGCTACCCAAGGCCCAGAAGCTCTTCGGCCGGTCTTCGACGGATGGTCTGAACGCGCCCGGCTTCTCGGCTTCGCGCCCGCCCTCGAAAGCGTGCGGGAGCAACTCGCCGATCCCACGTCCGATCGGGTCATCGAGGTGCTGCTGATCGCACATGAGTGGGGCGGAGAACTCGTCGCCACCGTCCTGTCCGATCTCGCCGACGAGATCACCGAGGACCTGCGTACGAAACGCGCAATCCGAGCAGAAGGCACGACACAGAGGATCGAATCCTGGGTCGTCGGGATTGCCCCGTGGCTACTTCTCATCTACCTGACAGCGACCCAGGGTCCGTATCGCACTTACTACCAAACCGGTGCCGGGCGCGTTGTCCTCCTCGCCGCCGGCCTCTGGTGGGGAATGGGCCTCATCGTGTTGGCGATGATGAAGAAACAGGAGCGTGAGCCGCGGGTACTCGGCGCCGGAGCAGAGGAGAGTCCGGCGTGAACCGTCTGGCCATTCTGCTCGCCTTGTCGTCCGG
>JBGMRN010000274.1:0-1140 GCA_048061535.1 Thermoanaerobaculales bacterium | reverse complement strand
GAATCGCCACCTACCGAAGACGGACCCTCCTCACTGCAACGGCGGTCGCGGTCGCTCTTGGCATGGTCGGCTGGCAGTCTCAAGGCGCCATCGGGTTGATCGCCTTCGGCGCCGGAGGATTCGTCCTGGGTTCACTCATGGCGCGAGGCCGAATCGACAAGGCTGTGACCGCCCGGCAGCGGCGCATTCAATCAGAGCTGTACACCGTCAACCAGATCCTGGCCATGCGAGCCCGCGCCGGTGGAGGTGTCACCGATGCCCTCCGGCACGTTGCGCACAGGGGCACCGGCGCCGTCGTGTCCGAGATCCAAGATGTCTTGCACCTCTCGAGAACCGGCATGCCTATCACCGAGGCGCTTCGGCGAGCAGCAACCACCACCGCAGAGCCCGAAGCCGCCCGTCTCTACCACTCCCTCGCCATCTCCCAAGAGCGAGGCGTCGACCTCGCCGACACACTCCTCGCACTCTCCAAAGACCTCCGAGTGGCACGCAGGGACGAAGCAGTCACCAAGGCTGCCCGACAGCGGCTCATGGCCGTCGTCCCCATCGTCGTCATTCTCGCACCTATCGCAATCGCCTTCATGGCGGCCCCGCTACCAAGTCTCATCTTCGGAGGCGGGTCGCCATGAGACGGGAAACAAGCAAGAAAGGAAGGCCTCATGGGCTCGCACATCACGAATACGATCGCTCGGAAGTTTGCCGAGCTGGAGAGAACCGAGCGGGGCGAGGTGAACGCCTCGATGATCGCCTGGATGGTGGTCTCCGCCCTTGTCATCTTCGGATTCAGGGCTCAGCTGACCGGCATGCTGACGAGTGCAGCCGGCTTCGTCACCACCACGCTCGGCATCTGAGGTCGGAGCGAGGCAGCACCACCATCGAGGTCGTGATGGCAGCACTGCTGACTGTCTTTGCCGTGGTGTTCCTGGTGCAACTCGTGATGGCAGCCTACATCCAGGGCGTCGCTCGATCGGCGGCCGACGAAGGAGTCCGAGCAGGTTCGCGCGTAGCCGCCGGCCCCGTCATCTGCGAGGAGCGGGCGAGCCAGGTCTTCCAGTCGCTACTCCCCGGACCCCTCGGGTCGTCCGTGTCGGTGAGTTGTGCCAATGAAGGCGGCAGCATTGTGTCCCAAGTGGGCGTCAC
>JBGMRN010000273.1:0-4143 GCA_048061535.1 Thermoanaerobaculales bacterium | reverse complement strand
TGGATGGCGACGAGTTGAGGGTGAACGCGCCCAACTGCGTGGACTGCAAGGCCACCGACGTGCTGGGGCCGAGGTGGACGCCGCGCGAAGGCGGGAGCGGTCCGGCATACCGGCGGATGTGAGGGCGGCGTCCGGAGATGTCCTCGACGTGACGCTCCAGCAATTCGTGTAACCACTTCGTCAGCGTCCCCTTCGGGCTGCTCTGTTGTTGAGTTGGACCAGTCTCAGCACGCTCTTGTTCGTCGCAGGACAAGTTGCGATGATCACTCGTTCTCCCCGCCTGTGCGACCCTTTGGAATGTCTCAGGAGGGTTCTGATGATGTCTTCTCCCCTCAGTTCTGCCACACACGCACTCTTGGCGGCATTGGTGGTCGCCGCACCGGCCGCCGCCCAGACGGTCCCCGCACAGCAGGGTGGGTTGGGGCTTTATCGCTTCCCGGCGATGCATGGAGATGTCATCGTCTTCGCCGCGGAGGGCGACCTGTGGCGAGTGTCCACGGCCGGAGGTGTAGCGCAGCGCCTGACGACCCACCCGGCGGAGGAAACCGACCCCACCATCTCGCCCGACGGGAGCACCCTGGCGTTTACGGCGCGATACGAGGGACCGGCGGAACTGTACACGATGCCCATCGGCGGCGGCCTCCCGGTGCGCCGGACCTACGAATCGGAGACATCCGTCGCCACCACGTGGACGCCCGGTGGCGACCTGGTGTACACCACGACCCACTACGCCACGCTCCCGGTGCCCCAACTCGTGAAGCTCGACCTGGACGACGGGACCGCCTCCAGGGTTCCGCTGTCGACGGCCAGCGAAGCTGCATACGACGACACCGGCACCAAGCTGTTCTTCGCGCGTCCCGCCTTTCATCGAAACGTCACCAAGCGCTACACCGGTGGGACCGCCCGGGACATCTGGAAGTTCGTGGACGGTGCAGCGGAGGCCGTGGAGCTCACCGGTGACTATCAGGGCGAGAGTCACTCACCCATGTGGTGGAACGGCCGTGTGTACTTCGTCACCGATCGAGACGGCACCATGAACCTCTGGTCGATGGACGAGGACGGGGGCGATCTCACACAGCACACCCGGCATTCCGGCTGGGACGTGAAGGAGCCATACCTGTCGGACGGACGCATCGTCTATCAGCTCGCAGCGGATCTCTGGGTCTACGATATCGAGGCCGGCCGGGCGGCGCTCGTTCCCATCACGCTGGCCTCCGACTTCGACCAACTGCGAGAGAAGTGGGTGCAGAATCCCATGCAGTATCTGACGTCGGCCCACATCCATCCCGAGGGTGAATCGGTGGTGCTGACGGCGCGTGGGCGGGTGTTCGTGGCGCCGGTGGGGCCGGGTCGGCTGGTACAGGCCTCCCGGAAACCCGGTGTACGGTATCGGGACGTCGTCTTCATGCCAGACGGTGAGCGGCTGGTGGGGCTCTCCGACGAGTCGGGTGAGCTGGAGTGGGTGACCTTGCCGGCAACGGGAGTCGGGGAGGAAAGAGCCTTGACCAATGACGGGACGATTCTCCGGTTCCAGGGCGTTCCGTCACCGGACGGGAGTCGAGTGGCATACCGCGACAACAACAACGACCTGTGGGTGCTCACCGTGGAGAGCGGGGAGCAACGGAGGATCTCCGAGAACCGTGAAGGTATAGGCGACATGGCGTGGTCGCCCGACGGGCGGTGGTTGACCTACACCATGACGGCGATGAACTCGTTCCGGCAGATCAAGCTCTACTCCGTGGAAGACGAGTCGGTCACCGCGCTCACCAGCGATCGGGTGAACAGCTTCGACGTGGCGTGGGGGCCCAAGGGGGAGGATCTCTATTTCCTTTCCGATCGCAATCTGCGCTCGGTGGTGGGAAGCCCGTGGGGCACGCGGCAACCGGAGCCCTACTTCGACAAACCCATCGAGATCTATCATGTCGCGCTCCGGAAGGGACATCGCTCGCCCTTCAAGCCCGACGACGAACTGACCGGGCGCTCCGCCGCCGCCGACCAGGGACGAGACACAGGTGAGCTGCGGGAAGAGGTCGAACCCGTGGTTATCGATCTGGACGGCATCGAGCGGCGCGTGAAGCGGGTGCCGGTTCCCTCCGGGAACTATTCCGGCTTGGCCGCGAACGGCGACGCCCTGTTCTGGTTGTCCCGCGGGTCGGGCCGAGGCGCTCGGACGAACCTCATGGGCCTCGCGATCGGCAACGGCGGCGACGATCCGGAGACGGTCGTCGAGAACGCGCGCTCGTTCGAGTTGTCCCGGGACGGGAAGAAACTCCTGGTGCGGCGCGAGAACGATCTGTTCGTGATCGACGCCCGGCCGCGGCCTGCGAGTGACATCGCGGAGAGCAAGGTCGATCTGTCCGGATGGACGTTCCCCATCGACGTGCGGGAAGACTGGCGGCAGATCTTCGTCGACGCGTGGCGACTGGAGCGGGACTATTTCTACGATCCCGGAATGCACGGCGTCGACTGGAATGGCACGCTCGAGAAATACCTGCCGTTGGTGGATCGCGTGACCACTCGCGACGAGCTCTCGGACATCATCGGCCGGGTTGTGGGAGAGCTGTCGGCGTTGCACACCAGCGTTCGTGGTGGGGACCTCCGCCGGGGCGATGACAGCGTCCGGGTGGCCTCCCTGGGGGCGCGGTTGCTTCGCGATCCGGACGCCGGGGGGTATCGCGTCGACTACATCTACCAATCGGACCCCGATTACCCCGAGGAGATGTCGCCCCTCGCCGATCCCGACCTCGACATCAACGCCGGCGACGTGATCGTAGCCGTCAACGGCGTCGAGGCCCTCGCCGTCGATCATATTGGTGCGCTATTACGCAATCAGGGGGAGCAACCGGTACGGCTGCGCGTGCGCCGTGGCAACGGCACCCGTGACGTCATGGTCACACCCACGATGAACGAGTCCGGGTTGCGTTACAGCGACTGGGAGTACACACGGCGGCAGCGCGTGGAGGCGGAGACGGAAGGCCAAGTCGGGTACGTGCACCTCCGCGCGATGGGTGGGGGCAATCTGACCGAGTGGTACCGCAATTTCTATCCGGTGTTCAATCGGCCGGGGCTGATCATCGACGTCCGCCGCAACCGCGGCGGCAACATCGACAGCTTCATTCTCGAAAAATTGATGCGGCGAGCCTGGATGTATTGGAAGGATCGCGTGGGGCAGCCCACCTGGAACATGCAGTACGCGTTCCGCGGATACATGGTCGTGCTGGTCGATCAGAACACCGCGTCCGACGGCGAGGCCTTTGCCGAAGGCTTCCGTCGGTTGGGCCTCGGACCCGTGATCGGGAAGCGCACCTGGGGCGGCGAGATCTGGTTGAGTTCGTCCAACAGACTGACCGACGGAGGACTCGCTCGGGCGCCCATGAGCGGTGTTTACGGTCCCGAAGGCGAGTGGCTCATCGAACAGATCGGCGTTGTGCCGGACATAGTCGTCGACAACCTGCCCTACGCGACGTTCAACGGGGAAGACGCACAGCTCGACGCGGCGATCCGGTATCTCCTGGACGAGATCGAAAAGGACCCGCGTGTGGTGCCGCCAGCGCCGGCGTACCCCGACAGGGGATTTCGGTATCGGAGCAGGGAGAATCGATAACGATAACGACGACGTTCGATGGAAGCCGGAAGCCGACGGCTAGAACACCAACCCCGTCCGGGAGATACGCGCGCGACCGGTCGCATCCTTGCGCCTCCTCGAGCGCGAGATCCCGTTGACTCCTCAGGTCTGAAACGACGCTCCCCCTCGCGATTCGTACCGGATCCCACATCGACACCGGCGCTCACTGAACCGTGAAAGGCCTGTGATCTCATAGCGGACGGGATTCTCGCTGCCCACGGCGGGAAATCCCCTACAGTCCGCGTAGGGAAGATCCCCACTACAGTTCCCATTTCCTTCGCTCTACTATTAAGAACTCGCCAAGATTGCCCCCACACGCACCGAATTGAGCGGGCAGAAAGATCACGTCGGCCCTGGCAATGCCAGCGCACCGTGGAAAGGGGTGGAGTAGGTCCTGCCTGGGTGCCCGGCGCCGAGTGGGCGCAGTGTTTGAACCCCGCCGAATTGGTGAGGACATGAATGTCATCGCCCAAGGGATTCCAACAGTCCGGGAGGATGTATGAACGGATTCATCCGTG
>JBGMRN010000272.1:0-4155 GCA_048061535.1 Thermoanaerobaculales bacterium | reverse complement strand
GCGCCATCCTCTTGGGGGCGCTGGCCACGCCCACCGGTGTTGCGGGCCAGACCCCTCCCAAGGTCTGCATGGACGAGCCCGCCTTCCGCCAGTTCGACTTCTGGGTCGGGGAGTGGGACGTCTACAACAACGCCAACGGCAATCTGGCGGGCCGGAACCAAATCGAGTCACGGGAAACCGGCTGCGTGCTGGTGGAGAATTGGACATCGAGCTCCGGTGGAACGGGCATGTCCATGAACTACTTCGACAGCCTCACCGAGCAATGGCGACAGGTCTGGATCGCAAGCAACTACAACATCGATATCGTGGGCGGTCTGAACCAAGAGGGCGCGATGGTTCTGGAGGGCCAGCTCCACAACTATGGGTCCAGCCAGTCGTTCGAATTCCGCGGCACCTGGACACCCAACGCAGACGGTACGGTGCGCCAGTTCTTCGAGCAGAAGCACCCCGAATCCGGCGAATGGCAGGTGTGGTTCGACGGTCGTTACCAGCCGCAGAGACGAGTCGGGCCCCTAGAATCCGCACGGATGGAGTTTTCGTGGAGCACCGGTGGTCGCCGGAACGGCAAAGGTCTGTGGCACGAGAGAAGAATGTCGTGAGCGTGGGCGATTGCCAACGCTCAGTAACAGGGGACAATCACGAGTCTAGCCCTCGGGTCTGCCGGCGCCCATCTTAACCCCATCGTCGGCATGAGCCACGCTCGCGGCTGATGACCAGCTCAACCACCCCTCGGCTCTGAGCCGTCCATCGGCGGGATCGTGCGCGCGCGGCTCGCGACAGGCTGAGGCCACCTCGCCATGGACGAGCACACTGACATCACCGGGCTGCTGCGCGACCTGTCTCAGGGCCGCAAGGAGGCCCTGGACCGCTTGATTCCCGTCGTGTATGGCGAGCTGCGGCGGATTGCCCACGGCAAGCTGCGGCACGAGGACACGGGTCACACGCTGAACACGACGGTCCTCGTCCACGAGGCGTACCTCAAGCTGGTGAACGTGCGAGAAGTGCAGTGGCAGGACCGGACGCACTTTTTCGCGGTGGCGGCACGCCTGATGCGGCGCATCCTTGTCGATTACGCGCGCGGTAGGAAGCGGGAAAAGCGGGGCGGTGACGCGGTACAGATTTCCCTGGCCGAGGCGATGGTTGTGTCGGTGGAGCGAACCGAGGTCTTGCTGGAGCTGGACGAGGCGCTGTCCCGCCTCGAGACCCAGAACGAGCGCCAGTGTCGCGTCGTGGAGTGTCGCTACTTCGCCGGATTGTCGGTTGAGGAAACCGCCGAAGCGTTGAGGACTTCACCCGCGACAGTGAAACGCGACTGGGCGTTTTCGAAGGCCTGGCTCAACCGCGAGTTGGGCGCCGACTCGCCCGACCGCCAGGCGGACGTCTAGCCACCATGTCAGACGACCGCTGGGAACGGTTGCAGGAGCTGTTTCTGCAGGCGCTCGAGGTGCCACTGGAGGATCGTGCGTCCCACCTCCAGGCCGCCATCGCGGACCCGACGCTGCGGGCCGACGTGCGCTCGCTGCTCAGTGCCCACGACGCCGGCGGCCCCCTCGATCGCCCCCCCGTGAGCCCTGCTCCCACCGACGATGCCACGCCGCATCCGCGCGAGTCTCTACCTGCCGGACACCGGGTCGGCGCCTACGCCATCCTCCGCCCCATTGCCCACGGTGGCATGGGTTCGGTGTACCTGGCGGAGCGCGCCGACGGCCAGTTCGAGTCCACCGTCGCGCTGAAGCTGCTGCGGCGCGATCTCGAGAGCGAAGAGCTGCTGCACCGCTTCCGGGTCGAGCGGCAGATCCTGGCCCGCATCAACCACCCCAACATCGCGCGGCTGCTGGACGGCGGCGTCACCGACGAGGGCCGGCCGTACTTCGCGATGGAGCACGTCGAAGGCGTACCGCTCGACGAGTACTGCGACGAGCACCGTCTGTCGGTACGCAAGCGCCTCGAGCTGTTCCGCACGGTCTGCGCCGCCGTGCAGCACGCGCACCGGAACCTCGTGGTCCACCGCGACCTCAAGCCGACCAACATCCTGGTGACCGAAGACGGAACGGTGAAGTTGCTCGACTTTGGCATCGCGAAGGTGCTCGACCCCAAGGAGTTCCCCGAGGAGGTGGCCCGAACCCGCCCGGGATTCCGGCTCCTGACCCCCGAGTACGCCTCCCCCGAGCAGCTCCGGGGCGAGCCGGTGACGACGGCGAGCGACGTCTATCAGCTGGGACTCCTGCTGTACCGGCTGCTCGCCGGCCGGCTGCCACGGATGGCTGATCCCGCGCTCGGCACCTCGGGACCGTCCGCCGGGACGCGCGACATCACAAAACCATCTACGGCGGTCGGCGACTCAGCTAAAGGGGAACCGGCCCGAGGCGAAGTGGCGCCCGCCGATCCCCGCGCGATCGCGGCGGTGCGGGACACGACGCCGGGGCGCCTGCGCCGCCGGCTGGCGGGCGACCTCGACAACATCGTGCTCCTGGCCCTGCGCAACGAGCCCGAGCGGCGCTACGCCTCCGTCGAGCAGCTGGCCGAAGACGTGCGCCGGCATCTGGTGCGCCGGCCGGTGACCGCGCGGCCCGAACGGGCGGGGTACGTGGCGGCCAAGTTCGTCCGGCGCCACTGGGCGGGCGTCGCGATAGCGGCCCTGGCGGTGACGCTGCTCGTCGCGCACGCGGTCAGCACGGACATTCAGGCGCAGCGTGTGGCGCGAGAGCGCGACCGCGCGCAGCAGGTGTCTAGTCTCCTGCTGAACATGTTCGAGAGCGCCAGTCCCGACGTCTCACGCGGCGACACGATCACCGTCGTCCAGGTGCTCGATCGCGGAGCCGAGCGTGTGCGAGCCACGCTACGTGACCAGCCGGACCTTCAGGGCACCATGCTCGGGATGATCGCGGAGGTCTACCGGGACCTCGGGCAGCCGGCCCGGGCGGCAGCGCTCGCAGGCGAAGCCCTGACGCTGCGACAGGCGTCCCTGGGCGAAGACCACCCCGAAGCGGTGCTGAACATGGTCCGCCTGGCCGATTTCCTCACGGATGCCGGGCAGCTGGACTCCGCGCTGCCGTATGCCGAGCGCGCAGTCGCCCTGAGCCGCAAGCGGATGGGTCGCCGGCACGCGGCGACGGGGCGCGCACTCCAGACGTATGCCTTTGCCCTGCAGCTCAAGGGCGACCTCACCGAGGCCCGGCCGCTCCTCGAAGAGGCGGTCGGCATTCTGCGAGCGGCACCCGGTGACAGCTCGCGGCTCGACCTGGCGTCCGCCCTCGTGAATCTGGCCTTCATGGACCAGAACGACGGCGATCTCGAAGCGGCCGTGGCCCACATGCGCGAGTCCATCGCGATTCGCCGCGCCCTGCTCGACCCGGAACATCCCAAGCTGCTGAACAGCATAGGCAATCTGGGTGATCTGCTCCTCAGGCGAGGCGATCTGGCCGCCGCTGATACAATGTTGACCGAGGTCGTGGAGATCCTGCGGAGAATCTACCCGGCAGGGCACCCGACGATCGCCGCAGGCCTCGGTGTCTATGCACGCCTGCTGGAAGCCAAAGGCGACCTCGACGGAGCCGAGCGGTTCCATCGCGAGGCGCTTGCCGCGCTGCGACAGGCATTCGGCGACCGGAGCCTCGCGGCGGCGCAGGTATTGAACAACCTCGGCCTCTTTCTCCACTTCCGCCGCGGCGACCCGCGGGCAGCCGAGCCGCTGTACCGGGAATCCGCTTCCATCTTCGCCGAGGTTCGCGGGCCCGCGGATCCGTGGACGGCGTTGGTGGAGAGCAACCTGGCCACGGCCATCTACACACAGGGGCAGTATCGCGAGGCCGAGGCACTGTACCGCCGGGCCATTACCGCGCTGGAGGCCCGCTATCCGCCCACGGCCCAGTTGTTGGGTCGTCCGTTGATGCACTACGGGGTGGTGCTGACGAGGCTCGGAAAGACGGCCGAAGCGGAGCCGCTGCTGCGTCGCGCGCTGGAGATCGAGCGAACCTCAGCGGACGGCGCCCGGATTGCCCGGGCCGAGACGGCGTTGGGCATGTGGCTGCTCGCCGAGAACCGTCTCCAAGAGGCGGAGCCGCTATTGCGGCGCGCCGACTCGACGCTGGCCGGGATCGGCGCCCGCGATCCGTTCTTCGAGTGGACCGCGGACGCGCTGGTCCGGCTCTACAC
>JBGMRN010000271.1:0-4178 GCA_048061535.1 Thermoanaerobaculales bacterium | reverse complement strand
GGTAGCCCCCGGCCAGTTCTTGGAAGTACTTGAGGGACGTCAGAGCTCGATTCGAGGCCTGAACTTCGTCGAAGATGACGAGATCGCGCTCGGGTTGGATGTCGAAGCCTTTGTAGATGGATAGCTCTGCGACGATGCGATGTGGATCGAGATCGCGGCGGAAGAACCCATCCAGCGCGGGGTCTTCTTCGAAGTTACAGTAGACGATCCGTTCATACTCGCGATCTCCGAACTGTCTGAGCAGAAACGTCTTCCCGGTTTGACGCGCACCCCTCAAGAGCAGGGGTTTCCTCCGAGGAGAAGATTTCCATGTAACGAGGTTGGCGTAGAGGTCTCGTTCCATACATGGATTATGGCATAGTTATGAGGGAATTTTCACATTTCACGCCTTACAATATGGCGCAGACGCCATTTTTGATCGCTTGTTGAAAGAAACACCCCGCCGTCCGGTGGGGCACGAGGTACAGCGCAGCAATCGTCCGTCAATGGGATCCTCCACAAGACCGGGCCGAACCGGGTTGCTCGTGTCCAACGTCTTGACAATAATCAGCTAGCTGGTTAAGCTAGATGCTGTGGAGTGAGCTGAATGCGACCTAATGACGAATCTACTGAGGTTGGCGCCTTCGAGGCAAAGAACCGCCTTTCCGAGCTGCTGCGGGCGACAGAGGCAGGGCATTCCTTCATCATCACTCGTCGCGGACGGGCGGTCGCCCGTCTCATTCCTGTCGACGACGATCGCACGGCGGACCTCTCGGCACTCGGCGCCGCATTTCGGCAGCTCCGAGGTGAGCTCGCGGGAACCGTCAACGTCCGGGAGCTTGTCGAGGAGGGGCGGCGGTGGTGACGGGCTGGGTGGTCGACACGTCAATTACCTTGGCCTGGGGCTTCCCCGACGAACAATCGTCAATTGCGGATGACTTCTGGCAGGAGGTGGAGTCGGGAGTTGGACTCTTCGTTCCCGCGCTGTGGTGGTTCGAGTGCGCGAACGCGCTCCTCGTCGCCCGACGTCGCGAGCGGTTGGACGAGGGCCGGGCACACCAAATGTCGGCCCTGCTGGCTGCGTTGCCGGTGAACACCGCCGCGGCCCCCTCGGGTGATGACCTGGTGCGTCTGCAGGTCTTGGCTTGGAAACACGGCCTGACCGCGTACGATGCAGCCTACCTCGACCTTGCTCTTCGGCTCACCGCAGGCATGGCCACCCTGGATACGCGCCTCACCGACGCGGCTCGAGCCGAGGACATCACAGTCTGGTCGTCATAATCTCCACAACGCTGGCCGTTCGCGGGTCGGACCTTCTCTCCTCAGGACGTCATCCAGATTCCTCAGTCGCCTCATCTGTGACCTCGATTCCCTGGCCCGACACCCGGTAAAAACCAGCTCATGCGCCCCCGGACCAGCCTGTGCGGTGGACCGCCAGTCCGTGCGCGGCAGGACCTTGTCTCTTGGCTTCAACGTGACGACAGCCGGCCAGCCACCAACCCATTCAAGGGCAGAACCGCGAATAACTCCATGGTCGTGCGCCCCCGAGAAATGACTTTCATGGCGTCGGTCGTGTCGCGAATCGCCTCTAGCCCCTGTCAAATTTTCCGAATGGGAACGGGCTAGCGATCTCGGTGTATCACCATTTCTCTTTGCGCCTCTGCGTCTTCGCGCCTTTGCGTTGATTTCCTCCTTACGTTAGCGCGTATGGGGTGGGGGCTGGGGCTCACAGGCCGAACAACGCTCCATCCAGGACCCGCCGCCGCGCCGGCCTGTCCGGGCGTAGCCCGAAGGGCGAAGCCTGAAGGCGCGCGAGGGCGCGGCCGAACGGCACCGGAGAGCGCGTTGGTGAGCTTGAACGGGGACAGCCGGGCGCGGTGGCAAAAGGTGCCCGACACGCCATTCCAGGTTGACTGCTGTTCCCGATGTGCGCATAATAGGAACAGGCGTACTAGGGAGGATGCCATGGCAAAGAATCGACTCAACATCAGCCTGGACCAGGATCTCGTGGACTTTGCCAAGCTCTTCGCCGCGGAGAACCGCACCACGGTCGCCGAGGTGATCACCCAGTACCTCCTCAGCTTGAAGCGCAGAGCCCAGGGCGAGACCACGGCGAATATCCTCGCTCACCCGGCTTTTCACGAGGCGATAGCGGACGTTCAGGCAAGGCTCCGCGACGGCGACGTCGAGTGGCACACCTTTGAGGAGGCCTTCTCCGACTGATGGAAGCTCTCTTCGAGAAGTCCTTTGTGAAGGCCCTCCGCAAGCACTCCGGGATCAAGAAACAGGTGGAGAACAAGGTCCGGATGATCATGGAGCAGCCGCTGGCCCTGGGAGAGCCGCTCAAGGGAAACTTCAGGGGGTTCTACTCCTGCCCGGTCAAGAAGAGCTTTCTCATCATCTACCTTTACTGTCACGCTTGCCGAAAGAAGGGCCACGATGCGTTCGTCGTCTGCTCAGACTGCAGTGAGCGCGACGCCGAGACCATAAAGTTCGTGCTCCTGGGACCTCACGACGAGGCGTACGGGATCTAGCCCGCATTTCTCACCTCTCAGAAACCCGCGACCAGCCGGGTGGTCAGCGCAGAGCGTCGAGGACCTGCCTCGGAGTGACCACCCGTTTTCGGGGCACGTCGTCAGGCGCTTTTATTAGCCACAGCATCGGGACCACCTCGCGGCCGTCGACGAACGGGAGCCGGTTGATCTTCCGCTCGAGCTCCTCCAGGAGCCTCCGGCCATGTCGCGGCGAGGCCCACTTCACTTCCCCGATCAGCAGCCGTTTCCGCGAGGCGTCCTCGGCGACGAGGTCGATCTCCAGTGGCTTGCGGTCCAAACCGGCGCCCCACCACCGGCGGGCCGGCCCCCAGCCGGCGCTGCGCGGCGCCAGCAGGGGCACGCTTCTGCGGGCGAGATCCTCCCACACACCACCGACGTGGTGCCCCATGGCCGCCGCGATCTCGCCGGTCACCGCATCCAGCTGCCGTGCCTCGAGCCGCGACCGGTTGGGCTCGACGAAACGGAACCAGAAGCGCAGGAAGGGATCCCTGATGCGGTACAGCGTTCGCCTGCTGCCGCGAACCGACTCGCCGAACGGCACTTCGCGTTCCACGAGGTCCATTTCCATGAGACGTTGAAGCGGACGACCCAGCGAGGTCGCCGGTTTGCCCATCCGGCCGGCGATCTCGGAAACCCGGTGGCAGCCCTGGCCGACCAGGCTGAGGATCGACGCCGCCTGGGTGGTGTCACGCAGGTCATCGAGCAGCAGCCGCCCCGGCTCTTCGTGCAGAACGCCGAGGGGATCGAGGACGAGCTCCCGCACGGCGGATGCCAGGCCGGCATGGTCAGCCGCCAGCTCCCAGTAGCGCGGAACACCACCCCAGACGGCAAATGCCTCGATCGCTTCGCCCGGGTCCGCGATGTTGAGCGCGTCCTCGATCCATCCCGCGGCGAGCGGCGCGATCTTCAAGATCTCGGTGGCGCGGCCGTAGAGCGGTGCCGAACGATCCAGAACCAGGCCCTGCATCATGCGCTGCGAGGAACCGGCCACGAGGAGGTGGAGACCCAGTCCGGAGTCACGGTCGATGTGTTTCTGGAGCAGGCTCGGAAGCTCGGGCGCCTTGGAAACCAGGGACGGGAGCTCGTCGAGGATCAGCACCGTGCCGGTCGGGCCGTCACGCCACCATCGAGCCAACAGGGCCGCCCAGTCCGGGTAGGTCACGCTGTCGAACCCTTCCAGGGTGCGACCGATCTCCACCGCCACGCTCGACCGCTGAAGGGCCGCATCCCGATCGTCGCCAACGAAGAACACCGAGCGATCCGGCGGCGCCGTCTCCCGCAGAATCCTCGACTTCCCGCACCGCCGGCGTCCGTAGAGAACCCCCAGCGAGCCCTCGTCACGTTGGACGAGACGTGTCAGACGGTTGGTCTCCTCGTGCCGATCCAGAAAGGGCAGTCTCATGAGTTATGTAGCTCCAGCATTATGTAGCTACTACATAATATCACAATGCCGCTGGGCACGATGCATCATCGGCCGCAGTAGGAAGCTGGTGAGATATGCGGGGTAAACCAGCTTATGCGCCTCCGGACCAGCCTGTGCGGTGGATTGGGCTGATTGGCGAACTGGCTTTCACACGAACTGGTGGACAAGAGAGACGGCGTAGAGGGGAACGTTGCAGATCTTCCCGTCTCTTTTGAGGTTCA
>JBGMRN010000270.1:0-4185 GCA_048061535.1 Thermoanaerobaculales bacterium | reverse complement strand
GTTTTCTTTGGCCCCGCGACGAATGTTACGGGGCCGTGCGACGAGTCGGGCGAACGAAGTGACCCCCTGCAATTCGCCGGGCGAATTGCGGTGGGGCTACGCCCCAAAGGCCGTTGTGAGGATCTTCCGAGTATTCTTTGGGCCGGTGATGAAAGGAACGGGATGGTGCGATGAACTTGGCGAGCAACGCGAGCCACTGCAATTTGCAGGGCAAATTGCTTAGCCAATTGCTGCCTCGACCTGCTCGACGCGCGCCTTGAGAACGGCAAGTTCACGCTCCAGAGTGCCGATTCTGGTGTCGATCTCGGCGTAGGACAGCTTGATCATGGACCGGACATCGCCAAAGCTCTCTCTGACCTCGGATCTGAACTCCTCAATCCTCTTTGTCATGTCCGCTCGGAGCAAGGCGTGGCCCTCTGCGATGACCTCAATTTTCGACTCCAGCCCTTCGACGACAACTCCGAAGTGCTGCTTGATCTCTTCTACCGCCTGCTTGTCCACGCTCTCCTCCTATCCGTTCGACGGCCTCCCGGCGCTTGACGGGAAACCATGACGGCAGATTAACACGTGCCACTGCAATTCGCTGCGCGAATTGCGGTGGGGCTTCGCCCCAATAGCGGCTGGGAGGATCTTCCGAGTTTTCTTTGGGCTGGTGACGAATATCACGGGGTCGTGCGACGAGTCGGGCGAACGAAGTGAGCCACAGCAATTCGCCGGGCGAATTGCGTGGGGGGCTACGCCCCAAAAGGCGGCTGGGAGTACCCATCGTGCATATTGTCGCCGACGGTGCGAGGAGTGAAATGGTGCGATGGAACGGGCGAGCAAAGCGAGCCCCCGCAATTCGCGCAGCGAATTGCTCAGCGAATTGCCAGCCCCAACTCATCCCACAACCACCCGAAATCGAAGCCCGCCGAAGGGTCGTCCGGGCCGCGGCGAGCCGCATCGACCTCGATGCCCTTCAGCAGCGAGATGACCTGTTGCCGGTGGCTGCGCTCCGTCGCCGCCTGTCGAGGAGTAAGCCCGCCCAGCGCCGGAACCGGCTCGTCCAGCCAACGTCGGTAGTGGGTCGCCAACATCTGATGAACAACCTGTCGTTGCACGTCCAGAGGGATCGCCTCGCCCTCTTGGCCGTCGTCCACGGGTCCCGGACCTCGCTGCACGGTCTCCATGTCCATCGCTTCGTCCGACCGCTCGATCTTGACCACCAGCTCGCCCAACACGTGATCGATGCGCTTGCGGACCTTCGCCTCGCGCTCCCGCGAGTTAACGCGCAGCACGACCGAGTCGCCCTCCCGGGAAATCCAGCCCACGGACACATTTTCCAGCGTCCCCCGATCGCGCTCTTCGGCCCAGTTCCAGCTGCCGTGGTCCACCCTGCTCAGCTCGTCCATGGCGTCCAGCCGAGCCGATGCCCGGACGCCCCCGCCTGCAACCAGCGAGTACTCAACCGAGATGTCGCGCAGCTCATGGCCGTCGAAGTTCTGGAGTTCCAGTCCCTTGAAGGGCGCCACCCACATCAGGAACCACAGGTAGGGGATGAGATCCCAGTGCTTTTTGAAGAACCGCGCCCAGGTCACCGACCTGTCGCCGGGTCTGTTCTTCTCTTCCTTCAAGGCATCGACGACCCACTGCAGCTTGCGCCTCGGCACCTCCAGGACAGGCCCGGTAATGAGACCGACCTCTCCCATCCGGACGACGCGGGTGAAGACCGCGTCCCACCTGCAAAGACTCTGACTGGCCGACCGCTCCAGGACCTCTATCGAACGACGCGTCAGCAGGTCCTTGAGCACCAGGGACTCACCCGGAATCACGGTCTGGACCTCATAAAGGCCCATCGACGTGCGACCCCAACCCTCGACATACTCTCTCGCGGCCGGGTGGAGATCACCGCTCGCCCCCGAGTCGTCAAGGAAGAGGTCGATCGGGGTCCAGCCGTTGCGCGTCACGTAGTCGGCCGCCAGGATGTCGAAGAACGCCACCTTGACCGCTTCGTCGGCCCGGCGAATGAACTCGCCAAGCTCTTCCTTGCTGAAGCGCTCCTCCACCGGCCCGAAAAAGATCTTTTCGAACTTCGGCAACTCGTCCTCGAAGCTCGCGGCGTACGCACCGACCCGCGAAGTGGACTCCTGAATCGCCGCCCTCGCCTCAGCCGCGCGCCGCTTCTCAACCGGCCAGCAACAGCGCTTGTACTTTCTGCCCGATCCGCATGGGCACGGGCTCGTCAACGGCGCCCGAGGGTCTGGGGTCTCGATCATCTGTCCTCCCCGTCAGCGCACCGTCCATTGTGCCACTGAAACTTGTCCTGCGATGTGCTGCGATGAACTGGCGCGCCCGGCGCGCCACCGCAATTCGCAAGGCGAATTGCCTAGCGAATCGCTGCCGCCCCCGCCAGCCGATAGCTTGTGCTTCGGCCCCGGCCCGGGTTCTGCACCATGATGCCTCGCTCAAGCAGCTCACGGATGTCACGCAGCGCTGTGTCCTGTGAGCACTTGGCGAGCTTGGCGTACTTGGAGGTGGTCATGAAACCCTCGAATCCATCCAACATCAGATTGATCACCTCGCGCTGCCGATTGTTGACCGGGTGGCGGTTGATTCTCTGCCAGAGCTTCGCCTTGTGCAGCACGGCAGCTAGCGATGTTTCTGCGTTCCCAATCGCATCGTCGAGGCAGCTCAGAAACCACGTCAGCCATCGGGTGATGTCGAGGTCGCCGCGCTGTGCCGCTTCCAACTGGAGGTAGTACTCCGTGCGTTCTGCCTCGATTTGCGAGGACAAGCTGAAGAAGCGGTCCTTGGTGCCATCGGCTTGCGAAAGCACGATGTCTCCGATCGCCCGAGCGATGCGGCCATTGCCGTCTTCGAAGGGGTGGATGGTGACGAACCAAAAGTGCACGATACCTGCTTTGAGAACGGGGTCGATCGTCGGAGGCGAGTGAACCCACTCAAGGAACCCCATCATCTCAGACTCAAGGCGCTCGGCCCCAGGTGCCTCGAAGTGCACCTTCTCGTGCCCGATGGGACCTGAGACCACCTGCATCGGGTCGGCCTCTTTCGAACGCCATGCCCCGACAGTGATACGGGTCCTACCGCTTCTCCCGGTCGGGAACAGCGATGTGTGCCAACCGAAGAGGCGATCGTCTGTGAGCGGCGCCTCGAAGTTCTGAGTGGCATCGAGGGTCATCTCGACGACGCCCTCGATTTCTCGTCGAGGCTCGGGAAGACCCGCAACATCGAGCCCCAGCCGCCTGGCGATTGACGAACGGACCTCTTCGGGGTGTAGGATCTCCCCTTCAATCGCCGAGGAGTTCACCACTTCACTCGTCAACACCGAGAGGTTCGCCTCTGCACGGAGGTCGAAGCCCAAGGCTCCCATCTTCCCGAGATGCTTCCCCTGCTTGTAGCGAGCTGCGGCGAGGGGCGCGGCCAGAGCATCCCAATCCCAAGAAAACACTGGCCACCCGGGCTTTTCATGAATAAACAACATAATCACCGCACTTCTTGCGGTGATTATACCTGCGGATTCTCCGCAATGGCCAGCTAATCACTGCAATTCGCCGGGCGAATTGCGGTGGGGCTTCGCCCCAAAGGCGGCTGTGAGGATCTACCGAGTTTTCTCTGGGCTGGTGATGAAAGGAACGGGATGGTGCGATGGAACGGGCGAGCAAAGCGAGCCCCCGCAATTCGCAAGGCGAATTGCTGTATGAGGCCGGGATCCCCAGAAACGACTTCCTCGACGCCTATGACGAGACCACCTGATCGGCTCGACTTCGTCACTTCGTCATGCCCGGCGCCGATAGCGCCGATAGCGATGCCGTGCTTCACGGTACCGAGCGATAGAGGCGGAACGGTGCGATGAACCTGGCGAGCAAAGCGAGCCACTGCAATTCGCGCGGCGAATTGCTATAGGATGGATGGGATGAAAATTGCGAAGGAAGTGAGCCCCCGCAATTCGCGTGGCGAATTGGTGTATGAGGTTGGGGGGCAGTATCGACGGGCGATGTGATGTCCTATGTCTGCGATTCGCGCGGCTGATTAACACGGTGCATCAGAACGTGGCGGAATGGCGTACCAGGCACCTTTTCCTTTTCCGTCTTCTTCTTGTCAGCCCTGCCGTCCATTCCCTTTTCCGCGTGGGGTTCGGAGGTTTATCTTGACCACCGATTTTCGCGTGCCGCGTGAAGACCCGCG
>JBGMRN010000269.1:0-4198 GCA_048061535.1 Thermoanaerobaculales bacterium | reverse complement strand
GACCGAGCCGAGCGGTCTCAGCGTCTTCTGATTAGCGTTCTCCCCCACTCACATTTAGCGGCATAAGGGTGTAAAGTGGCAGCTCCAGGCGATCGTCGGCTGCCCAGCCGGACCGTCGCTGGAGATGGAGGCAACGAGATGGCAAAGGGTCAGGTCAAGAAAGAGAAAACCAACAAAAAGAAGCTCTCACCCAAGGAGAAGAAGGCGAACAAGGCCGCAAAAAGGGCCGCCAAGGCAGCAACGTAGGTCAGTCAACCCCCACCTCATGGGCACCGCATTTCGCGCTGTGGTTGTCGATCGGATGTCGTCGCGATATGCTTGTTTGTCGACATCCGGAGGGCAACGATGATGGAGAGACGATCCAACACCGACCGGAGGAAACCGGGAGATCGGCGCACCGGTTCGGGTCAACGCCGGAATGACGATGGAGCGGGTTGGGACGGCGAGGAACGCCGGAACGGGGACGACCGGCGGGTCCGGGAGCGACGCAGCGGCCTGGATCGCCGGCACAAATCCAAGACTACCGACTAAGTCAGGCACCTCTTCCTCCCTGGAATTCTCGATACTTTGGAGGCATCCTCATGTGCCGATGGCTGGCCTACTCCGGAAACCCGGTCTTTCTTGACGAGTTGATCCTCAAGCCCGAGCACTCGCTCATCGACCAGAGCTTCTCCGCGCGCTCAGCTGCCACACCGACAAATGGTGACGGCTTTGGTATTGGATGGTACGCGGCGCGGGAAACCCCCGGGCTCTACCGCAGCATTCGCCCCGCGTGGAACGACCGGAACCTCCGCAACCTCGCCGAGGAGATTCAGTCAGGTCTCTTCATCGCGCACATCCGCGCCGCCACCGGTACCGCGGTGCAGCAGACAAACTGTCACCCGTTCCGTTTCGGTAAGTGGCTCTTCGTCCACAACGGCGTCATCCGCGGTTTCAGGAAAATGAAACGCGACCTTGTCAACCAGGTGTCTCCGGAGCTCTATCCATACCTCGAGGGAACAACCGATTCCGAGGTGATGTTCTTTCTCGCCCTCACGTTGGGGCTCGAGGAAGACATCATCGGGGCTTCGGAGAGGATGGCCTATCTGGTCGAGAGTGTGGGTCGGGCCCACGGGGAAGAGGCCCCTCTCACCATGACCCTTGGGATCAGCGACGGCCATCGGCTCTTCGCGATCCGTTACGCCTCAGACGGCAATCCCAGGTCGCTGTTCCACAGCAGGGAGATGCGGGCCCTCAAGGAGCTCAACCCTCAAGTCGATCGTTTTTCGGACGACGCCCGAGCGGTGGTTTCGGAACCATTCGGCAGGTTGTCGGAGGCGTGGACGGAGATCCAGCCTTCGACGGCGGTCGTTGTTGATGGGGAAAGGCTCGAGATCAGGGACTTCGGGCCCCGGGGCGACTAGAAAAAGGTGGATGGTGAGTTTCGGAGCGCCGTGGAGAGCTATCTTTCGATGATTTCGAGGATGCATACTCCCAGTATTCGCCGAGAACGCAACGAAAGACAGGCTTCTCGCCTCGGGTTGCTTCCTTCAGCCACTCATAACTGCCAGAAGCTCACTCGAGTAGCGATGCGCGTCTCCCGGCCAGCGCGCCGAGACGTAGTTGCCGTCACGCACGACAAACCCGCGACTGAGGCGTTGCGGAGCGTCGCGAAACAGTGATCGGGGACCGGTTGAGAAATCCCCGGGCGAAGCCAGGGCTGCCGTCACCTCGGCCTGCACGGTTGTCGGGTACGTTCGGTAGTAGTCACCGAGCCAGCGCCGAGTCAGACGCCATGCGGAAAGCTCCATGACCTCGGGAAGAGCAGTAGTGAGGCGCCCGTGCAGCACCGAAATGCCGTCGCCAGTTCGGCTCCGGCACGCGGCTACCACCCCGTGACAGATCCCGCCTACTGGCTTGTCGCGGGCGAAAAAATCGGCGATCAGCCGGTGGACCTCGACCGATTCGAGGTACTCCTTCATTCCCGCGGCATGGCCTCCGGGGAGATGAAGGCCGTCGAAGTCGGAGGCGATCATTTGCCCGAAGGTAAGTGGTTCGTTGAAGTGCGGGTCGTCCAGCAGACGTGCGTAGGCATCGCGGCCTCGTGCATCAGCACGCAGAACGAGCTTGAGCGGGCCGAGGCCATTTCCGGTCACCATCCGCGGGTCCGCCGTTCCCGGTGTGCCGTCGAGGGTCGCGAAGCGCACCGCGACCCCTGCCTCGGTGAGCACGCGCCACGGCACGGCGACCTCGGTGGGATCGAAGTCCGTACGCGGAATCGGAACGAGGATCGAAGAGACCATCGCGCGATGTTACAGGATCAACGGGCTTCCGCCTCAGTCGTGGGCCTCTATACCGGGATGCAAGCGGCGTTTCCGTCCCGAGGGGGCGGATCCGTCACGTGCTGCCAAGACAGTCGGCCCCGGCATTTGCGGCTACGGAACAGCTGCCGACCAAGCTGCGGTGTTGCCGGACTCGAAACCGTCGGCGAAGATGAGGTTGCCAAACTCAAAGGCGCCAATGTCGTAGCCGGATCCCTGCGGCCTGGGCAGGCCGCCAAAGTCAGCGTTCGGCGCGTTGACGGCAGATCCGTTGTCGATGGCCGGCGAGCCAAGCCGGATGTGATAGTCGGCGGTGGAGGCATCGACAAAAAGTGGATCGCCGATCTGGGCGTTGTCGCCGTTGACCGCGCCCGGGTAACCCTGGGTGCCGTCGATCAAATTGTGGTCGACCGTCAGATTGGCTCCTACGGCCTCGGCGGCTAATTGGAAATCCTGGTTTTGACTGCAGATGTTGTTCCTGATCACGACCCCGGTGGCCTCGGCGTTGTCGATCAGGATGCCACCCCCCCAACCGGAAACGCCGTTTCCGTGTACGGTGTTGTTGATCAGAGTGATGTTGGAAATCGGGTGAGCAGCGCCGGGTTCACCCCAGCCTCCGACGGTCAGGCCGATGTACTCGTTGGCATAAGCAATGTTGTTGTAGAGGACGATGTTTTCGAGCAGGCCGCCGTTTTCTGCAGCAAGAGCAAAACCATCGCCCACACAGTGGTGAACCACGTTGCCGTAGACCTCGATGTTGAAAGTATGGTTGGCCCAGGAGTCGACATAGATGCCAATCCTGTTGATATGGTTCACGAGGTTCCCGTAGATCTTGCCGTTGCGGGAGCCGTCCTTGGCATCGATGCCTTCGCCGCCGATCGAGCCCGGTCCGCTGTTGTTGACGTGATTGTTGCGGATCTCGAAGGTGTCGGTGTCGGCGACCGTGATGCACTCCTGCTCGCCGTCGTTGCACGCCAGCTCGACATCGTTACCTTCGATTATGATGTTGGTGCTGGTCCATGCGGCGATTCCCGAAGAAGCAGTGTTGTACGTCGAGCAGTTGCTGATCACGATCCGGTTCGAGAGATCGACGAGAATGCCGACGTGGTTATCGCCGGGGCCGGCGTTAATGACGCGCAAGCCCGAAACCGTAATGTAGGACAACCCGGAAATCTCGAACAAACCTGCCTGGCCTGGTGGCAAAGTAACGCCGGCGCCGTCGATGATAGGAACATCACCCGGAAAGGCGGCGTAGGTGATCACGTTCCCGGCCGAACCCGAATTCAGGGGCACCACCCGCTCCGCGTAGGTCCCGGCCTTGATGTACACGGTGTCGCCCGCCTGCAACGTCACGGCGGCATGCTGGATTGTCCGCCACGGCTGGGCCTCGCTTCCGGGCGAGCCGTCGTTGCCTCCTGGGGCGACGTAGTAGGTACCTGCAACAGCCGCCTGGTTCAGGCTCAAAATCATGGCAACGACGCCGAGTACCTGCAAAAAGCGTGTCATGACGAGTCCCCCACCGGATACCGATATCTGCAAAACCAGTGTTTCCCCGATTTTACCTCAAGCAGGCAGCCATCTTGTCACCGGATATAATTTTTGGAGGGGCGGTGAGGCGTCTCTTTCGCTTGATTCAGTACAGGCTCCCGGCGCCGGTGTGTCAGAATGGCAAGAGGAGACCGCAAAGGCATCGGCCACTATGCAAAGCATCAGAGAACCCATCCTTCTTGCCCCGCTGATAATCGCGTTTGCGACAGTCGCCTCGCTTGCTCACGCGCAGGAGCCCGCGAGCAACGAGAAACCACCCGATCCATCCTATGTCGTCGTCTTGAAAAACGGCCAACGAATCCCTGCACGAACCAAACCTGTCAGCGCTTTCGGAAAGCTCCGCTACATGG
>JBGMRN010000268.1:0-4212 GCA_048061535.1 Thermoanaerobaculales bacterium | reverse complement strand
TGGCATCGCCGAGCTCCCATGGCCGGGCGAAGCTGAAAGCGAAGCCTGCACGAAGAACAGGGGACAGTATTCTTTCCGAACATCTTGGAATTTCCGCGGAGACGTAAGGCATCTACCAGAATCCTTTTTCGAACACGAATACCCTGGTGCCTGGCAGGTCTTTTTGTAGACGGCTTCGCCGGGGTGGAGATGCTAACGGGGAAGCCGGAACCGTGCGTCGTCGAGGTCGGGGTCGAGCTCGATTTTTTCGACGACGATCCTGAGGACCTGGGGCCGGCCCTTGACGTGGGTCTCGATGACGTACGGGAAGACGAGCCCGCCCGTTTCCCGGAAGTCCGAGAACGTGTTTTCCAGCTGCACAGGGCGCCTCCGGATCGTCCGCGTGATGTCGGAGCGGACGATCAGGCGCGACGCGACGTCGACGTAGTCGTAGCGGATCGCACCATCCTTGAGGATCAGCTTGAGCTTGAAGGCATCTCCGCCGGGCAGCGTCTCACGGCCGACGAGCTCGACCAGGTGCCCCTTCTCGCGCCAGTCGACGAGAGAGCCTTCGATGTCGCGCTGATCGATCCCCGCCACCATGTCGGTTTCCGGCGTCGTCGCCTGGGGTTCGAACTGACCCTGCAGAGGTGCGACCTGCCAGCCGGTCTCGCCATCGTGCGCAAAGACGCTCGTCGTCCCCTGGGAGGAGAACTCGAGCCGGAAGAGACCGGGGCGCTTGATCTCGCGGACCACCCGCGCGACCCGCCCGCCACTCGCAGTCGCCGTCCCGGTTTGCCGGATCGACTGCAGAGCCTGGAGCCGCTCCTTTCCCCCGCGGGCGGCGAGATTCGAGGCGACGATCTCATCGACCGGCGAGGGTGAAGAGCACGCTGCGAACAGCGCGCCGAGGAGTGGCAGCGCTTTCAAGTGACGCCTCATGGGTGCCTCCCGATTCATCGCCGCGGTTGCGACGGAGAGGGCCAGTACGAAGGCCCGGCCCCCCAGCCCCAGTTGATCGGATCGCCGTACTGTTGAAAGCCGCCGCGCCGAAACTCCTCGCGCTCGGCCGCCTTCCGCTCCCTGTCCGCCTCCTGCTCGGCCTCGATTTCGGCGTCGATCGCCTGGCGATCCGCCTCCTCGCGGGCCCGCCGGTCCGCAAGGATCGCTTGGCGCTCGCCCGGGGTCATCCACTCGCCCTCGAACTCAACGAAACCCCGGGCGACATAGCTCTCCTCCTCGGAGACCCATCTCCCGTCGACCTGGACCCGGCCGAGCGCGCGGTTCGCTTCCTGATCGTCCGGCAGAATCGCGACCACCTGCGAGTATGCCTCCCACGCTTGGCTCGAGAGCGCTCCGCCCGTTGCCCACCGTGCCAGCTCCCGCCACGCCTCGACATCGCCGGCGGGAATGCTCCCGGCTCGCGCCCGATACTCCTGGAGTGGCGAGGTGCCCTTTTCAATGCGGTCAACACTCGACATCCGCGCCGTGATGGTTCCCCCACCGATATCGACCGTCACCGAGTCTTCCGACCGCGCGATGATCTCCCCTGTGATCTGGCCGCCTCCTCGTAGGTAGACGTCGTCTGCGAAGCCTGGAACGGCCGCCAGAGCGATGAGCACGATTCCTCGCTTCACTCCTGCCTCCCTCTTACCGGCAGTCGCCGGCGTCCGGGGGGGACGCCGTATCAGGGACGGGAATTCCCATTTTCACGATCGGAGGGTACCACCGAAAAAAGAAAACGAGTGCCAAAAAAAGGTGCCAGAAGTCACCCACTTATGACGTTAGGGTGGAGAAGCGCCTGACAAGTACCGAGCCCCGCGAGGAGTTCGATGCGCTGGACCGTCACATTGCTCAAGTTGCGAAGTGACCGGAACGTAACATCATAAGTGGGTGACTGGCACCTTTTTGGGTCCCCCATCGGCTGGAAGCTCGCGGTCGGGCCGTTCCCGGGGTGAGAGACGGTGCCGAGTTGGTGACGAGGGTTCCTGCCCACCCAATAGGCATCGTGGCGGCCCCAGTGACGCAGGTAACTGCGCTAAACTCGGCGTACATGGGGACCCTTGCACGTGATACCGAAAGCTCGGCGGAGCGAGCGCAGATCGCGATTCTGAAGGAGTTGCCGGATTGGCGGAAGCTCGAGCTCCTGAGTGATGCATGCGAAATGACTCGTGCGTTGTTGATGGCCGGACTGCGGTCACGGCATCCAAACGCCTCAGAAACTCACCTCAACAGGATGCTGATGAACCTGTTTCACGGCGAAGCAACGGCCCAGCGGGTCTGGGGTCCACTACCCGAGTCAGAACGATGACCTCGGGTGTTCCGGCGCCACTGGCAGTCGTTCTCGAAGTGATCGACCTCCTGGTCGAATTGAAGGTTCGCTATCACCTGGGTGGCTCATTCGCGAGCGCAGTTCACGGAGTTCCGCGGCAGACGATGGACGCTGATCTCGTTGTCGACCTCGATCTCGCCGGAGCGACCATGCTCGTCGGTCGGCTGCGGGACAGGTTCTATGTGGACCCGGAGATTGCGAAGGATGCGGTGTCTCGCCGTGGGTCGTTCAACGCCATCCATCTGGCGACCGGATTCAAGGTGGACTTCTTCGTCAAGGGAACCGGTGGTTTTGACGACATGGAGTTCGAGCGGAGCGAGCTCAAGCAGATCGTGAACGAACCTCCTCGATCCGTCTTCGTGAAGACCGCCGAAGACACGATTCTGCGGAAGCTCCAGTGGTATGTGAGCGGCGGTGGAGTCTCGGACCGGCAATGGCGCGATGTTCTCGGGGTGATCATGACCGGCGGTGAAGACATCGATCGTGATTACCTCGGTGTTTGGGCGGACCGGCTCGATCTCGGCGATGTGTTGAACCGGGCGTTGAACGAGGCCGGCGAAGCCTGACAAAACCGCGTTGGGTGAGACAATGACTCCGCCACCGGTTGGAAGCTCACGGTGGGACCTCCCCCGGGTTGGGAGACGGTGCCGATCTGGTGACCGCGGCGATCCACTTTGTTTGCATGTTTGAACCACCTCGCTAGCATGATTCCAGGATACCCAGGAGCCCGAGTACATCGAGACCATTCACCGGCGGGGTTACCGATTTATTGTGTCGGTCGAGCCTACGGTTTCCGATGAGGCAGCTGGATCCAAGGTCGCAAGGTTCCCGGTTCTCGAAAGACCGGCGGGACTCGAAGATGATCGTAGCCCGTAACCCGGTCTGGCCGCCTTTACCGAAAACTACGCTGAGTTCCTCTTCGGCCGCGAGGCCGAGGCCGGAGAGGGCGTGATCGACCGCGATTGAGATGGGTCCGAACCCGCGCTCCGCATCTCCCACGCGGGCAAGTGTGGGAATATCCTTGTTCTTTGGTCAATGTGAGGGCATGCTGATGATGTCCCTCCACGCTGCGGAAGGCACGGAGCGTCGTCCTGCCCGCAGAGCCTTGGTCGCCTGTACCGGCCGCGGAACCCGCGCGCGACACCCCCTGTACCGCCTCTTCGAGTCGCTGTACGACGAGGTGAAGGGGCAGTGGGAGGAGGGTTTCGAGGGGCGGTACGGATTCTGGCGCGGCTTCATCGACGAGCAGGTAGGGCGTTATCTGGACTGCGGGCTTTTCGAGAACGGCTTCGCCCGGATTCGGTGGCCAGAGTGCCACGAAGAGTACCTGCTCGCGTTCTCGTGCAAGACGCGGGAGCTGTGCCCATCGTGTGCGGCCAGGCGGGCGCCGGCGACAGAACGAGGCCGACATCGGCGCCGCGCCTCCCGAGTGCCGGCATGTCCACTCGGCTTCGGCCGACCGGGATCACAGCCCCGATGCCCGCGCTCCCCGCCGGAGCTGGGCACAGCGTTGGTCCCGCCGCATCTACGAGGCGTTCCCCGACATCGAGGGCATCTCCTATCCCTCGTCGATGTGCGGCGGCGCACCGGCGATTGCCCTTTACGAACGGGCCGCGGACGCCATACCAGGCACCCAGAGATTCCACCGCCCCCTCGCCGACCCGGCGTTGCTCCTACCTCTGGAGAACGCCGCCCAGCAGATCGGGTATGCGATCGTGTAGCCGGCGCCCATGGACAAAGCCACCCGGAATCGTCTGGCCTGGTCACGCGGGGAATCAGGCGACGCCAGAGCAATTCAGAGCTTTGCGAGCATTGCGACTGGATGGATCGCGGATTCGCAGGCAACCGAACAGGAGATTGGCAACAACACTGCAAACATGTGCCACGTTTCAAGGGAACGG
>JBGMRN010000267.1:2887-4219 GCA_048061535.1 Thermoanaerobaculales bacterium | reverse complement strand
CCAAATCTTGTGAGAGCGCAGACACGCATTGCGTCTTGTACCCCTCGCGACGAAACCCGGTGAGATTTTCGGGCTAATGGGCGCGCCCAGGCGTGGGCACCACGCCCCAATCTACTTGGCCGCTTCCTCGCGCCGATAATTCCGAACTCCGAACTCCGAATTCGAACCATGACCTGTGCTACGGTTCAGGCGTGAGAAACGCGCTTCGATTCACCGTTGTCTTGCTGCTTTTGGTCGAGCTTTCCGCGTGCGGCTACCATCTTGTCGGCACCACGAGTTTCCTTCCTGAGGACATCGAGAATCTCTACGTCGAGAACTTCCAAAACCAGACCAGATGGGTGGACATGGACCAACGGCTGATGGAGGCGATGACCCTGGAATGGGTGCGCCGAAGGCGGCTGCGGTTGGTGGACTCTCCCGGTCAGGCCGACGTGGTTCTGAGTGGGGTCATCATGCGCGTCGCCGTCATCCCGGTGTCCTACGATGACTCGGGCCGCGCCAACGAGTACCAGATGAGCCTGCAGACGTCGGTGCAGCTCACGGATGTCCGCGGCGAAGAGCCGGAGGTCTTGTGGGAGGACAAGGCGTTCTCACGCCGCACCTCCTACGTTGTCGATCCCGCGGCCGAGGACTACTTCGACCGCCAAAACATCGCCATGGATGTGGTCTCGAAGGAGTTTTCGAGCGCCCTGGTGACCGCCGTGCTCGAAGGATTCTAGCCCGCGTCCGCGCCCGTCTCCCTTGAGAAGGATCGCGCCGGCGCCGGACCTGGGAGCTGCGCTTCGCTCGTCGGCTTCGTCGCGACGACCACCAGGTCAGTCGCTTCTCGCCTCTGTCGCTCACCACGGCCCCAGGCCCACCGGCGGCGCGATGCGAAAGCTCCGCTTTCGCGGGCGCGCTCGGCCTATGATGCCCCCGAGGTCGGCGTCGCGCTGCGCGCTCACGGTCGCTGCCCTCCGGGCTTCTGCTGCGGTCCGCGATGCACCGCGATCTGGCGCCCGCGAGCGGGCGACCATCTCACGTCGCCTCGCGGCCCTCGCGACGAAGCCCTCCGCGCAGCGGCCCGCCGACTCATGGCTCCAAGGGGTTCGTTCCGTCTCCGAGCCCGATGTTCAGAAGGGCGCTTCCGAATTCAGCACGACCTTCTGTCGTTGCGCTCCCCGAGAGTGCCCCAGGCACGCCGATTCGCGGGAGCGCGTGGAGCATCTGGTGAGTGTTCCTGCGAGGCGGGATGCCAGGCACCTCCGGTCAACCCGCCGACGGGAGTTGCCACCCGCTCACAGTAACGCGCCCTCGCCCGAACTAGAAACTCAGAACCAAAACCTCAATACT
>JBGMRN010000267.1:0-2787 GCA_048061535.1 Thermoanaerobaculales bacterium | reverse complement strand
GTTTGAGCAGGCCAGCCACCCTCGGGGTCAGCTTGGTGCGGTTGAATGCGTCCGCCGCTTTGCGGATGACCTCGACCTGGGTGGGGTAGGGGTGGATCACCCCTGAGAAGGTGCCGAGCCCGAGTCCGGCGACCATGGCGGTGGTGATCTCGGAGATCATCTCGCCCGCGTGACGCGCGACGATGGTGGCGCCGAGGATGGTGTCGGTCCCCTTTTTCGTGTGCACCTTGAGAAAACCTTCCTCGTCCCCCTCCGCGATGGCGCGATCGACATCGGCCATCGGAATCTCGTACGTGTCGATCTCGATGCCCTCGGCCTCGGCGTGGTGGGCGTAGAGACCGACGTGGGCGATCTCGGGCGAGGTGAAGGTGCACCAGGGGATGATCAGGTTGCTCAGCCGCTTCTTCGGCCCGGGGAAGAGGGCGTTCTGGATCACCGCCCGCGAGGTGGCGTCGGCGATGTGGGTGAACTTGTACGGAAGGCAGACATCGCCGGATGCGAAGATTCGCTTGTTGGTCGTCTGCAGATAATCATTGACCTTTACGCCTTTTCGATCGTAGTCGACTCCAGCGCCCTCGAGATTCAGGCCCTCGACGTTGGGCGTGCGGCCGACTCCGACGAGGATCTGGTCGACCACAACCCGCTCTTCACCGGTTGGCGTTGCAAGCGTGAGAGTCTTTTCGGCGCCGACCTGTTCGACCCGTTGCAATGAGGTGGACAGGCGCACGATGACACCGTCACGTTCGAGGGAGCGTTTCAGAATATCTGCGGCGTCGGGATCCTCGCGTTGAAGGAACTGGTCGGCCTTCTCGACAATCGTTACTTGTGTGCCGAGGCGGGCGAAGGTCTGGGCGAGCTCCGATCCGATCGGGCCGCCGCCGACAACCGCCAGCCGCCGCGGCTGCTGGGTCAGGTTGAATACGTTGTGGTTGGTGAGAAAACCGGCCTCTTCGAGTCCGGGAATCGGCGGCACCGCGGCGCGCGCGCCGGTGGCGATGACCGCCTTGGCAAAGCGCAACGTCACGCCGTTCACCTCAACCGTATCCCTGCCGGTGAAACGTGCGGCGCCGAAGAAAATGTCGATCCCGTAGTGGTCGGCGAAACGTCGCGCCGAGTCGTGAGGTGCTATGCCGGCACGGATCCGTCGCATGCGTTCCATGACCGCCCCAAAGTCCACCTCCACCTCGCCGGAGAGACGGATGCCGAAGCGGTCGGCGGTGCGCGCGTCATGGGCCGCGTGTGCGGATCGGATCACCGCCTTCGACGGGATGCATCCGACGTTCAGACAGTCCCCTCCCAGGAGGTGCTTTTCGACGAGTGCGACCTTCGCTCCCATGCCGGCGGCGCCGGCCGCGGCCACCAGGCCGGCGGTTCCACCGCCGAGGACCACGAGGTTGTAGCGCCCATCGGGCGCAGGGTTCCGCCATTCCTGCGGGTGAACATTGGCAACCAGCTCGAGATTGTGCTCGTCTTCCGGATACAAGTTCAGCTGCGGGTCCATCTCTCAGCCTCCATCGCGATTACTGGTGATTCAGTAGAGCTCCCGGGCCCGAAAGGTTACTCATTTTCAATTCTCGGGCTACGGTTCTTTCCCCGACTGTGGCGGTGTACACTGGTGTCCGGAGGTTTCTCATGGCTGACAGCAACCGGACGATCGTCGGCATTTTCGTGGCTCTCCTGGTTGTCGTGGTGGCCGTAGTCGCGGTGTGGTTGTGGCCCGGTGGCGGCGATGACGAGTTGACTGAACCGGTGGTGGTGGAAGAGTCTCCTCCGGAACCGACTCCGACTCCGACTCTTGCCGAGCAGCTCTCGGCACGGCTTGCCGGGACGACTTTGAAGACCAGCGACACGGTTGTTCGTGAGCTGGCCGCGGGTCTCTCGTCCAACCCGAAGCTGGTCTCGTGGCTGGTCAATGAAGACCTCATCCGGCGTTTCGCGGCGTCGGTGGACAACATCGCGGCGGGGACGAGCCCGCGAGTTCACCTCGGTTTTCTCCGGCCAAAGGAGGCCTTCAAGGTCAAAAAGGACGGCGGAAACCGGGTCGTCATCGACTCCCGCAGCTATCGCAGATACGATCTCCCGGCCGAGGTCTTCGCCTCCCTCGACACCGAGGGGACGGTGGCCTTGTACCGCGAGCTGAAGCCTCTCATCGACGAGGCATACCGAGAGATCGCGCCTCCGGGACGGAGATTCGACGACCGCCTGAACGCCGCCTTCGACGAGCTGCTGGCGGTGCCGATCGTCGAGGGACCAGTGGAGGTTGACGAGCGCGTTGTGACCTACGCATTGTCCGATGAACGGCTTGAAAACCTGTCCGACGCCCAGCGGCACCTCCTGCGGATGGGGCCGGACAATGTGCGCCGGATCCAGGAGAAGCTGCGGGAAATTAGGGCCGCACTTGCGGCGGAGCCGGAGTAGTTTCAGTTCTCAATTCTTGATTTCTTGTTCCCGTTCCCGTCCCCGATTTTCGGAAGGGCGCTTCCAATTTCAGCGGTGCCCTTCTATCGACACTCTGCCCGTGAGGATGCCAGGCACCGATTCGCGGAGCCGCGCTCCCTGCCCACGGTTGATTGCTGCGAATCGAAGCCAGGCACCTCCGAACGAGCGCGCCCAGGCGCGGGCGCTCGGCTCAAACCAGGTGACCGTTCTGCGCGCCGAATAATCCGAAATCCGAAATCACAGCACAATGCGAAGGTATCTCACAAGCGCCGGAACATCTTGGAAGCTGAGGTCCGCCTTGCCGTCGTGTCGCCCGCTCCCGTCGTGGAGGACGCAGACCTTGCCGAA
>JBGMRN010000266.1:0-4252 GCA_048061535.1 Thermoanaerobaculales bacterium | reverse complement strand
CTTGCGAGAGCGCAGACCCGCATTGCGTCTTGTACCCCTCGTGACGAAATCTGGTGAGGAGTGCGGGCTAATGGGGAGTCCATGGCCCCGCGAATTCCATCCCTCACCCACTCCCTGAAGCTTCCTGATCATCAGCACATGGCCGCCCCATGAACGGCCGGTATCGCTCCCGGTAGATTCCGAGCAGGGTCAGGAAAGCGGTCATCGTCAGCGGGCCCAGGAGCAAACCGACCGCACCAAACGCCGCTACTCCGCCGATCAGCGACAAGATAACAAGCAATGGGTGCATCTGCGCTCGTCGCCCGACCAAGATTGGTTTGAGCCAGTACTCCACCACGGTCGAAACCAACGCAAGGGGCACGAACAACCCGACCGCCCGTCCGGTTTCTCCGGCAACCAGGAGAAAAACCGAAAACGGGACATACACGAGTGAGATACCGACCACCGGAATGAACGCGAGGATGAACATGATCACTCCCCAGAGCATTGCGCCCTGGAGGCCGAACAACGCAAAGACGATCCCTCCGGCGACACCCTGGATCAGGGCGGCGAGCCCGTTGCCGATGACCAATGATGATGACATCTCCATGAACCGCTGGGCAACCAGAGACTGCTCGGCGGCGGGGAGCGGGACCGTATCTTCGACCCAACGCCGGAAGGCATCTCCGTCCACCAGCAGGTAGTATAGGATCAGCACCCAGAAAATGAACGCGAAAACGAAGCGCACCAGGCTCTTGGCGACCGAGACCCCCTGCTTGTAAAAGAACCCTCCGACCCGAACCCCCAGGGTGGCGAAAAGGTCGTACACATCGTTGATGGTAAGTACGGCCCCGAATGGCTCGAGCAGTCGGTTTGCCTGGTCGATCTGGTGCTGCCGCTGTTTCAACACTTCAAGGAGCCGGCCCTGAGTAAGTTGAGTCGTACTCAACTCGTAAATTCCGAGCGCTTCCTGCGAAACCTGCTGCGCAATGAAAAACAGCGGCACAAACAGAACCACCAGCAAGATGAGGCAGATCGACACCGCAGCAGCACTCCGCCTCCCTCGGAGCCTCCGAACAAGCCGTCGATACGATGGGTTGATCAACCCCGCCGCAACCACCGCCAGAAGAATGACCGAAAAGAATGGTGCGAGTACGTTCACCACCACCGCAAAGCACACCCCGAGCGCGACCAGAAGCCCGATCCAGGCAACCGGCAATGGACGCTGCCCCGAAGACGATGGTGTACTCATACGCCCATCGTGCGCCAGCGAATCAGGGTTCGTCAAGGATTCCTGTCGACGAGCTGACCGGCGAGCTCTTCTACGAAGGCATCAACATCGCTCGACGCTGTTTCTTCATCGACCTCGAACTCCTCCACCATCCGACGTACGAGGCTCTGATGGTCGCTGATTCCGTCGCGCAGCGCCTCGACGAGAAACAGCCCGGTCTCGTTGAGCGAGAAGACCTGCAGAGATTCCACATCAAGGATGACCCCGGTGTTGTCCGCCAACTTCGTATGGCTGATGCCTTCCGATGACAACAATTGCGAAAGATCAAGCGTTCGGCTCACGACCATCCTCCGTTTCGTCTGTGAATGGTATCGCAAGTACCCGGGAATAGGGTTGCGCCCGGCATTGTCCATCGATTCCCAATGCCAGATCGTCGACAGTCACCCATGCATGACCGTCGATCGACATCTCAGTCTCCCCGGGTCGGAATCCGATGTGCAAGACGATTCTACCGCTGCCTTCGAGCATCGCCCCGATCACCAGTGACCGCACCAAACAGGTGTTGATTCCCCCAAACCAGCGTGACCAACGATTCGTCGCCCGGAGCGCGGCCAACGTCGAGCGCTCCGCATCGTGTCGCCCGCCGCCCCCTCCGCGACCCGCCATGTCCGCCACCACCCACGGAATCGGGTGACTCTGCACCTTTTGGGCGCGACGCGCCAACAGCAGAGCTCTGAAGAACAAAGCGAGATCGGTGAAGGTGAAACCGGGGCCCCTCATCAACGTCCTCATCATCCGTCAACCTGGAGCAGACGATCCAATAGCGAACAGCACCATCGCCCGACGACGCCCTCCGCCAGCGATCGCTCAATGCCCTCACCGGTAACGCCCAATCCCGACGGAGCGAACAGAAAACGAAAACCAGTCATCGCGCCCCTACTGTACCCGATGCCTTTCCACCCGACTCTGCTACGCTCGCGTCATGCCCCCAGCCGGCAGGATCCTCACTCCCATTCGGGAACAGCTCCCCTTCCTCCCGCGGGCACTCCGCCTCGTGTGGACGGCAGCGCGATGGCGAACTGTCGTGTGGCTGGTCTTGCTGTTGGTCCAGGGCATATTGCCGGTGGCTCTCGTTTTCCTCACCCGGGTCCTTGTCGATCGTTTGACTGCAGTGGCCGGAACCGGCGGGTCGTGGGTGGAAATCCGAGAAACCCTTGCGCCCGCCCTGCTGATGGCGCTCCTGCTCCTCGTCGGCGAGGTGCTCCGCGCCGCCACGCGCTGGGTGCGTACGGTCCAGGCCGAGCTGGTGCGCGACCACGTCAGCTCGCTGATCCACGCGCGAGCCATCGCCGCCGATCTCGCCTACTTCGAATCGCCCGCCTACCACGACCAGCTCTACCGAGCGCGAATCGACTCCCACGAGCGACCGGTGGCCCTGGTAGAGAACTTGGGGACCTTGCTGCAGAACTCTCTCACCCTGGTGGCGATGGCCGCCGTGCTCATCCCCTTTGGATGGTGGGTCCCATTGGCGCTGGTGGCAAGCACGATCCCGGCTCTGGCAGTGGTCGCGCGCCACGCCATTCGCCAACACCGTTGGATGATCGACAGCACCCCGCAGAACCGTCGTACCTGGTACTACGATTGGCTGCTCTGCACACGTGAGACCGCACCGGAGCTGCGTCTCTTCAACCTCGGCGAGTATTTCAGCGACGCCTTTCAGCTGATTCGAGGCAAGCTCCGGCAACAGCGGTCGGACCTGGCCCGATCCGAGGCGGCAACAGCGACCGCGGCCGGCGTATTCGCGCTCACAGTGATGGGCGGCGTGCTGGTGTCGATGGTCATTCGAGCCGTTCAAGGGACGATCACGCTCGGTGGTCTGGCCATGTTCTTCCAGGCGTTCACCCACGGCCAGAGGCTGATGCGCTCCCTGCTCGAGACCGTCGGCCAGATTTACGCCAACACCCTCTTCCTGGAGAACCTCTTTGCCTTTCTGGCGGTCGAACCCGAGGTCGTGGACCCGCGAACCCCCGTATCGCCGCCGCCACATCGTCCTCCCACGATCCGGTTCCACAATGTGTCGTTCACCTACCCTGCATCGGAACGGACCGCGCTCGAAGACTTCAACCTCGAGGTGCCGGCCGGAACCATCACCGCCATCCTCGGCGTGAACGGCGCCGGCAAGAGCACCCTGTTCAAGCTTCTCTGCCGTCTCTACGACCCTCTGCAGGGGCGGATCGAGATCGGCGGTATCGATCTGTGCGATCTCGAAGTCGCCGACGTTCGCCGCCTGGTCACAGTCCTCTTTCAGGAGCCGGTTCACTTCAGCGAGACCGTGCGCAACAACATCACCCTCGCGGGCGCCGAACGCGAGGCGGCGGAGATCGACGTGACCCGCGCCCTGGAAGGCGCCGGAGCGCAGGAGATTGTCGACAGGCTCCCTCGAGGTATCGAAACCCTCCTCGGAACCTGGTTTGCCGGCGGCGCCGAGCTCAGCGTCGGCGAGTGGCAGCGAATCGCCCTCGCCCGCGCCATCCACCGCGACGCGCCTGTCCTCCTGCTCGACGAGCCCACCGCCGCGATGGACTCCTGGGCCGAGGCAGAGTGGGTCGGTCACCTCAAGCGCATGACCGAGGACCGCACCGTCATTCTCATCACCCATCGCCTCACCACCGCCATGGCTGCGGACCGCATCCACATCATCGACCAGGGCAGAATCATCGAGTCGGGAAGCCATCGTGAACTGATCGCGGCACAAGGGCGGTACGCCAAAGCGTGGCGAGCCCAGGTGGGGAATGCAGCACGATAGCCTCGTTGGGTAGTGACGACTGATGAATTTCGAATTTCGAATTTATCGGCGCGCGGGGCGACCCAATGGCTTGAGCCCGCTGCCCGCGATGGGGCACCCTCGATGAGTACGATGGGAGAAGATACCCTCGAAGTCCGTAGCGCACTACGCCCCTACGAGCACGCTGGACTCAGAACTAAAACGACAAGTGCCACCACCTATAGGCCACCTGCCCGTCGTGGCGTGACCGTGTGCCA
>JBGMRN010000265.1:0-4293 GCA_048061535.1 Thermoanaerobaculales bacterium | reverse complement strand
CCGGTGGCATTCGTCGCATCTCACCACATCTTTCGAGCCTCGCGACGAAACCCGGCGGGAAATGCGGGCGAGCAGAGGATGGAGAATCGCAGCGCATGGTCGACGAGTATAGCGGACCTTGTGAGCTCGCACGTCGATCGGCGGCGACCCCCGTAAGCTCGCACTTCTCACCAGATTTCGTCGCGAGGGGTGCAGGACGCAGTGCGTGTCTGCGCTCTCACAAGATTTGGGAGCGAAGTCGTACTTGCGATACGTCGAGCGAGCAAATCGAGAAAGCGGAGACACGCGCTGTGTATTGTGACCCGCGGTAGAAATGTGGTTAGCAGTGATCTCCGGTCGCCCCAGAGAATCGAAACGGTGGACGGAAAATCAGCGTTGAAACCTTGCGCGCGGGCGCCTGAGTTACACTGGCCGCGGAGGTTGGCGATGCTGGCGCAGATGAAGGTTCGCGATCTCATGACCACCGACATGGTCACCCTGACCGAGGACAAATATGGGTGTCTGGCAGTGGTCGGCCGGGACGATGCGCTCCCGGGCGTTGTCACCGGGCCGGTCTTTCTGCGCTTGACGGTTCGTCGCTTTCCATGACCATCCTCGACTGGGTGCTGATCGTGGTCTGGCTCGGGCTGGCCCTGGGGGGGTTCTGGAAGGGCGCGGTACGGATTATTTTCGGCGGTGGCGGCCTTGCAGTCGGAATCTGGCTGGCGGTGGTTGCCGGGGCTCAGGCCGACGCCGCCATGGGGGAAGTGGTTGGAGTGCCGTGGCTGGCCACCGTCCTCGCCCGGCTTCTCCTGGTGATCCTCTGCGCGGGGCTCAGCCTGCTCGCGGGCTGGGGTATCGAGCGGACGCTGACAGCTCTCCACCTGAGCTGGCTCAACCGTCTTTTCGGCGCGGCCTTGGCCGGGGCGGTGGCAGCGGTGCTCCTCAGCCTGGTGGTCGTGGTGGCGATTCGCTTCTCACCGGAGCTCGCCGAATTGTGCCGCGAATCTCAGGTGGCCCAGTACCTGCTGTGGGTCTCCGAAAGGTTGCTCGGGGCGGCGGTCGAAGCCGCCTAGCCCGTTCCCATCCGGAAACCCTGGAGGGGACAGCGCGGTTCTCGATGCGGAAACGAGCGATTTTTCTGCAAGATCAAGGAAAACAAGGATTTCCGCGGAGACGTACTCCTGTACTTCGCACAAGGAAATTCGCAGTTTGACGTAGAGATTGCAAAAAAGCGCCGTTTCCGGACGAGAACTAACCCCGGGTTCGGTTGAAAGCTCGATCGCCGACCGATCAGGCGACGACGGCGTTGCGTTCGAGAGGACGATACAGCGTGTCGCGCAGCACCGGTTGTCTGCGCGCCTCGCGGATCAGGCTTTCGAGGCGGTGCCGGGACATTCCGGCGCCGGCGGTGCCTCCGGCAGCGCGGGTGATGCGTTCATCGACGATGGTTCCGTCCAGGTCGTCGGCGCCGAAGTGGAGCGCCACCTGGGCGACCTTCTCACCCAGCATGATCCAATAGGCCTTGAGATGGGAAACGTTGTCCAGCACCAGCCGCGAGACAGCGAGCGTTTGGAGATCGAGCCGCCCGCCGGTCGGCGGAAGATGGTCGAGAGCGGTGTTCTCGGGGTGGAAGGCGAGAGGGATCAAGCACTGGAACCCCCCGGTCTCGTCTTGCAGCTCACGCAGGGCGAGGAGGTGATCGACCCGTTCGGCGGCGGTTTCCACGTGGCCGTAGAGCATGGTGCAGTTGGAGGGGAGCCCGGATCGATGCACCGTGCGGGCGAGCTCGAGCCAGCGCTCGCCGTCCGTCTTGTGGTCGCAAATGATGTCACGCACCCTTGGAGCGAAGATCTCCGCCCCGCCGCCGGGGCATGAGCCGAGGCCCGCGGTTCGCAGACGGTCGATTGTCTCCTCGACGGTGGTCCGCGAGGCCGAGGCGATGAAGTCGAGCTCGACCATGGTCAACGCCTTGAGGTGGACCCATGGGAATTGGTCCTTGAGGCGGCGGAAAAGCTCCTCGTAGTACTCGACCTTGAGCTGTGGGTGGAGGCCGGCGACGATGTGCAGCTCGGAGACCGTCTCGTCGATATCTTGAGCGGCGATCTCCACCGCCTGCTCCACCGAGTATGTCCAGCCCTCGTCCTTTTTTCGCCAAGGGACGTAGAAGGCGCAGAGCTTGCACGAGGCAACGCACACGTTCGTGGGGTTGAGATGTCGGTTGATGTTGTAGTACGTGCGATCGCCGTGGAGCCGCTCGCGGACCAGGTTGGCCATGCGGCCGACACCGAGGAGATCATCGCTTTGCGCCAGGAGCTCTCCGTCCTCGCGGTCCAGACGCTCCTCGGCGAGGACCTTTTCGGCCACCGGCGCCAACGCCTTGTCACGCAGCTTGAAATCGTCGACTTCTGAAATCATTGGTTGGCGCCGATCACTGGGGAGAGTCGCTCGTCCCGGGTCCGGTTCACTTGAGCTGGAGCGACGTGAGGAACTGTTCGTTGGTCGGGAACTCGCGCACCTTCTGCAACAACAGCTCCATCGCCGCCTCGGGGGAGAGCGAGGAGAGCGCCCGTCGCATCAGGTAGAGCTTCTCGACCTGTTCCTTGGGGTAGAGCTTCTCCTCCTTGCGGGTTCCCGATTGGGGGATGTTGATGCACGGGAAGATCCGCTTGTCGAAAAGCTTGCGGTCGAGAACCAGCTCCATGTTGCCGGTGCCCTTGAACTCCTGGAAAATCACCTCGTCCATGCGCGATCCGGTGTCGATGAGACAGGTGGCGACCACGGTCAAGCTGCCGCCGTCCTCGACGTTGCGGGCCGAACCGAAGAACCGGCGCGGCTTCTCCATCGTTCGCGCGTCGATACCGCCCGAGAGGATTCGTCCGGATCCCTTTTGCAAATTGTTGAAGGCCCGCGACATGCGAGTCAGGGAGTCCATGAATACGACCACATCCTGACCCATCTCCACCAACCGCCGCGCTCGCTCGAAGACGATCTCCGAGATCTGAATATGGGATTCCAGCGACTGATCGGTCGAGGAGGCGAAGACCTCTCCGCTGGCAATGCTCCGTTTCCAGTCGGTGACCTCCTCGGGCCGCTCGTCCACCAGCAGAACGAAGATGACTGTCGTCGGGTGGTTGACCGCAATGGCGTGGGCCATCTGCTGCAGGAGGGTGGTCTTGCCGGCCTTGGGGGGGGACACGATGAGGCAACGCTGACCCTTGCCGAGCGGGGCGATCAGCTCCGCGACTCTGGGCTCGACGATCTCCGGCTCGGTTTCGAGATTGAACCGTTCGAGAGGATCGATGCTGACCAGATCCTGGAAGGGCGTTGCCTGCTCACGGTACTCCTCGGGTGACATCCCTTCGATGGTGTCGATCTCCACCATCCGGGGGCGGTCGCCGGTGTGGGCCTTGCCCTCGAGGAGAAGCCCGCTCTCCAGGTACATCGGCTGAATCAGCTCGGCTGGCACCACCGGGTCTGCTCGTTGGGCGACAAAGTTGTGCCTGGCCGAAACCAACAACGGGCTTCCGTTATCTCTGACCCAGAGATGCCCCTGAACCTCGATCGGAGGTCCCTGTGGGGCGCCTTGCCTGCGGCGCGGGCGCCGGCGGCGTCGCCGGGAACCTGGTTTTCGTTGCTGTTGGTTCTGTTGGTTCGGTTGGTCTTTCTGTTCGTTCATCCTTCTTCCTTATGCCGGAGACGGATCCCCGGCGGCGCGACGGCATCAGTTCGGACGATCTCCGGGCGCATGGCCGCTGGACTTACCGAGCGATAGGGCGCCGCGAGCGCGTTCCGACCTTCAGACGGCGCGACTGCCCGGGAACTTGGAGGCCCGGGCGCCGACGCCGGAAGGGGGCGTCATCCGCGGACCACCAACAACAGCTTACGCTGAAACCCGGCCCGGCGCAACTTTCTTTCGATGGTTGTGGGTCGCCGAGGTCCTGATACGCAAATTCACAAAGGGAGTTGGGCCCACATATCTCCCGCAGTGAGCACCGCGTGCTCGACCCGGATGACGTGTACTTCCTGCGAGCCAGGGGAGGAGAAACCGAGGTCCGGCTTCGCTCGCGTACACCGCTCGTCGCAGCAGGCCGATGGCAGAGACTGGGAGCTCAAGCTCGAACCGCCGGTGAATCGCGTGCTTCCGGTCGCCCGCGACCGCCTCGCAGCGCTCCGGACGGCTCTCGGTGAGTTTGGCGGCTGATCAAGAAGCATCATTTCGGATTGCTCGGCGTGGACCATGCCTCGGAGTGGGAGCACCTTTCAGCAATCACCAACAACACTGCAAACATGTGCCGGGGACCTTTTTTGCGC
>JBGMRN010000264.1:0-4337 GCA_048061535.1 Thermoanaerobaculales bacterium | reverse complement strand
AACCATCCGGGATCTCGAAAACACCGAACCGGTGAAAAGCCACGGCATCAGCGTACCATCAAGCACGTCGCCCGCCCTCGCGATGAAACCTTTTGAGAAGCGCAGGCTACAGAGGAGGGCGCGCAAGGGCAAGGTACTGCTCGGCCACGTGGTCCGCGTCCACCTTGCCCAGCACCTCCGCATCGGAGACGTCGATGTCGGTTGCCAGGGCCTCGTTGATCTTTGCCGCCAGTGCCGTCGGATCACCCGGTGGCACCAGCCAGCGGGCGAGGTCGCCGGTAAGCAGCTCGTTGGGCCCGTGCGGGCAATCGGTGGCGACCACCGGCGTGCCACATGCGAGGGCTTCGAGCATGACCAAGGGGAAGCCCTCGAAGTCCGAAGACAGGACCATCAGCCTGGCGCGGCCGATCCACGGGTAGGGGTTCTGCTGGAAGCCCGGAATGATGACCCGAGAGCCGACACCGCAGTCGGCGGCCATTCGGCGCAGCTTCTCGTCCTTGTTGGCCAGCAGGACCAGCTTGTAGCGCTCCGGGACCTGTCGCAAGGCCTGGAAGAGGAGGTCGTGGCGTTTCTGGCGCGCGACCCGTCCGACATGGATGAGGTACTCACAGTCGGGTATGCCGGAGATCTCCTGGCGCGCCAGTCTCCTGATGGCGTCAATCTCTACGGGGTTGTGGATGGTCCGGATGGCGGCCGGCCTGATCCGGCCCGAGGTCTCGATCTCGCGCTGCAGTCCACGTGAGACTGTGATCAGGTGTTTGCCGTCGAGAACACGGAAGCGCCGGCTTCGGCGGAGGTAGTGGAGCAGGCTGCGGCGGCGCGCCTGGCGCAGGAACTCCTCCACCGAGATTTGAACGCAGTTGTACACGTTGGCGAGCCGGCAGCGGGCCACCACGTTGTACGCGACCTCAAGGTTCGCCACCACCAGGTCGAATCTCCTGCCGTCTGCGCCCTCCAGTTGAGCCAGCAGCCGCTCCAACTGCCGGGCCTGACGCCCGTAGGCGCGCAGTCCGAGCGCGTTCTTGCCCCCGCCCGGCAGGTGGTGAATGTTCCGCTCCGCAGTCACGTCGTAGTGCTCGACGTTCTCGAGGGCAATAACGTGGGCGTCGTGGCCGAACCCGTTCATGGTTCGCGCCAGCGTGAGAACGACCTTTTCAGCGCCGCCACCGTAGAGACTGTCGATGATCAGCGCGATTTTGCTTCGTGGCACGTTCATATTCATGGGATCATCCTTGCCTTTCGGCCATCCGGCTGTCAAGGATCGTCGATCCACGTCGTGGGCCGATCCAACTCCGATTCCATCGGCGCTATGTTGCGAGATTTCGCCTTTCAATCGCCCGGATGAGGTTGTTGAGGAGGACCGGGCCCGGCACCCACGCACCCATGGGAACGATCAAGCAACCTCCAAGAGGGCCTTTGGGTTCTTGTGAGCAATCAGCAGAAGTGTCCGGGCAGCCCCAGACGGAGCGCGTCGGTCTTGCTCCCAGTCCTGAAGCGTGCGAACGGACACCCCAAGTAAAGCCGCGAAACGCGCTTGGGTCAGCCCGGTTTTCTCTCGGATATCTGCGACCGACGGCAGGTTTACCACCCGACCCGTTTTGCCGCGCTTGAGTTCACGGATCCCATTCAAGATTTCCGCTCCGATGTCCCTTTCCTCAGTCATCACCAATCTCCCCACGGATCTTCTTCAGCAGATGTCCAGGAATCGAATCCACGACGTTCTTCGGATAGATGGTCGGCATCCAGATTACGCCCTTCGGGCGGCGCACGAAGTAGACGACTCGATAACCACCACGCTTTCCCCGACCGCCTGCAGCCCATCGCAGTCTCCTCACACCTCCCGAGCCTGATATGACGGGACCTGCTTCTGGGTTCTTAACCAGCTCCAGCTGTAAGCGACTGTATTCTTCGTCTGAGAAGTACTCCTGAACCAGCCGTGTAAACAGCCGCGTCTCAATGAAGCTGAACACAGAGCTAGTATACGGCATTGCCGTATAGTGTCAAGGTGTCCATACGAAAACAGTCAGGCCGTTGCGATCCCTTGCCTTGCGCGGGATTTCATGAAACTCGATCGTCTCGTCAGGATCCGCGAAGAGGTCAGCCCCACGAGTGAACCGGTTGTACACGTGGGAGATCCCACCCGGCGGTCGCGATCGGCGTTTCTCCGAAGAGGCCAACGTGACCAGCCGTCCGAAACTCGAAAACCGAACTTCGACCACCGCGAATCAGCCCGAAATCCGCCCCCGCAATTCCCATTGGGGCAGTACTAAGGACAACGGGTTCTTCTTGATGCATCAGAACATCCCGGCTAAAATACCCCCATGGAGAAAGTTGCCCACAAATCGCGGTCCTTCGACGAGGCAGCTGCTTGGGACATGAGGCAGCAGGTTTCCATGTCGCCTCAGGAACGGATACGCGCATCGCGTGAGCTGCGAACTCGGGTGTACCCCGCCCCGGCACGAGACGTGCGCGAATGCCACCGGAAACCGTAGACGCATCGTCGTTCTCCTCCGATATTCAGGAGTTTCTTCGGCTGCTGCACGCCCATGAAGTACGATTCGTGATCGTCGGCGGAGAAGCCGTTATTTTCTACGGGCACATTCGTGTGACGGGTGACATTGACGTCTTCTACGATCGCGAACACAGCAACGCGGTCCGCTTGTTCAGCGCTCTCCAAGAGTTCTGGCAAGGGGAAATTCCTGAGCTTGAGGATCCGTCTGAGCTCGAAAAACGCGGCGTCATCTTTCAATTCGGAATTCCTCCCAACCGGATTGACCTCCTCAACGATATCGACGGCATTGACTTCGAAACTGCGTGGAGGCAGCGAACCAGGGTCGAGTTGGAGGGTACGCCAGAGAAAGTGCCGTTCAGCTACATCGGCCTCGAAGAGCTCATCCAAAACAAGAGGGCTTCCGGACGGCCGAAGGACCTGGACGATCTCCCTTTCTTACTCGAGGCGCTGAAACAGACGCGGTCATCGCGAGGTCGTGGAAACACCCCCGATTGATGGCCGCAACATTTTAAGAGTAACTAACCCGCATATCTCACCAGGTTTCGTCGCGAGGGGTGCAAGGTGCGGTGCGTGTCTGTGCTCTCAATGGCTGATCACCGGATCATCATGCGCGCAGCCAAACCACTGCCACTCCCTGTTTACCGTGGATTATCGCCTTCCGATCACCCGGATGAGGTTATTGAGAAGGACAGGCTGCTGTCCGGCCACCGCGAATCAGCCCAAAATCCGGTCCCGAAATTCCCGTTGGGGCAGCACAGCTTCCTCTCTTTCCGTGTTCATGATATCATGCAACATGAAATGGAGGTTTTCATGCCAGCTATCAAAACGGTCGGACGGAGCGGGCAGATCAGCCTCGGGAAGGAGTTTGCGGGCCGGCATGTGCTGATCGACGAAATCGAGCCCGGGGTGTGGATGCTCAAGGTCGGGCGGTTCATCCCAGAGAACGAGGCGTGGCTTCACCAAGAGCCCGCCGTTTCGGAGCTCGACGAGGCGGTCGCTTGGGCTGAGACCAACCCACCGACCGAGACTGAACTCAACATCCTCGAAGAAAAGGTCGGCACGTGAAGGATCGGATCCGTCTCGATCTCAACAACCCGGTCTTCCAGCGGCAACTGTTCGAGCTCGAAAAGGAACACCAACTTGCGGTTCTTCGAGCTCTCCGCAAGCTCTCACAGTTGATTTGGCCCGCCCTCTACTCGGATCGCGGCTTTCGCTGGGAAGCTATCGTGTCTCGCAAAGGCCCAGCCGGGAAGCGCCTCTACACAATTCGCCTTTCGAGTGGTTTCCGGGCCGTTGTCCACCGTGAGGACGCCTGGCTTCGGTTTTTGACCCTCCATCCCGATCACGATTCCGCCTACTGAACGACGAAACGATGGTACCGGCCGGAGCAGGAATCCAAATTCATGATAGGTGATGTTTCCACGATTTGAGATCAAATCGGAAAGCAGATGGGATGCTCACAATCTGAGTTTCAGCCGACAGCCTTACAGTTTCGCGGTTGTAGGCTGCCAGCCGCTCCGGGCTACGATGGCGCCATGTCGGATGAACCTACTCGCGAGCCGCTGCCTTCGTTCCTGCCTGTCGGACTCCCAAAGCCGCCTGACAACGCTCATTGGAGCATCCATCTATCGTGTCGGCCCAGTGCCCGGCAGGTCGGGCTCTGCCTGGGCCGCGGTCGTGCCAGTCGCGATCTCGAAGAGCCCAACTTTCCGAGCCGCCCAACATACGAAATTCGGCACGAATTCAGCCAGATTCCGCCTCAAATCCGCTCCCGCAATTCCCATTGGGGCACTACACTACATCCTCTAAACACCGATACGTCGTT
>JBGMRN010000263.1:0-4357 GCA_048061535.1 Thermoanaerobaculales bacterium | reverse complement strand
CCTTCTCCAATGCTCCCGCCTGCTCGAGCGAAGGCGGCTGTTGACCCTCACCGGGCGAGGCCTTCGTCACACCGATGAACGCCCCGTGCTCGTCCAGGTAGCCTTGGTTTTGCCTGGCCTCCGCCTGCTCGGGTGAGGGCGGTTGCTGATCAAATCCACCTATCGCCATCGGTTGAACCTTGCCAATGTAGACCTGCCGCAAGGCGTTCTCGTCTCCGGCCAATCCTCCGCCAATGGCGAACTCGGCGTAGCTGCTGACCCTCGGATCCGGGTCGGCAGTGGCCTCGGTGAACGCCTTCATGATCTCAGGATCGACGCTTCGGCCGTCCTTCGGGGCGATTTCCAGGAGGTTTACGAGGGCGTCGTAGCGCATGCTCGGGTTGGGATGGGAGAGCATTGCGAACGGGTCGTGTTGTCGCTTCGGCGCCGCCGGCTCTTCCATCGACGCGACGGCCTCCGGCACGAAGGACGGGTCTACCGGCCGGCCCTCACGCTTGGCGAGCACGGTCTCGGCCAGCCGGGCGATCTCGAGGTCGTCGTCGGCTCGCGTCCTCTGCAGCAGGTTGAGCACGTCAACTGGGAGGACCTTGTAGCTCGATGCCAGGTTGGCGAGGGCGTGGGCTGCGGAGAAACGCTCGCGTGATCGGGGGTCGTTGAGCACTGCTGCGATATCCTCGAGCTCCCGCTGTTTCGCGAGCTCCTGCAGCTCGGCCTCCGGCCGGGTCTCGGGTGGCTGCTCCGCCAGCCGCCGGGCGCGCAACTTGAACTGGTAGAGGGCGTTAGAAGCGAAGCGGGCGATCTCGGGATCGGAGTCGATCGCGGCCCGGTTGAGGAGGTCCGAGATGTCCGGCGGCAAAACGACAAAGTCCGAAGCCATGTTGACCAGGGCGTGGACCGCGGAGAATCGCTCGCGGGCGTCCGGATCGGCCAGAACCGCCGCGATCTCCTGAAGCCGGGCGCGGTCGGCCGCCTCGGCCAACGCCTGTTCGTCGATGCCGGGGCCGGCCGCCTGCCCGCTCGCGGCGAACGCGAGCGCCAGAGCGAGCGCTGTAACCATGAGCCTGTTGTTGGTGTTCATGGCGACCTCAGTAAATCATGATTGTGAACGCTCTATCCGAGGAAGTCCCCGCAGAGTCGAGCGTTCCCACCCACACCGAGCTATTGTCCCCTAACCGATTAGCCAGATAAATCTCTCCAGCCGTAATCAGAGTGCCGTGCGTATCCAAGATGCCTGCCCGTGGCCGCGCAGTGATATCCGATGCAAAAGTAAAATCGACTTCGTATTGGCCTGTGAATAGTTTCTGCGTATTGGCCGCGTTGGTGCTGCAGTTCCAGCAGCTCGCCACGGTCCCGTCGGAGTTGATCCTCGCCCACGCCTTGACCAAACCGTTGCCGGCGAACTGGTTGGAGACGTTGCCCGAAGCTCCATCCATTGTGATCGATGATGTTCCGTCGGTGTCACGAACAAGAATGTCGCCGTCTTCGGTCGAAGCCGAGTTGCCGAGAATGATCTGGGCAGTCAAACCGTTCAACACGATCGTGTTCGTTGTGCCGTCGTTATCCTTCAAAAACAAATCGCCGGTCTGAGGCGTGCCGGCACTCGCGCCGCCAAGGGTGAGGTCTGCGGTAGCTGCGTTGAAAACGAACACGGTGCCGTCAGAGCCCCTGTACGACGTGATATCCCCGAACCAGCCGGGGCCACCCAGGACGAGATCCCCCCCCGAGTCCAAACGGACGACCTCGACGCTGCCGCCACTCTCTATCCTGAGCATACTATTTTCGAGAATGACCTGCTGGGCCCGCGCTGTCCCGGTCGTCAGAACGATCGTGCATACCGCGAAGATGCAGATCCCCAAAGCGGGATGTAACGAATGCCTGGATTTCCTGTTCATGCATGCCTCCTCAAGTGTTGTGGAACACCTCAGATGCCCCGGTTTTCGGGAACTGGCTTTCCCCGTCAATTCGATGATACGTCCAATCGGGGAAATCCTGCGGCCTCATCATTCCTATTTTACGACTATTTTTAGTCGAGTTGTGGACAGGTGTCAACACTATGTGTACACCTTGGGCCGTTCCCGCTCCGAAATGGTGTACTCTGCGTAACATGTGGACGTGGAGCATTCGATTCGTAGTTACGGTCTCCATCGGGTTCGCGGTCATGGCGGCCCCGGGCCATGGTCAGGCCGGTGCTTTCGACAGCCGGATCGAGGCCCGACTCCAGTTCGAGGCGGCCCTCCAGGCGCTCGCCGGGGGTGACCTCCGCCTGGCTGCCGGCGTCCTGCATGGGCTGGCCGCTGCGGCTGAGGAAGGGACCCCCGAGAGGAAGGTGTACGAGACCCTGGCGGCTCGCGCCGAGGGGCGGGTTGTCGCTTCCGAGGAGGCGGTCCTGGAGATTCTCGCCGAGACCTCACCCGACGACTTCACATCCCCATGGGTTTACGATGAGCTGGTGCGGCGGGGCGCGGAGGTCCGTCTGGCGGGAATGAAGAGACGGGCCACGGCCGATCTCGAGGCGCTTCTGGCCAGACACTACGAGGCGCGGGGCGGGCTTGACCGGCTGCGGACCCTAAGTGACCTTGTGGCGACCGGCCGGATGTTGAACGCCGGCCAAGAGATCCCCTTCCGCCTCTACCGTAAGCGTCCCCGCTTTTATCGCCTGGATCTGGCGATGGTGCGCGGGATCCGCATCATTGCGTGTGACGGGCAAGTCGCCTGGCGGTTCGATCCGACGAACGACAGCGGCAAGGCTGAGTTCCTGTCCGGAGAGCTGGGGAAGGAGCTGCTGCGCCAGTCGTACTTCGACGATGTTTTGATTCGTTACCCGGACACCGGTGAGAGCGTGTACCTCGCGGGAATCGAGAACCTCGATGGCGCCGACGCCCACCGCATTGAGGTCGACCTCCCCGGAGGGGGTCGCCACAGTATCTTCCTCGATGCGGAGAGCTTCCTGGAGGTCAGACGTCTCGTATGGGCCGACCTCGCAGATGCGCCCGCGGAGATCACCTATGAGTATCGTGACGTCGACGGGCTGCCGATGCCGGCCCGCCAGACTGTCACGACGGCGGCAGGCACGGTGGAGTACCTGTTCGACGCGTACGAGCTTCAACAACCGATCAACGCTCGGATCTTCGACGCCGCAGTCGTGAGTCCCACCGAAAACTGACGGCCGCCCATTTCTCGCCCGGGGATCTTCCGCAGATGGGCTGCGGTGCACAGGTTGCCAGGTGGTGAGGATTCGCGATGTCCGGCGGTGAGACAGCGGTCACGCCGGCGAGGTCTTCACTGGTGGATTCGAGTCGGGAGACATCAGCGCCTGGTCTGCGTCGGCTCCGTGAGGGGGGACGAGGTTGATGCTCTGAATACGTGTCCGGGATCCGGATGCAGCCTCGGGGTAGGGGATTGTCATCGTCGGTCGATGCTGGGTGGGAGCCTCGGGTCAAGGTATCGTTCGTACGTCAGCCGGCTCTTCCTCTCGAGTTCGGGAAACCGCGCTGCCCGCCCGATCCCCCTTCCGGTTCAGATCAGCCTCCACCATCATCTTGACGAGGCCGGAGAATTTAGTCTGTGGATTCCAGCCGAGAACATCCTTCGCCTTCGACGCGTCCCCCATCAGGGTTTCTACTTCGGCCGGTCGGTAGAACTCCGGCGAGACATCGACGACTGTTCTGCCCGTCTTAACCTCGATGCCAACCCTATCCACGCCTGTGCCTTTCCACGAGATCTCGGTTCCTACGGCCGCAAACGCCTCTTCCACGAACTCATGGACCGTGTGGGTTTCCCCAGTGGCGACCACATAGTCGTCCGGCGCCTCGTGCTGCAGCATCAACCACATCGCCTCGACATACTCTTTGGCAAATCCCCAATCACGCGCAGCCGAGAGGTTGCCGAGGGTGATCTTCTTCTGATCCCCACGAGCAATCCTCGCCACCCCCTGTGTGATCTTCCGAGTGACGAACTCAGGCCCACGAAGCGGTGACTCGTGATTAAAGAGGATCCCCGAGCAGGCGAACAGATTGTGCGCCTCTCGATAGTTCACCGTCATCCAATGAGCGCAGGTTTTCGCCACACCATAAGGGCTTCGAGGGTACAGGGCGGTGCTCTCTCTTTGCGGTACCTCCTGCACCTTCCCGAACATCTCGCTCGTTGATGCCTGATAGAAGCGGCTATGGGGTGAGACTGTCCGAATAATCTCGAGAAAACGAAGCACTCCGACTCCGTTCGTATCAAGCGTCACCATCGGTTGCTCGAACGAAACACCGACAAAGCTCTGCGCCGCCAGGTTGTAGATCTCATCGGGTTGAATGGTCTCGATGAGTCGAAAGATATTCGAAAACTCGAGGAGATCGAGCGGAACCAA
>JBGMRN010000262.1:1322-4360 GCA_048061535.1 Thermoanaerobaculales bacterium | reverse complement strand
CAGCTTCATGGGGCGTCCGGTAATTCAACGTGCGGCAGCACGGCGTCCACCGTTCTTCTGGCATCCTCCCGCGCCCGTTCGGCGTCCGCGCGGTTGTAGAAGGATGAGGGGGTCAGGTCCTCGGCGCCGTAGAAGGCCAGCTCGCGGTCACGCCGGAGGTTGCGGGAGATCAGCACGAGAGCATCCATCTCGTCCTGGATGGCCTCGGGCAACCTCCGCCGCTCGGCCAACAGCACCTCCGAGACATCGTGGATTCTCGGCGGTTCGACCCCGTGCGCACGGAGAAGTCCCTTCAGAGCGAGCTCGACAACCTCCTGAGATTCACGAACCACGTCGGCCCAGCTCTGGTGGTCGAAGAGCACGTCCAGCGCCTTGAGCCGGATCGCAGCGCGCCGGACGTGGTCTGCGGCAAGGTCCATGTTGCGCATCTTCAGGCCGCTTCGGTCCAGTACGGCTGCCCATGGACCACCCGCCTGATGATGCGGCCGGCGGCGATATCACGCCGCACACGGGCCAACAGCGACGGCAGGGTGAGGTCGCGCGTGAAAAAAATGATGCCGTCGACCGCGACCTCCGCCCACAGCCCGACAAGCGTCCTGCCCGGATCCGGGAGATGCACGAAGTGCGGCTCGACCCGGAGCCCGCGCCACCGGATGGGCGCCGCGTCCCAGGCGAGGTACAGATCACGGGAGAGCACCTTGTCGTCGTCGACGACCACGAGAAGGTCGACGTCCGACTGGTCGTGGAGCTGCCAGCGCGCCCATGAGCCGAACGCCACGACGCCGATCAGGCTCTCGCCGAGGACCGCAGCCGCGCGCCGAACCGCCTCGGTCGCCAGGTCGAGACCAACGAACTCCGAGCTCGGGGCCGCGAGCTTGCGCGCGCAATACTCATTGAGCGACAACCCCGTCGCGTGTGCCGCTTCGCGAAGAGCCTCGTGCAGGCCCGGTTCGATCCGCAGAACGAACCGGCCCGAGCAGTCCGACTTTTTCCCCGAGGCCGTTTTGGTATCACTCACAATTCACATGATACTACCCTGGCCGACCAAGATCAACCGCAGCAACGACTCGATTGGCGTTACCATCGAGACGAACCCGAAGGTCAGGCTCGGACCGGCCCCCGAAGCACTCTCGCCGGCAGCATCAGCAAGGCCTTGAGGAACTGGAACACAGCGTCAACCGCGATGCCCACCAGGCGGAAGGGCAGGAGCAGCAACCACACGATCGGGTAGAGCACCAGCGCCAGCAGCGCCAACGGCCACGCGATCACCAGCAGAATCAACCACAGAATGAAGGTCCACATCGTTGCCTCCACTCCCTAATACGCGGATCAGACCCCGGTTGTTCCCCGGGGCTATAGCGGTCTCCGACGCAGCAGGGCGCCTCCGATCACTCCGAGCAGCACCAGAAAAACGGCCGCCGCCGCGGGGTTCATGGCGGGGATGCTGTCAGGTGGTCCGAGGAGGCCTGGGGTGAGCGTGAAGGCCATATGGGTGGTCGGGTCCGGGTTGACCCCCCAGCGGATGGTCGGCGGAGTGGCGCCCGAGGCTGCCATGGTCGCGAGACTGCGGTCTGAGGGATCCGGATCGCCGGTAAGCCAGACCCAGTCCCCGGTCCCCCCGGCCGAGGAGCTGTCGTTGTAAATCGCGAGCCAATACCTGCCGCGCCCGAGATCGAGCGCGGCCGGCAGTGAGTACTCGTACTCGTTGAAGGAACCGAAAATCAAATTGCCGGTCGCCGTCCGGGTCGGCGAGCCCGTCAGGGTCGCCACCACCGCCCCGGGGACATTCGGACTCCGCGGGCCCAGGCCCTTCCCGGTGTCGCCGCGGATCTGGATCGTGAACTGATCGCCGAAGGCGTTATTGTCGGAGTAGACGCCGAAGAAACCGAGATCCGCGAGCGTAAACTGGTTGCTGACCTTGAAGTTGCCCGCGATGGTCTGCATTCCGCTCGTACAGTTGTTACAGTCGGCATCGGCGGGGAAGAGCCCGGGGCTGGCGGCCACCACCTGGTCGATACCCTCGGCGCCCCCGCTCACGACCTCGACCAGCAGCGACACGAAATTGTCATCCGGGGCGGTGTCCATCTCATCCATGTAGAAAGAAGCGCCGAACTCCAGGTCGAAGGCCGCGGCCGGGTCGATGGTCGCCGCGAAGCTGCACTGTGAAGACCCTCCATTGCCCAGGGTGCCGATCGCCCACTGCAGGTCGTCACCGACCGGGGGCCCGCCGCAGTCGCCGCTCGTCCAGCTCAGACCAGCGGGCATGAAGACGGTGGCCATGCTGTTGGTCGCATCCAGGGGGCCGTTGTTGGACGCGGTCAGGGTCACCGTCACCTGCGAACCCGGGGTCGCGCCCGCCGGCGGAACCACCGTGGCCGCCAGCGTGACGTCGGTCGCCGCGGCCGCGCCGCGGACCGCCACCAGGACCGAGCTGGTCTCGATGGTGATGGTTCCCGGCACCGTAGTGTCGAGCTCGGCAAAGAAGAGGCTTGCCGCGCCAAGCGATTGGGCGAGGGGCGCCAAGACGGTGTCGACATAGCTGTTTCCGGTCACCGGAAACGGGGCGTCGAGCACCATCGCGGTACCCGTGGAGACGATGCTCGGGTCGCTCACCACCTGTCCGCCGGTGGTCAGCTGGGGCGAATGGTCGAGAGTCATCGCGCCCGAGACCGGGTCGTAGGTGCCGCCGTTGACGGTCAGCATCTCCAGAAACGAGGCCCCCTGTCCCTGAATCGGCGCCGTTCCGACCAGATTCCAGTCGAGGATGAGCGGCCCACCCCCGGCCCCGGCAACCACCTCGTCGAGGGTGATCGTTCCTTCACAAAAGCTGGCGCCGTTGTGGGTTCCCGGGAAGTAGGTGGGGTCGCCCGGCGCGGTGGGCAGAGTGCCTGCGACAAAGGAGCATCACGTGGCCTGCGTGCCTCACCGGCTTCCTTTCATCGGAAGTCACGGAAAGCTCCACCCGGAGATCTCAGTGAAAGACTGTGTCATCGGGAGCGCGGCGCCCGACGCCGCTGGATTTTCCCGGCTCGCAAGCC
>JBGMRN010000262.1:0-1222 GCA_048061535.1 Thermoanaerobaculales bacterium | reverse complement strand
TACTACCCGTTGAGCCTGCTCATGATGGCCGGAATTCGCGAGGTGCTGATCATCTCCACCCCGCGCGATCTGCCCTCCTTCCGCGAGCTGCTTGGCGACGGCGACCGGTTCGGAATGCGCTTCGAGTACTGTGAGCAACCCAGCCCGGACGGCCTCGCTCAGGCATTCATCCTCGGCCGCGACTTCCTCGCCGGCGACCCGGCCTGTTTGGTTCTCGGCGACAACATTCTCCATGGCCACGGCCTGCCCGAAATGCTGAAACGTTGCGCCGGCCTCACCGAAGGCGCGCGCATCTTCGCCTACCGCGTGCGCGATCCCGAACGCTACGGTGTGGTCGAGTTCGACGCCGACGCCAGGGCCCTGTCGATCGAGGAGAAGCCCGAGAACCCACGCAGCCCCTACGCCGTTCCCGGCCTCTATTTCTACGGGCCGGATGTGAGCGATTTGGCCTCGAGGCTCGAGATGAGCGATCGCGGCGAGCTCGAGATCACCGATCTCAACCGGCGTTACCTCAGCGAGGACCGACTCACGGTGGAGGTGCTCGGTCGCGGTTTCGCCTGGCTTGACGCCGGCACCCACCGCAGCCTCATCGAGGCCTCGAGCTTCGTGCAGGCGATAGAAGACCGGCAAGGCCTCAAGGTGGGCTGTCTGGAGGAGATCGCCTGGGATCACGGTTGGATCACCATCGAGGGCCTGCAGCGAGAGGTGGATGCGGCGGGGAAATCCTCGTATGGCGACTATCTTCGCGAGGTTCTGGCGCGCGCGGAGGACGAGCGTGCGGGTGCTTGAGGCGCCGCTGCCGGGAGTGAAGCTGCTCGCGCCCGAGGTCTTCACCGACGAGCGGGGGTTCTTCATGGAGTCCTACAACCGGCGACGGATGGCCGATCTGGGAATCGAGCACGATTTCGTCCAGGACAACCACTCGCAATCGGTGCGCGGCGTGCTCCGCGGGCTGCACTACCAAATCGGCCGGCCGCAGGCGAAGCTCGTGCGGGCCACCCGAGGACGCGTCTTCGACGTGGTGGTCGACATCCGCAGCGGCAGCCCAACCTTCGGGCGTTGGGCCGGCGCCGAGCTGAGCGAAGCGAACCGCCTCATGCTCTTCGCTCCCGAAGGCTTCGCACACGGTTTCCTGGTCCTCAGCGAGACCGCGGAGTTTCAGTACAAGTGCTCGGATTTCTACAACGCCGAGATGGAGCGTGGCCTGCCCTGGAATGACCCC
>JBGMRN010000261.1:0-4363 GCA_048061535.1 Thermoanaerobaculales bacterium | reverse complement strand
CAGCCGCTCCCTCTCCTCCCCCTCCGCCTTCTCAGCCGTAACCCGGCTCTTCTCGTTTCTCACCCGCACCTCCGCCTCCGGATTCCTCTCCAGGTTCAGCCACCAGACGGGGTGCCGCTGGTTGCCCCCGTTGGAAGCCACTAGCACCATGTTGTCGCCGTCCTCCAGGTATACCAGCGGCGTCGTCCGCCGCCTCCCGCTCTTACGTCCGGTCGTCGTCAGAAGCAGGACCGGCCGTCCCGCCAACGAGCCGCCGATTGCGCCCCCCGTCAACCGATACCAGAAGAGATGCATCGCCGACACCATCTTTATGAGACTAGGGTTGACGGGAATAGGACACCTCCATGCTGCCGACCGGCTATTCGGGCGCTTGCAATACTGGCGGAGGGGGTGGGATTCGAACCCACGGTACCGCGAAAGCGATACAGCGGTTTTCAAGACCGCCCCGTTCAACCACTCCGGCACCCCTCCAGCAATACAAAATAACACCTTTTTCGGCTAAGCACCCTCATCATTTGCTAACCGTTTGCCAACAGTTCTTCCAACTGGCTCGCTGCCTGTACCTGAAGCGACGGCACGACATGAGAGTAGATGTCCAGCGTCACGGCCACCGTGGAGTGTCCCAGCCGCTCCGAGACAACCTTGGGATGAACACCCTGCTGCAACAGCAAAGAGGCGTGGATGTGGCGGAGATCATGGAACCTGAGTCTCAATCCCGCCTGAGCGGTTATCCTGGCCCATGCGTCCCGCAGTGTATTCGGGTGTATAGGATGCCCCACGGCGTCGGCGAAGACAAGGTCGTTGTTCTCGTAAGCAGGCCCGGCAGCAAGACGTTCCTCCGCCTTCTTAATCCTCTGCTGGCGCAGGCGCTCCACGACACGGCTCGCGACAGACACGGGCCTAGCGCTACGGTACGTCTTGGGCTGCCTGAAGATGAACCCCCGCTTCGGTAGCCACTGACAGGTCTGTCTTACGGATATCCTGCCTGCGCCCAGGTCAACGTCCCGCCACCTGAGGCCAAGTAGCTTGAACCGCCCCGGGTTTGATGGAGACTCTAATCATTGAGTCCCGGCCCCGGCGGGGACGGGTCTAGGGTAACAGGTCGCTTCGTACTCCGCGGGTGGGACGTATCCGATTGCGCTAAGGAGCCTGCGATGGTTGAACCAGTCGACCCACTCGAGCGTCGCGAACTCCAGGTCGTCGCAGCCGCGCCAGGGACCACGGCGGTGGACCAGCTCCGTCTTGTAGAGCCCGATCACCGACTCCGCCAGGGCGTTGTCATACGAGTCGCCCCGGCTGCCGACCGAGGTCGCCACTCCCGCCTCCGCCAACCGCTCCGTGTAGCGGATCGAGAGGTACTGTACGCCGCGGTCCGAGTGATGTACCAGCCCGGCCAGGGGCCCCTTTCGTGCCCACAGCGCCTGCTCCAGTGCGCAGAGTGCGAGGTCGGTGCGCAGCGACCGTGAGGCGTGCCAGCCGACGATGTAACGGGAGCAGGCGTCGATGATGAAGGCCACGTAGGCGAAGCCCGACCAGGTGCGCACGTAGGTGAGGTCGGCGACCCAGAGCCGGTTCGGGACGGAGGCGCGGAAGTCACGCTTCACCAAGTCCGCCGGGCGAGGGGCGACTTCATCGGGGACGGTGGTCCGCTGGCGCCGCCCTCGCACCACGCCGGCGAGCCCAAGGTCTCGCATCAGTCGCTCCACCGTGCAGCGCGCAACCACAGTGCCCTGGCGCTGCAGTTGCCGCCAGAGCTTGCGGGCGCCGTACACCCCGAAGTGTTCGGCATGCGCCTGCCGCAGCTCGAGCTTGAGCGCCTCGTCGCGCAGCCGCCGCGCTGAGGGTGGCCGCTGGCGGGCGGCGTAATAGCTGGACGGGGCAGCCTGCAGCGCCTTGCAGATCGGCTCGACCCCAAAGCGCTCGCGGTACGCCTCGATGTAGCGGGTCATCTCGGCAGGCGCGGGTCGAGCTCCCGCGCGAAAAAAGCAGAAGCAGCCTTGAGGATCTCGTTGGCGCGGCGTAGCTCGCGGTTCTCCCGTTCGAGCTCGACGAGCCGCCGACGCTCATCGCTCGTCAGGCCAGGCCGGGCGCCGCCATCGACCTCTGCCCGCCGCACCCACTTGCGCAGCGTCTCCGGCGTCATTCCGCACTTCGTGGCGATCGAGCTGATCGCCGCCCACTGTGACGGGTACTCGCCCTGGTGCTCAAGCACAAGGCGCACCGCCCGCTCTCGAATCTCCACTGGATACCTCCCCGTTCGTGTCATTGCTCCATCCTCTCACAGCTTGGAGCCTCCACTTTCCCCGGAGCGGTTCAAAGTGTCTTTCGATTGCAACTGAATGCTCAAAGCCCCAGGACTTCAGCAGATAGAAAGTGATAATCTCGATCAGTGTGCCGAGTGCTCTACCCGACGCCTTCTTGGCGTCTTTGGCATAATGGAAGACTTTATCTGCCAGTACTTTCTGTAGTTGGTCAACTGATTCGTAAGCCATCCGCCGCTAACGGTTCCTTCCTATCCCCTGTACTGGAAGCGACCGGCGATCTTGTCCTTGTTCAGCCGCTTGTTCAGGTGCAGCCCCTCCAGCGCAAACTCCACCGCTGAAGCGATTGCCGGCCTGCTCCGGCCCGCGCCCAGCTTCTCCGCCGCCGCGTCCAACCCCTCCACCTGCTTCATCAGCTTGACGTAATCCGCTGAGGGCGTCTGATCGCCCACCTCCACCGCGTGGCCGGCCTTGAACTTAGCCACCACCGTCTCCAGCTCGGCCAGGCTGAAGTAGCGGTTGAACACGGCCAGCACGGCCCCTTGGATCAGACGGTCTACGATCTGCTCCTCGCGCCCCTCCTCCACCGTCTCAAACTCCAGCTTGCCGCTGATGGCGGGCACCAGGTAGGGCAGATCGCTTATGCGGGGCACTATCTGCTTCTCCTTGAGGCGGATCGCGCGGCGATAGGCGTTGGCCAGCAGCGCCTCGTAGTCCGCTATAGAGGCGCGGACGGAGACCCCGGAGCGCTGGTTGATGTCCGGGCTGCGGCGGGCCAGCCGCGTCACCTCCGCCACTATCTTTTTCATGTACGCCGGGACGTTGACCGGGTGATCGTCGTCCTCCTCAAAGCGGGAGCGCTCCTGCTCCATGATCGCGATCTCCGCCTCCACGTTCTTCGGGTAGTGGGTGCGGATCTGGGCGCCGTAGCGGTCCTTGAGCGGCGTGATGATGCGGCCGCGGTTGGTGTAGTCCTCCGGATTGGCGGAGGCGACGACGAAGACGTCCAGCGGCAGGCGTATGCGGTAGCCGCGGATCTGCACATCGCGCTCCTCCATGATGTTGAGCAGCCCCACCTGGATGCGCTCAGCCATGTCCGGCAGCTCGTTGATGCAGAAGATGCCCCGGTTGTGCCTGGGGATCAGCCCGTAATGTATCGTCAGCTCGTCCGAGAGGTAGCGGCCCTCGGCCACCTTGATCGGGTCGACCTCGCCGATGAGGACGGCGATGGTGATGTCCGGGGTGGCCAGCTTCTCCCCGTAGCGGCGATCGCGGCCCAGCCAGGCCAGCTCCGTCTCGTCACCCTCCTGATCGACAAGATCTATACAGCGTTTGCATATCGGGTCGAACGGATTATCGTTGATCTCGCAGCCCGCTATCGCCGGTATCTCTTCGTCCAGCAGCCCTGCCAGGGCGCGGATCACGCGTGACTTCGCCTGCCCGCGCTCCCCCAGAAAGATGATGTCCTGTCCGGACAGTAGCGCGTTCTCCAGGTGGGGGACGACCGTCTCCTCAAAGCCGATGATGCCCGGCAGATGGTCTGTCTGGTCTTTACGGATCCGGTCGACGAGGTTCTTGCGCATCTCCTGCTTGACGGTCAGGACCTTGTAGCCTGACTCGCGAAGCTGTCCAATCGTCGTTGGCTTCTTAGTTGCCAATGTCTGCCAGCCTCCCTAGATCGCCCTTTTGCCGGCGGCCCCGATGCGTCTTCGGGGCCGTCGCGCTCGCTAGCCTGCCAGGAAGCGAGCTACCTCATCCCTGGCGAAACGGGGCACCTCCCTGATTTGGGCGAGCCCGTCCATTATAACCCCCGTCTCCCGCTTGACCATAGTACCGATCCGGCTCGCTCCGATTCCAGCCTCCGACAGCGCCGCCAGCACCGTCCCGCAGTCCTCCTCCGCTACGGCGATGAGCAGCGCTCCCGAGGCCAGCAGCCCCAGCGGCTCCAGCGAGGCGGCGGCGCAGATCGCCTCCGTCTCCGGCAGAACCGTGATCGCCTCCGCCTGTACGGACACCCCCAGCCCAGACGCCTCCGCCAGCTCGTAGAGAGCGGTGGCCAGGCCGCCTTCTGTCGGGTCGTGCATGGCGTGCACGGCGCCGCC
>JBGMRN010000260.1:0-4385 GCA_048061535.1 Thermoanaerobaculales bacterium | reverse complement strand
GACTCGCTGGTCACCTATGCGCGCGTCTACTCGTGGGAGATCCGCCAACGCGAGAGGGTGGAGACCGCAGGCGAGCTCGATCTCAAGAAATGGGACCTCGACCAGATCGTGGCCGAAGCCAACCGCGCCTATCTCGAGGTCTGGCTGCGGCGGGCCGAGTGGGGGAGCGAGCCGATCGGCACGCTTGCCCGCTACCTCCAGCAGAACAATTTCCCGCCGCGCATCCGCGGCACCCTGCGCGATGCGGTGACCTATTTGTGGGTTGGGCTGTTGGCCGACTCATCGTTATGGAGCCCGGCCCAGTCCAACGAGATCTTCCAGCTCGATCCGGCGTCGCTCATCGAGGGAGACGCCGAGATCTCCTCCGCCCTCGATCTCGCCGATGCCGAGGTCCATCCCCTGCTGAAGATCGGCGCCCTCCTCGACGACCTCGAGAAATGGCACGCATCCGGGCGGCGCCCCGAGGCCGCCCTCGAGGTCCGCCTGGAGCGGTTGCGCCGGCTGCACTTAGCGCTCACCGGGGAGGAAGACCGGCTCGCGATCCGCCGTTACCTGGAGACCGTACAGCGAGGCTTCGACCGCAGCTACGAATGGTGGTCGATGGGCCAGGCGACCCTCGCCGAGTTCATCCGGCAGGAATCGGGTCACGATGCCCTGGTGCGGGCTCGCGGCGCCGCTCTCACCGGCCGCGAGCGCCATCCTCGGAGCATTGGAGGGCAGCGCTGCGCCCACATAGTGGCCTCGATCGAGGCCCCGTCCTACAGCCTCGGCGCCATGGCCGCCGACGGCCCGGACCGGCGTTCGCTCAAGGTCGACCACCGGAATATCCCGGCTCTCCACTTCCGTGCCTACCGCTACGACCTGGTGGACTTCGTGGAGCACTCCGAGGACTACAACCTGCTCCCGCGATGGCGCGAAGCCGAGGAGATCATGGCCCGGCGTGAGCCGGACGCGGAGTGGTCGGTGGAGCTGCCGCCCACCCCCGACTTCCGTTCACACGCGACCTACGTCGTACCACGTCTGGCCGAGCCGGGCGCCTATCTGGTGGTGGCCTCGATGCGGGCGGACTTCTCCGAATACAACAATTCCCGGGTGGCCGAGAATTTTCTGCTCACCGATCTCGTGCTCCTCACTCGGAGGGTCAGCGGGGGCTTCGAGGTGACGGCTCGCTCCGGCGCGAGCGGCCGGGCGCTCGCAGGCGTTCGGGTCTCGGTCTATCGCTTCAACTACCAACGCGGTCACCGCGAGGTCGAGTTGCTGACGACCGGCGATGACGGCCGGGCGCGGCTCGACCAGCGCCGCTGGAAGGGCGGCCAGTACTTCCTCATCGCTCGCCACGGCCAGCAGCTCGCGCTCGATCGCACGGGCCTGTTCCGGCACAACGAGGCCGGGCCGGGCCGGCACACCTCGGCCCTGGTCTACACCGACCGTTCGGTCTACCGGCCGCAACAGAAGATCTTCTGGAAGGTTGTTGGCTATCGCGGCGGCGGCGAAAAGATGAGCTATCGGACCCTGCCCCGCACCCCGGTTCACGTCTCGTTGCTCGACGCCAACGGCGAGCAGGTGGCTCGGAGGACAGTCACCACCAACGGTTTTGGATCCGCTTCGGGAGAGTTCGAGATCCCGAGTGGCCGCCTGCTCGGGCGGTGGAGGCTGTCGACCTCCCTTGGCGGCCAGGCATGGCTTCGCGTCGAGGAGTACAAGCGGCCGACCTTCGAGGTGACGGTCTCCGATCCTCCGACGCCCCTTCGCCTCAACCGCGAAGCGGCCCTCTCGGGCGAGGTCCGCTACTACTTCGGCCTGCCCGTGGTCTCGGGCTCGGTGAGCTGGCGGGTCACCCGCGAGCCGGTCTATCCGCGTTGGTGGTTCTGGTGGCGCCCGGCGCCGTCCACCAATGCCCAGGTAGTGGCCGCGGGCGAGGCCTCGCTGGACGACGAGGGGCGGTTCGACATCCGCTTCACGCCCAAAGCGGACGAACGTGAGGCTCGGCGCGGCGTGACCTATCGTTATCGGTTGGGAATCGACGTGACCGACGAGGGCGGAGAAACCCGCTCGGCGAGCCGGGTCTTTCGTCTCGGTTTCGTCGCGGTCGAGGCGAGCATCACCGACGATCTCGGATTCTTGACGGCCGGGGAGGCCGCGTCCGTTCGGGTTCTGCGGACCGATCTCGACGGCACACCGCGGGCGGGTCGGGGGCAGTGGCGTCTGCTGCGGCTCGAGCAGCCGCTCGAAGTCCTGACTCCCGCCGACCAGCCGCTTCCGGCGCCGGCTGACGAGGATGCCTTCCGGACGCCTGGTGACGGCCTGCGTCCGCGTTGGCAGCCTGCCTACGGTCCGGAGGCGGTCCTCGCCGGCTGGGCCGAGGGCGCCGAGATCGCCCGCGGCGAGGCGGAGCACGGCGAGGATGGCGCAGCCGAGGTCAACTTTCCCGGTCTCGCGCCGGGGGCCTATCGGGTCGTCTACACGACCCGGGACGAGTACGGTGCGGCGTTTACGACCATGAAAAACCTGGTGGTCGCGGGCGAGCGTCGAACGCCGCTCGCCCTGCCGGCGCTGCTGCGCTTCGAGCGTTCCTCGGTGGCGGTTGGAGAGAGAGCGCGTTTGTTGGTCTTCACCGGTTTCAAGGCGCAGGACATGGTCCTCGAGATCTATCGCGACGGCCGCCGCATCGAGCGCCGCGAGATCGGCGCCGGTCGCAGCGGAGTGATCGAGTTTCCGATCACGTCGGCGGAGCGCGGCGGTTTCGGCGTCACTCTCACGCTCGTGCGCGACCATCAGCTCATCAGGCGTTCGGCGAGGGTCTTCGTCCCCTGGGATGACCGCCGCCTCGATCTGGAGTTCGCGACCTTCCGCGATCGCATGCGGCCGGGGACCCGCGAGACCTTCCAGGTGACGGTGCGCGGCCATGACGGCGCGGAGGTGGATGCCGGCGCCGCCGAGCTGCTGGCCTACATGTACGACCGCTCGCTCGACATATTCGCGCCCCACGAGCCGCCCGACCCGCTTCTGCTTTACCCCAACCGCACCGGCACCGATCGCCTGTGGGTGAGCCTCGGCCAGGCCCAACAGGCGTGGAGCTCGTCGAGCCTCGGCGGGCTCCCCGGCTATCCCGCCCTCCACGGCGACCGCCTCGAGGCGCTCGACGGATACGGCATCGGCGGACCGGGTCGGCGGCGTGGACCGATGCGCATGATGAAGGCCGGGGTGGCGTACGCAGAGGAAGTGGTGGTGACTTCTCCGGCTGCGGCGATGGCCATGGACGCAGTTGAGGACTCGAAGGCTGAAGGTGAGGAACGGCTCCAGGAACGACTCGATGTGGAATCCGCAGGTTCCGGCGTCGGGCCGGAAGCTGCTGTCGAGCTGCGCTCGGATTTCTCCGAGACCGCCTTTTGGGAACCCCACCTGCTCCTGGGCGACGACGGCTCGGCGACGGTCTCCTTCGAGGTTCCGGACTCGGTCACCGAGTGGAACCTCTGGGTCCACGCTCTCACCACCGACCTCCGCAGCGGCGCCATCACCCGTCGGACCCGGAGCGTCAAGGAGCTGATGGTGCGGCCCTACCTGCCGCGCTTCCTACGCGAGGGTGACCGAGCGGTCCTCAAGGTCGTGGTCAACAACGCCGGGGAGGAGGTTATCGAGGGCCGGCTCAACCTCCGGATCACGGACCCGGAGACCGACGAGGATCTGCGCTCACTCTTCGGCCTGGAGGCGAGCGAGACCTCGGGCGTGCCCTTTTCGGTCGAGCCGGGCGAGGGCGCCGACCTCAGCTTCGAGCTCGAGGTCCCCGCCCGCGTGGGCACGGTCGCCTTCAAGGTGACCGCCCGCGCCGGCGCCTTCTCCGATGGCGAGCTGCGGCCGCTTCCGGTGCTGCCGGGGCGGATGCACCTCATGCAGTCGCGCTTCGTCACGCTGCACGATGCCGACCGTCGCGAGCTCCACTTTGCCGACATGGCGGCCGACGACGATCCCACCCTGATCAACGACCAGCTCGTGGTCACCATCGATGCGCAGCTTTTCTACTCGGTGTTGGGCGCCCTGCCCTACCTGGTTAGTTACCCCTACGAGTGCACCGAGCAGACGCTCAATCGTTTCCTCTCCACCGGCATCGTCGGCAGCCTATTCGAGGAGTACCCGGCGGTCGAGGCGATGGCGCAGAAGCTCTCCAAGCGCGACACCCGGCTGGAGACCTGGGACGCCACCGACCCCAACCGCAAGATGGAGCTCGAGGAGACCCCGTGGCTGCAGACCTCGCGCGGCGGGCAGGAGGCGGCCGATGATCTCGTCAACGTTCTCGACCCCCGCATCACCCGCGCCCAGCGCGACGCGGCGCTGGCCAAGCTGAAGAAGAGCCAGACCTCGCTCGGCGCCTTCCCCTGGTGGCCGGG
>JBGMRN010000259.1:0-4443 GCA_048061535.1 Thermoanaerobaculales bacterium | reverse complement strand
TCTCTGCCGACAGCATGGCGCCGAGCTCCGATCTCCCGCGTTCGCTCGCATGCCGCCGGCCCGCGTGCCTGGTTCTGGCGGACGGGACGGTATTTGAGGGGTGGGCAGCCGGCGCCGAACTGGTGGTCGAGGGCGAGGTGGTCTTCAACACCTCGATGACCGGCTACCAGGAGATGCTCACCGACCCCTCCTATCACGGTCAGATCCTGACCCTCACCGCATCCCACGTCGGCCAGGTCGGAGTCAACCCTGCGGACGCCGAGTCCGACCGCGTCTGGGCGCGGGCGTTGGTGGTCCAGGACCTGGATCTCGATCCTTCGTCGTGGCGCGCCGAGGGTGGGGCCGAGGCGTGGCTCGCCGAGCGTGGGATTGCGGTCGGCTGGGGCTTCGACACCCGCTCGCTCGTGCGCCACGTTCGCACCGCCGGCGCCGTCCCGGGTCTTCTCGCCACCGACGGCAGCCTCCCCGAGGCCCTGATCGATCGCGCCGCAACTACCCGCGGCACCGACGGCCTCGACCTCGCCCGCGAGGTGGCTTGCAGCGAGCCCTACGACTGGTCCGAGGGACCGTGGGCATCCCCCTCGCACCCCGCCGCCGATTCGACCGCCGCCGAGCGACCGAGGGCGGTGGTGGTTGACTTCGGAGTCAAACGCTCGATCCTGCGCCGCCTCGTGGCCGAGGGCTTTACGGTGCGAGTCGTTCCGCCTGACACATCGGCTGCCCGGCTCCTCGACGGTGGATTCGCCGGCGTTGTGCTCTCCAACGGACCCGGCGACCCGGCCGGGGTCGAGGGTGCGCGGAAACTGATCGAAGACCTGATCGGCCGGCTGCCGATCCTCGGCATCTGCATGGGCTGCCAGCTCCTCGGTCTCGCCCTCGGAGGTCGGACGGTCAAGCTGCCCTTCGGCCACCACGGCGGCAACCACCCGGTGCGCGAGCTGCACACCGGCCGGGTGCTGGTGACCGCTCAGAACCACAACTATGTCGTCGAGGAGTCTTCGCTGCCGCGCGAGGTCGAGGTAACGCACATCAATCTCACCGACGGCACCCTCGAGGGGCTCGCCCTGCCGCGGGCCGGGGTGGAGGCGGTGCAGTTCCATCCCGAGGCGAGCCCGGGGCCCAACGACGCCGCGAGCCTGTTTGCGAGGTTTGCCGAGAGATGTCGCGAAGGGGCCATATGAATTCGGAATCCGAAATCGCTCGCTGGACGGCAGCCCAGTGAGCGCAAAACCCTCCTCCGTCTGCATCCTCGGTGCGGGGCCGATCCGCATCGGCCAGGCCTGCGAGTTCGACTACTCGGGGGTCCAGGGAGTGCGCGCGCTGGTCGAGGAGGGCTGCCGGGTGGTGCTGGTCAATTCCAACCCGGCGACCGTTATGACCGACGCCCGTCTTGCCCACCGCACCTTCGTCGAACCGCTGACCCTGGCGACGGTCACGACGGTCCTCGAGCAGGAGCGCCCCGATGCGCTGATCCCGACGCTGGGAGGCCAGACCGCCCTCAACCTGGCGGTGGAGCTGGAGGAGGCCGGGGTTCTCGAACGACTCGGGGTCCGCCTGCTCGGCGCGGAGGTGCGCTCGATCCGCCTCGCCGAAGACCGCGAGGCCTTTCGCGTGGCGATGGAGGAGGCGGGGCTCCCCGTGCTGCCTGCGGCAACGGTCAGTTCGGTCGCCGAAGGCTTGCAGGTCCTCGACAAGGTCGGCCTGCCCGCAGTCCTCCGCCCCTCGTTCACGCTCGGAGGCTGGGGCGGGGGCATCGCCCTCGATCGCGCGTCCTTTGAAATCCTCCTGGCCAAGGGGCTTGAGGCCTCCCCCACCGACCAGGTACTGGTGGAGACCTCCGTCCTCGGATGGAAGGAGTTCGAGCTCGAGGTGATGCGCGACTCCGCGGGCGCCTTCGTGGTCGTCTGCTCGATCGAAAACCTCGACCCGATGGGGGTCCACACCGGTGATTCGATCACCGTCGCTCCCGCCCAGACCCTGACCGACCGCGAGTTCCAGGTCCTGCGCGACGCCGCGCGCACGGTGCTCGACGCGGTGGGGGTTGCCACCGGCGGCGCCAACGTCCAGTTCGCGGTCAACCCTTCAGACGGCCGCTACGTGGTCATTGAGATGAACCCGCGGGTTTCCCGGTCCTCAGCGCTGGCCTCCAAGGCGACCGGTTTCCCGATCGCCCGCATCGCCGCCAAGGTCGCCCTCGGGCGGCGGCTGGACGAAATCGTCAACGACATCACCGGCTCCACTCCGGCCTCCTTCGAACCTGCGCTCGACTACGTGGTGGTGAAAATTCCCCGTTTCGCGTTCGAAAAGTTTCCCGGCGCCGACTCGCGTCTGGGCACCTCCATGAAGGCGGTGGGTGAGGTGGCGGCGATCGGTCGTTCCTTCGAGGAGGCGCTGCTCAAGGCGGTGCGCTCTTTGGAGGTGGACCGTGACTCCCTCGAGGCGCCGCCGGAGGTGGCGGCGGCCGACGATGAGGAGCTGGTGCGTCGTCTCGGGGAACCATCGCCGGACCGCCTGTGGGAGCTGGCCGAAGCCCTGCGCCGCGGCTGGGGGAGCGAGCGGGTGCACAAGCTCACCGCCGTCGACCCCTGGTTTCTACGCCGAATCGCCGGACTGGTGTCGGCCGAGAAAGAGCTTGCCGCGCGGATCGACGAGCCGCAATTTTTCAATGCGGTCAAGCGTCTGGGTTTCGCCGACGACCACATCGGCCGCCTCCTCGGCCTCGGCGCTTCCGACATCCGCTCACGCCGCCAGATCGCGGGCGTGGAACGGGTACGGCGGCGGGTGGACACCTGCGCGGCCGAGTTCGAGGCTCGTACCCCCTACCTCTACGGCAGCTTCGGCGACGCCGATGAACAGCCGACGCCGCGGCGTCCGGTACTCATCCTCGGCGGTGGCCCGGTGCGCATCGGCCAGGGCATCGAATTCGACGCCTGCTGTGTGGAGGCGGTGGCCGGCCTGCGAGCCGAAGGTTACGAGGCGGTGATGGTCAACTGCAACCCCGAGACAGTCTCGACCGACTACGATGCGGTCGACCGCCTCCACTTCGACCCCCTGCACGCGGAGGATGTCCTCGACATCTGCGATGCCGAGCGACCGCTGGGGGTGCTGGTACAGCTCGGAGGTCAGACCCCGCTCAAGCTGGCGGCCGACCTCGAGCGCCACGGGGTGCCCATCTGGGGCACGCCGCGCGACGCCATCGACCGCGCCGAGGACCGCGGGCGGTTTGCCGAGCTGCTTTCCGAGCTGGGTCTCCACCAACCACCCGGCCGGATGGTGACCTCGGAGGAACAGGCTGCCGCGGCCGCAGACGAGTTGGGCTTCCCGGTGTTGGTGCGGCCTTCGTATGTCCTCGGCGGACGGGCGATGGAGATCGTCTACGGGCACGACCAGCTCGCGGGCTATCTGCGCCGCGCTGCAGCGGTCGATCCCGACCGCCCGGTGCTCCTCGACCACTTCTTGGAACGTGCGGTGGAGGTCGACGTGGACGCGGTGTCCGATGGCGAGCGCGTGGTCATCTGCGGCGTGCTCGAGCACATCGAGGAGGCGGGCGTGCACTCCGGCGACTCGGGGGCCGTCACACCTCCGGTGAGCCTGCCGCTCGAGCTCCAGGCGGAGCTGCGGCGCCAGGTGCGTCTGCTGGCGCTGGCCCTCGAAGTGCGTGGTCTGATCAACGTTCAGTTCGCCATTCAGGAAAGCACCGTCTTCGTCATCGAGGTCAACCCGCGCGCCTCGCGGACCGTGCCGTTCCTCGCCCGCGCCACCGGCATGCCGTGGGCGGAGCTGGCAGCCCGCGTCTGCGCCGGCGCCAGCCTCGCCGATCTTGGCGTCGATGACGGCGTTCCCACCGAGGTGGCGGTCAAGCTGCCGGTCTTCCCGTTCGAGCGGTTCCCCGGCGTCGATCCTTTGCCGGGCCCGGAGATGCGCTCCACCGGCGAGGTCATGGGTCGCGGCCGGTCGTTCGGCGAGGCCTTCGCCAAGGCGGCTCTCGCCGCCGGCTGGCGGATCCCGGAGGGCGGCCAGGTGCTGCTCTCCCTGGCCGACCGCGACAAGGTGCGGCTCCCGGCCCTGGCGGCACGGTTCGAGGAGCTCGGGTTCACGCTCAGCGCGACCGAGGGCACCGCGGCCCATCTGCGGTCAGCCGGATTCCCTGCGATCGACACGGTGTACAAGGTGGGACAGGGCCACCCCGACATCCCCGAGCTGCTGGCCGAAGGTGGCGTGCAGTTGGTGATCAACACCGCCGCCGGCAGACGCGCCGCCCGGGACGCCGGCTCGATTCGTCGCGCAGCCCTCGATGCCGGAGTGCTCTACTTCACGACCATCCCCGGGGCCCACGCGGTCGCCGAGGCGGTGGCCGCTCTTCGCCGCGGACCACTGTCCGTCCGCGCCCTCCAGGACGACGCCGCCGGCCCGCCGAAGTGGGCGGCGTCGTTGAGAGAGTAG
>JBGMRN010000258.1:0-4531 GCA_048061535.1 Thermoanaerobaculales bacterium | reverse complement strand
GCCGCAAGGTGGAGATCCCACAGCTCTTGATCGCGGTGTTCCTGGTGGCGGTGAGCGCGCTGGTGGCGGTGGTCCTGTTCTCTCAGGCCGCGGCCCGAGAACCTGTGCTTGCCCTGGCGCAATCGGTGGAGCGCGGCCAAACTGTCACATCTGGCGATCTGATGGTCGTGTACGTAGCGACCGACGATCCGATCAGCAGCCTGCCGCCGGACGCAGCCGCCGGCCTGGTCGGCTTGACCGCCGTTGCGGACCTCGAAACCGGCACACTTCTCACTTCGGCGTACTTTGTGTCGCGCAGCCTCCTCGACGCGGGTGAAGGCGTTGTCGGTTTGGCGTTGGCACCGGGCGAGTATCCGACGTTGCTGTTGGCGCCCGGGGACCGAGTCGATGTCGTGCTCACGAGTCGGACTGCGTCTGATGAGGGTTTCGCCGACACCGAAGCCGTCGTCACGTCGGCCGAGGTATTCGACGTTGCCGAGTTGGGGACCCAGGGCGATCGGTTCATCTCACTGCGGTTGCCCGCTCAAGATGCAGCCACGGTCGCCAGCGCAGCGGCCGCCGGCAGGGTCCGGCTCGTGCTGGTCTCGGGAGTCGACCAATGAGCGTCGTGTGTCTGACCTCCGCTCACGGATCGCCAGGCGTGACGACCACCGCGCTGGCGCTGGCAGCCACCTGGCCGTCACATCGCCGTTGTCTCCTGGTCGAGGCGGATCCTTTCGGAGGGGTGATCGCGGCCCGATACGGCCTGGGCGACACCCCCGGCCTCTCGTCGCTCGCCGCGGACTCCCGACGAGGGCTCGATGCCGACGCTGTCTGGCGGCATACCCAACACGTCCCCGGAGGAGTACCCGTCCTGGTCGGTCCCGCCACACCCGACGAGGCCCATGCCGTGCTGCGCGATCTCGCGGGGGCCCTCACCACCTGGTCCAGAAAGCAGACGGAGATCGACGTGATCATCGACTGCGGGAGGATCCCGCCGGGCTTGCCGACGGACGGCATCATCGGCGAGGCGAATGTGGTGCTGGTGCTCACTCGCCCAACACTTGACCAGCTTCGACCGGCGGCGCATCGAGTCGCTGCTCTCAACACGTCGGGGGTCGACGCCGGACTGTTGCTGATCGGTGATAAGCCGTACGGGCCCGCAGAAGTGACCGCTTCGATGAAGACGAACGTCACCGGAGTCGTTGCTTGGGATCCCCGAACCGCGGCGGTACTGACCGGGTCGCACGGCGCAGTACGCGATCTTCGGCGCTCCCCGCTCGTCAGATCTGTAGCGACTCTGGCCGGACGGCTCGCCCCCACGCCATCGCCGGAGTCCGACCTGGAGACCACCCCCCAGGTGGCGCCGGTCGTCGAAGACCAGCCACAGGAGGCGCGGCCGTGAGTGGCGACGTGGACCTGCGCGCAACTTTGCACCGCACGGTGGCAGAGAAACTGTCGGAGCATCTTCGCTCCCTCGACGACGAGCAGGCGCTGAGCCTGGACGACGAGGAGGCGCTGACGCGCTCCCTGATAGCTGCCGAGCTGAGACGCCTCGCCGAGGACGCCTACCGAAACGGCCAAGCGCCGCTGGACGCCGAGACAGAATCCGAGCTTGCGGACGCTGTGTTCGACCGGGTCCACGGGTTGGGGAGGCTCCAGCCCTACATCGACGACCCGGAGTTGGCGAACATCCACGTCAACGGGTACGACAACGTGTGGCTCGTCTACCGGGATGGGACGAAGATCCGTGGCGAGCCAGCCGCCGACTCGGATCGCGAGTTGATCGAGATCATCGCCACGGCAGCTCGGCGGATCGGCAGGTCGGAGAAGCGCTGGGACCAGGTGTCGTGGGAGCTGCACCTCCAACTCCCGGGCGGGGAGCGTCTCCATGCCGTGATGGGACTGACAGGCCGCCCAGCGATCACCATCCGCCGTCACGACTTCAGCATCTATCGGATGAAGCACCTTATTGACCTGGGTGTGATAGACGAGGGGCTGGCAGCGTTCCTCGCCGCGGCGGTGCAAGCGAAGCTGAATCTGATCGTCGCCGGCGGCACCAACACGGGCAAGACCACGATGCTGCGGTGCCTGTTGAACGAGATCCCACCCGAGGAACGCGTCGTGACCGTCGAGGACAACCTCGAGATCGGGTTGGATCGGTTCGCGGATCTGCACCCGGACCAGGTCATGTGGGAACGGCGGGGCGCCAACATCGAGGGCCGGGGCGAAGCCACGTTGGCCGACTGTGTACGGGCGACGCTGCGCCAGAACCCCGACCGGGTGATCGTTGGGGAGATCCGCGGTGTCGAGGTGGTCGACATGTTGCGGGCGATGTCCCAGGGCAACGATGGTTCGATGTCGTCGATCCATGCCGACTCTTCCAAGGGCGCCATCGTGCGGCTCGGCATGTACACCGCTGAGGCCGGTCTCGATGAGCAGACGTCGAACAAGTGGATCGCCAATGCCGTCGACCTGATCATTCACGTCGGCTGGGTCGATGGTGTGCGTCGGGTCACCAGTGTCCGTGAGGTGCTCGATGCTGAGGACCGCCAGATCGCAACCAACGAGGTGTATCGGCCATCGGGCGACGGGAGGGCGACGCCGGCACCCGGGCCGACGATCCGCAACGACACCTTGGCCCGTCTCATCCGTGTCGGATTCGACGCATCGTATCTGGCCAACGTGGCCGGGTGGTGGTGATCATGCAGGTCTTGCTGATCGCCAGTGTCGGGGCTGTTGCAGGTTTCGGGCTGTGGTTGGGGATCACCGCTACGAGGGGTGTCCGCGTCGTGCCCGAGGCGCGCAGGCTGGTCCCTGTCGAGGTGCCGGCGGAACGTGCCGTTGCATGGCTGGCGACCTCGCTGCTGGTGGGGATCGTGGTTGGAGTGGCAACGGGATGGCCGGTTGCCGGGTTCGGGGCCGCTCTCGGCATGCTGGTAGGACCTGCAGCCCTCGGGGGCACGGTCAGGCGTGCCGAGGCGGAAGCCACAGCCGATGCCATTGCGACCTGGTCGGACATGATCCGCGACACCATGGCCGGAGCGTCGGGTCTCGAGGAGTCTCTGATCCAGACCGCGACGGTTGCTCCTTTGGCCATCAGACCGCAACTTCAATCTTTCGCTCTGCGGCTGCGGCATCAGCCGCTCGACGCTGCCCTGGATGATCTCGCCCGTGATCTGGACCACTCGTCCGCCGATCTGGTGATCGCCTCGCTGGCTGCGGCTGCACGGTTGGAGGCCAGGGATCTCGGCCCCCTCCTTGCCCGCCTGGCGGAGGCGATCCGCGGCGATGTTCGCATGCGTAGCCGCATCGAGATTGGTCGGGCCCGGATCCGCACTTCCGCCCGAATCGCGGTCGCCACCACCACCGCCACGGTCGTCTTCTTGTACGTGTTCGCCGGGCACCTTCTTGAGCCGTACGACACCGCTGCCGGGCAGGGCTGGCTCCTCGTGGTGCTGGCCGTGTTCTTCGGTGCAGGAGTCATGCTCCATCACTACAGCCGGCTCGAGACGCCGGAACGATTCAGACTCCGCCACGCATCCGAACCCCAGGGAGCGGAGCGATGACGCTGCTGGCAGTCATGATCACCGGTGCAGGCGTCGGGCTTGGTGTCGTCCTCGGGTTCCGGGCGCTGTTCCCTCGACCAATACCTCTCAGCAAGGCACTGGCGGACCTCGAACGGCCGCGTCGCTCTTTGGCCGAGTACGGCTCGGCATCGGCGACATCCGGTGTGGCCGACCGGATCGGCCAGTTGGTGGTCCGGGTCTTCGAGTCCACCGGGCTCGTCGATCTCGGCGGGCTTCGGAGTCGTCTCCGGGCGCTCGGCAAACCGATCGAAGCCCACGCCTTTGAGAAGCTGCTTGGTGGGATCGCCGGACTCTTCATCCCGGTCATGTTCAGCCTGGTGCTCGAAGCGGCCGGAGTGTCGGTTTCCCCTGGCGTCATCGTGACCCTGGCGATGGGACTGTCGCTGGCCGGATTCATGTACCCGGATCTCGGGCTGTCCAACCAGATCCAACGCCGCCGCCGCGACTTCCGCCACTCTCTGTCCGCCTACCTGGATCTCGTCACCATCATTCTCGCCGGCGGCGGCGGGCTCGAGACCGCTCTACAGACGTCCGCTGACCTTGGGGACGGCTGGGCATTCGCCGAGCTCCGCGACGCGCTGCGCAGGGCTCGCCTCACCAGCCGAACCCCGTGGGACGTCTTTGACGATCTCGGTGAAGAACTCGGAGTCGACGAACTGCGCGAACTCGCTGCCGCAGCCCACCTCGCCGGGGACCAGGGTGCCCGCATCCGGGCGTCACTCGCCGCCAAGGCGGACTCCATGCGTGCCAGCCAGACTGCCGCCATCGAAGCCCAAGCTGAAGCAGCGACCGAGAAGATGCTGCTACCGGTCGTCGGGATGGTTGTCGGCATGATCCTCTTCATCGGCTTCGGCGTCGTACAGGCCATCTCCACCCCCGGCGCAGTCCCATGACACCACTGAGACGAAACCACCAACCACAACCCGGACAATTCACGAGCGAAGGGAGCATCCCATGTCCAC
>JBGMRN010000257.1:0-4550 GCA_048061535.1 Thermoanaerobaculales bacterium | reverse complement strand
TATTGCCAGTGGGCGGCCTGGCCGTTCTCGGCCTCGTGATGCATGGTGGCGCTCCGAATTTGGACCTCGAAGAGGCGGCTCTCGGCGTCGCGAAGGGAGGTGTGGAGGCTTCGGTAGCCGTTTGCTTTGGGTTCCGCTATGTAATCTTTAAAACGGAGAGGGTTGGGTTCGAAGGCGCGGTGGATCGCAGCCAGGGCGAGGTAGCAGTCTTCCTCGGAGGGCACCACGATGCGGAATGCGAAGAGGTCGTTGACCTGATCGAGGTCGATCTCGTGATTCCGCATCTTCCTCCACGCGCCGGCCACGTGTTTGACGCGGTGCTGGATGATCTCGAATGGCACGCCGTCCTTCTCGAGGGTCTCCGCAAGCTGCGCCGCGACCTTTCCCACCCATCCCCGCCGCGATCGCCGGAGCTGGGCCACGCCCTTCTCGAGGTGGATGAAGGTCTCCGGCTCCACCAGCCGCAACGCCCCATCCTCGAGATCGGCCTTGAGCGTCATGTCTTGGAGACGTTCGGCCTCGGTCGCCGCGGTGGTCCACGCCTCCGCAGCTACCTCTGGCGCGAGAGGGTCGTCGGGCCGAAGCGTGTTCAACAATCGGCAGATCTCCTCCGGGCGCCAGCTGTCCGGATCCGGGCTCCCGGGCTCGCTCCTGGGCATGGTGTTGCGTGCTACGACCGTCATGGGGTCGGTTGATCCACTGAATCGGGGGTCGCCCACGGAATTGGTGGAGACCAGTCCCCGGCGCTCTGCCCTGAGCAGGCGCAGGACGCTGTCCGCGAGCTCGGTGGCATAGCTGTGGAGACGCCATGCGAGCCAACGGATTTCCCACACGGCCGGTCCGCAGTCCCAGCGCGCGGTGTAGCCGCGCTCGAGCCTCTTGATGCCGCGCACGAGACGCCCTAGAGGCCGGCCGACGAGGAAGTAAACCGCGACTTCGACCGCCGCGATCAGAACCAGGGACATGACCAGAAGATCGAACCACCACCGGTGCCATCGATCGCGCAGCTCGGAGTTGAAGGCGGTGGAATCCTTCCAGCCGACCAGAGCGCCGTACCCTCCGTCAACGAGTGGAGTTTGTACCTTAATTTCGGCTTGTAACGCTCCCTTCGGCGGGCTCGATGCCACTGACGGCGCAACGCTGGCGACGATCGCTCCGGAAGCGTCACGGACGAGGAGCTGGTGATCGGGATGGCCGTAGTCGCGGTAGGCGCGCTGGAAGGAGAATAAGCGCTCGCGGATCTCGGCGATCGACCCGGCGACCTCGATGTCAGCTGCCAGCGGGGCCAAAGATTGCTCGAGCAGGCCTTCGCGGGCGACGCGCTCGTGGCGGATCTCGCGCTGCAGCTCGAGCGCCTTGAGGCCGCCGAGCACCACCGCCATCACCACCGCGAGGATGATTCCGAGCGACAGACCGAGGGGCAGCGATCCGCTCGGCGGCGGTGGGTCGGGTCGTCGTGTGCGGGACGTCCGGGCCTGGTTCCCGTCGATGATCGCCGCCATCGGCGGCTGCGAGGACTCCACAGTTTCCAGCGGTGGAAGTTCAGCGGTCGTCTGGTTCATCGGACGATGATATTGCAAACCCGGTGCCAGCCTGGACAAGGTTCTTCTGGCACCGGGCCGGTGTCATCGTGCCGAGAATCGGGCGCGCGGCGGCCAAAATGGCAGTGGTTCCCTTCGGCTGCTTCGGCGTTCCCGTCACGCCGGTGCTGTGGGCAGCGAAATCACGAAACGAGCGCCAGACGCATAGTCGCCGTCGATGTCGACGGCGCCGCCGTGGGCGTACGCAAGCTTCGCCACCACCGCGAGCCCGAGGCCGGTCCCGCCGCGTTTTGAAGAAACGAATGGGTCGAAGATCTCATCCGCGATCTCCACCGGAACTCCCGGACCGTTATCTTCTACGGCAATGGTCGTCTCCAGTGGTGACCAGCTCACCAGTTGCACGCGAACGGTCCCTCCGGCATTCATGGCTTCCATCGAGTTCAGAATCAGGTTGAGCAGCACCTGCTTGAGGTGAGATTCGGCGACCGCCACATCCACGTCGAGAGTGGTCGCCTCCCAGTCAACCCGAACGCCGCTGCGCCCGAGCTGCGCCCGCAGCAGCTCGACTGTCTTGTCGAGAGTCCCTCCGATATTCGCGCGGCAAGGCTCGACGTCGTCGAGGTTGCGCTCGCTCCGCGCAAAGTCCAGAAACGCGGTGAGGGTGCGATTCAGTCTTTCCGTTTCCTCGAGGATCACGTCGTACAGCTCGGCGCTCCCTGTGTCTGTTCTGCCCTCGTCTCGCTTCACTCGATCAGCCAAGATTTCGACAGCAGTCTTGATCGAACCGAGTGGATTCCTGATCTCGTGGGCCAGACCGGCGCTCAGCTTCCCAAGCGCTGCCAGCCGGTCCGACCGCCGGACTTGCTCTTCCAGCTCGAAGACTTCGCGGGTGCTTCGTTTGAGCGCCTCGTACGCGCCTTCTCTCTCCCGTAAGGCGAGCTCCCACTCCAACCGAGCCTTGCGCTCGGCCCGAAGAGCGGTCTGAGTGCGGGTCGACATCAGCCCTGTGAGCAATCCGATGGCGTAGTACATCAGGATCTCGATAAAGCGGAATATGAAGGTGTAGGGAGCGTCCCAACCGTGAAGTGCGTGGGGGAAAAACACGACCGTGACGGCGAGGGCTGCCAGGAATCCACCCCTGATCCCGAACCACAGGCCTGAGAGGACGATGGGAATATAGTAAGAACGCGTCAGAACGTCGTGAACGGCCCCCGCGCGCACGTCGATCCCGTAGTGGAGAATCGTGGCCACGATGATGAGGCTGGTGACGATGGTGATGCGCGCCCACTGGGGTACCGGTTTGACCGGTCGCAACCTACTCGTCATCAGCCGATCATCGCCGGGGCCGGCGACCGGTTCGGTTGACCACCCCTGAGGTCCCTGATCAACTCTCGTCGGAGTCTCGCTGTCCATACTCGGCAATGATCCCGTGCTTCTGAAGTCGATAAATGAACGCTTGACGTTGCATTCCGAGCAACTTGGCCCCACGCGATTGGTTGTGCCCGCTCTTTTCCCATGCGGCAGCGAGAAGGCCTCCTTCGATCTCCTCGAAATCGACGCCTTCATCGGGGATCTCGAAGTGGCCTGAAAGCAGAGTCGAGCCGCCGGTGGTGAACAGCGGTTCCGGCTGCAGGTGATCCGTTTCGAGACTATCCAGATCGGGGTTCAGCGCACAGGCCCGCATGACCAGGTTTTCGAGCTCGCGGACGTTTCCAGGCCACTTCCGTTGCCGCAGCGCATCCAGTGTTGCTGTCGGAACTTCAACGTCGGCACTGCCATGGCGCCCGAGAAAGTGTCGGACCAGGATCGGCAGGTCTTCGATCCGACGGCGAAGCGGGGGTATCTCGACCGGCACCACGGCGAGACGAAAGTACAGGTCTTGACGAAAGGCCCCGTCTTCGATCCGCACCTCGAGATCCTGGTTGGTTGCCGCCACTACTCTGGTGTCGACCTTGCGGGTCGCGTTCTCTCCGATCCGCTCGATCTCGCCCTCCTGGAGAACTCGAAGGAGCTTGGCCTGGAGCGGCAGCGGCATGTCTCCGATCTCGTCGAGAAAGAGGGTGCCGCCGTCGGCGGCCTCGAACTTGCCTTCGTGATCGGCCTGGGCGCCGGTAAATGCCCCTTTCCGGTGCCCGAAAAGAAGAGACTCGAGGAGCTCAGCCGGGACCGCGGCACAGTTGAGAACGACGAACTTCCCGCGGTCGTTTCGCGGACCGTCGTAGTGGAGGGCACGAGCGGCGAGCTCCTTGCCGACGCCGGACTCGCCCCGAATGAGCACCGGAACATTGGTCTCTGCGAGCCGAGTCAGCATCTTTCGTAACGCCCGCATGGCCTCTGAGGATCCCAAGAGCCGCTCGACCTCTCGGCCGCCCGCAAGCCGTTCGCGCAGGCGACGGTTCTCCTCGCGCAGTTGCCCGTACTCCACGGCCCGGTCGATGGCGACCCTGAGCGCGCCCCGGTTCACCGGTTTTGTCACGTAGTCGAAAGCGCCCGACCTCATGGCCTCGACCGCGCTTTCGATGGACCCGTAGGCGGTGACCACGATGACCGGAGATTCGACCCCCCGTTCCCCGTGGGATTGCAGAAACTCCATCCCGTCCATGACCGGCATGTTGAGGTCACAGAGGGTCACATCGACGGTTTGTTTGCTCAGGCGCTCGAGACCCTCGCGGCCGTTGGCTGCATCGAAGACCTCGTAACCGTCCTCCCGCAGCGCGAGGGCGGTGACCCGCCGAAAGTTCCGGTCGTCATCGATGAGTAGAACTCGCGGCGGTTGTTGTGGCATCAAACGGCTCCCTGACGGCGGGGCTGGCCATCCGCCGACACGCAATCGTGGTGAGAATAGCAGTCTTCCCCATGAGGCTGCACGATGATTGTCGTCATCCACCGCCGCCGACGTGCAGTTCTAACCCGCATATCTCACCATTTTTCTACTGCGGGGCACAATGCGCTGCGCGTGTCTGCGCTTTCTCGATTTGCTCGTTCTCCCCGCCGACAGCAGCGCAGAGT
>JBGMRN010000256.1:0-4627 GCA_048061535.1 Thermoanaerobaculales bacterium | reverse complement strand
CGGGACCCATCGCCTCGGCGAGGTACTCTTTTCCCGACGAATCGAGCACGGCCAGCTTCCGGAGGTCGATCTCCAGGGAACCCGGCCCTTCGCTCGCCTTTGAAAGTCGCAGGTTGACGATGAGGAAGGTGAAACCTTGGAGGGATGAGTAGGTGGAGATGCCACCAGTGATGGCTCCTATATTTTCCGTGTCTGCGATGTGGAGTTGCCATTCCCCCAGTGAGGCCGCGTCCTCTCCAGCAGTGTCCGTCGGCTCTGGGTCTTTCAGGTTCGTCCTGACCGCCTCAGGCTCAGACGCGCTCTCTCCCGGAGCGATCTCGGTCTGCCCTCCATTACATGCTGAAGTCGGAACCAGAATCAATGCAAAAAAATCACCAATTCCTGCCATCTGGTACTCATTACTGCCTCCTTCGAGTGCATTTCTTTGTATGAAACCCCTTTGTTCGAGGATAGATTACCACGCTCTCAAGAGGTGTGGTCGCGACGGAACCCGCTGAGTCATAGCGTATGAGAATGCAAGTGTCACCGGTCGCGCCCTGAAGACGTGGGCATCACTTATCTCCCACAGATTGAGCAGCCCGGCACGTTCGCGGTAAGGAAAGGTATAATTTTTCTACATTGGATGCTATAATTTCCTTGCGTGGAGGGTCTCGTGGCACTCAATATCAAAAACAACGAGGTCGAACGGCTCGCCGAGGAGATCGCCAAACTCACCGGCGAGACCAAGACCAGGGCGGTTCACCGAGCTCTCAGCGAACGGCGCGAAAGGCTCGTGCTGCGAGTTGCTGACACGGACCGGGCGGCCCGCCTCAGACGCTTTCTCGAGCGCGATGTGTGGCCAAAGGTACCCACTGATCAGCTGGGCCGAACCCTCACTCGCGAGGAAGAGGACACCATCCTCGGGTACGGACCGGAGGGCGTGTGATCCTCGACACCTCGGCAATTGTCGCGATCCTCCTCAAGGAGCCGGAGCATCAGCGACTGGTGGATCTTCTGGCGGACGACTCCCGGCCGGCGGTCGGCGCCCCGACCCTCACCGAGACGGCGATCGTCCTGTCGGCTCGCCTCGGCGAAGATGCGCGCGGGCTGCTCGCGCGCTTCCTCCAGGAAGCCGGGATCTCGATGGTGCCCTTTGGCGAGAGCCATTACACCGCCGCCGCCGATGCATGGCTGCGGTTCGGCAAGGGCCGCCACCCCGCGGCGCTCAACTTCGGCGACTGCCTGTCATACGCAACCGCGCAGCTCGCCGGCGAACCGCTGCTCTTCGTCGGCGCCGATTTCAGCAAGACCGATCTGTTGCCCGCCGGCGCCTGAGGCGGAAAATGTAGAGGCAACTGGCGCCGATTCTCACGCATAGTTTTTCACGACATCAGAGACATTTGACGTGGGCATGGATCTTGGTTCGGGAGTCGCGCTTTCCCCTCCAGAGATTCTGGACGGGAACGGGCTAGCCCGCATATCTCACCAGCTTTCTGCTGCGGCTGGCGATGCACCACACCCAGCGGTGTTTGCTCGCCTCGGGGTGCTCGACGTACTGCAAGTACGCGCTCCGCGCCCCTCAGGTCGAAAACACCACTGGGAACGGCACCTCGCCACCCTCGCTACGGAACCGGGTGAGATATGCGGGCTAGAACTTCACCATGTACTTCTTGGCTTCGAGACACACGGCGAATGCCTTCTTGGCGAGGTCGAAGGGGTCAACGCCGGTGTTCTTCGCGGCCCACTCGTAGCACTCGGCCTCGTCGTTGGACTGCTGGGCGGCGTCCTGGCCCACAGTTGGGAAGACATACACGTTCATCGTTGCCGAAAGGTTTTTCTGGCTCGCGGCCGGGACCGGAGATTGAGCCAGCGCCGGGATGGCGGCGGCGAGGAGCACAGCAATCGCGGTCAGCGCGTGCCGGGTGCGCCTGCCGAGCGCCCTTCGGGCCGTTGTTGCTGCGCTCTTAGTGATGTCATTGAGAGTCATTGTCGCTGCTCCTTCCGCTTGTCTTGTTGATTGCCGGTCAGGATCTTTTTGGATTTGGACCGTCAGAACCAGAAGGGGGGGCCGGGACTCGGACCCGGCCCCCCCCCGATTGGATCAATCGGTACGGGCCTTCCGATTCTACTTCAGATCGATCACGACCTTGTCGATCATGCCGGTGAAGCGGGTCTCCTCCCCGATGCCGAGACCTTCGGCGACGGGGGTCTGGTTGTCGAGGCCGACATCGGCGGTTTCGTCGGCCGAGAACAGATTGGGTTGGGTCTTCTCGACACGGCCATCCGCGACGGCCTCGCCGTTGACGAAAAGCGTCGCCGTGCCGCTCGGCGGCATCGGCATCGTCGAAGGTGTAGACCAGGCTCGTGCCCTCGATGGGCGTCTGCGGCGTGCCGTTGACGACTTTTGGCTCCGGAAGGTCCGCGGCCTCGAGAATCGTGGGGGCGATATCGATGACGTGTGAGAACTGCGTGCGCAGCTCGTTTTTGTTTTCGATGCCCTCCGGCCAGTGGATGACCATTCCGTTGCGCGTGCCGCCGAAGTCGGAGGCGACCTGCTTGGTCCAGGTGAACGGAGCGTCGAACGCCACCGCCCAGCCGTTGGCCATGTGCGGGAAGGTTTCCGGGCCACCCCATTCGTCGAGCAAAGGGATGAGATCGTCGACGTTCTCGGTCACACCGTTGAAGTAGGTCATTTCGTTATAGAGGCACCGCCGGAGACAGGGCCATGCCGCCGCGGCCCTTCGGGCCGCTGGGGGTCGTGGCCGATCTCCTCGTTGCTCGTCGTCGAATGCTCGAGGCCCTCGACGCGAACAAGCCCGTCCTGGGATCCAAAAGACACTTGGACACCGTGTTAGCCTGTTCCCGTCCTGAAACTCTGGACGAGAACTCGCCTGGGGTCGAACGAAAGGAAATACCCATCCCTTGACGATCGGTGACGAGGCGAGTGCGGAGAGCGGGGGTCCAGTCTGGCATGACTTCGGGGGGGCTGGCCCGGTGCTCCACTTCGCCCACGCCAACGGCTTTCCGCCCGGTACCTACCGCAAGCTGATCGGCGAACTCACGAACTCGCATCACGTTTGCTCCATGGCGGCGCGACCCCTGTGGCCGGATTCGAAGCCCCAGGTGCTGCGGGACTGGTTCCCCTTCTCCGAGGATCTGCGTTCGGAGCTCGGCCGTCGCGGCCTACGTGGCGTCGTCGGTGTCGGCCACAGCCTCGGAGCGGTCACCTCGCTCCTCGCTGCGGCCGCCGACCCGGGGCTGTTCTCGGCCGTGGTCGCCGTGGACCCCATCATCCTCACCGGTGCCCACTCGCTCTTCTGGGGGGCGGTGAAGGCGGTCGGTCTGGACGGGCGGCTCAGCCTCGTGCGCGGCGCTCGTCGCCGACGCGATCTGTGGTCAGACCGCGGCGAGGCCCGGATAAGCTACTCGAGCAAGAAGGTGTTTGCAGGCTGGGATCCCGAGGTCCTCGACGACTATTTGGATGTGGGGTTCGTTGATCTGCCGGAGGATGGTGTCCGTCTGCGTTACCCGAGGGAGTGGGAGGCGAGGATCTTCGCCGCGGCGCCGCACGACCTGTGGACCCATCTCCGGAAGGTGTCGGTGCCGACCCTTTTCGTTCAGGGTGAGCACACCGACACCTTCCTCGACGCCGCGCGGGTCAGGGTGGAGCGGGATGTGCCGGCATCCCGCACGGTGGTCGTAGCCGACAGTTCCCACTTCCTGCCGATGGAACGGCCCTCGGAGCTCGCCCGCGTGATCGACGAGTTTCTCCACGAGAAAGGGTTATGATGCACGCGGCGCACGAGGTGCCAGATGCTCGACGTTCAAACGTCCCACGCTGATATGCGAATCGGTGGAATTGCCAAAGGAGATTCAAGGTGAGACTCGACCTGGAAGGCAAAGGCGCCATCGTCACTGGTGGCAACATGGGAATCGGGCGGGCGATCGCGCTCGAGCTGGCGAGTGAGGGGGCGAACGTGGCCCTGAACCACCGGCGCCACGACGACGAGGCGAACGCGGTCGTCGCGGAGATCGAGAAAATGGGACGCAAGGGTCTTGCGGTCAAGGCCGACGTGTCGAGCTACGCCGATGCCGAGTCGATGGTCGAGAAGGTTGTGGACACCTTCGGCCGATTCGACATCCTCGTCTGCAACGCCGGCATCACCTGGGACGGTGTGATCTGGAAGATGACCGAGGAGCAATGGGATGCGGTCATCAACGTCAACCTCAAGGGGTACTTCAACTACAACAAGACGGCGGCGCTCCACTTCAAGGACCAGAAGTACGGCAAGATCGTCAACATCTCTTCGATCAACGGAATGCGCGGCAAGTTCGCACAGGCGAACTATGCGGCGTCGAAGGGCGGCGAGATCGCGATGACCAAGTCGCTCGCCAAGGAATTGGGGAAGTTCAACGTGAATGTCAACGCGGTGGCGCCGGGGATGGTGCTGACCGAAATGATGGAGAAGGTCCCCGCGGAGTTTAAAGATGTGGCGCTTGCGGAAACCGTCCTGGGCCGCTTCGCCACCCCCAAGGACGTTGCCGAGCTGGTGTGCTTCTTGTGCTCGGATCGATCGCGGCACATTACGGGCGAGGTCATCAAGATCGACGGCGGGCAGTATATTTAGGAGTGAGGGAGTGAGGGAGT